>NZ_JALJXV010000008.1 GCF_024170285.1 Natronocella acetinitrilica
TCTGAGAATCTGCTCTTGCGCATCTGGGCCTCCTTGGGCTTAGTCTGCCCGGAGACCTCCAGTTTTCAATGGACCAATTTTCGGGGAAGGCGACACTGTCATCGAGTTTGTCGAGGGCGAGATGACCATCTGGCACGATCGGTCCTATCAGGTCATGACCAACGAGCCGACCTATGACCGGCAACTTGCGGTTCTGGAGTACTGGCAGAACGTGAACCCGCGAGAGTTCCTCCCGGGAACGGTGCGTGCTTCGGATCGGTTTGTCAGGGCCCATTTCTACATCAATGCAGTGACGCAAAGCGCTGATCCCCGCATCGCGGCTGCCTCGGTATTCAGCGTAATCCGGCAGGCATCGGTCCCATGGGGCATCAGCGTGGCGGACGCGCCGAACCTGTCCACCACACGATGGCGGGTGGTCGCGGACCACAAGGACCGGCGCTATTACTTCGAATCCGTGATCTCGCCCAGCGTGTTCTGGGTCGATCTGGACAACCTCGACTTTTCCAAGGGCAGCGACGTGGTCAAGCTGGATCTGGGCGTGGACATGGAACGGGTCATGTCGGGCGAAGTCTCGGCGGCATTCGAACCGGCCGCGCCCTTTGCCTTCCAGCCTGCCGATTGACAGGCTCAGCAGGCTGAACCGAGGCGAAGTGCTGTTGCTGCTAATCCAGAGTCAGGTCGAGGAACATCATCAGGATAAAGCCCACCATGAATCCCAGGTTGGCCTCGCGTTCGAAGCCCCGCCGGTGGGTCTCGGGAATGATCTCGTCGATGATGACGAACAGCATGGCACCCGCTGCGAAACCCAGCGCCCAGGGCATGAGGGCGCTGCCGGCCAGGCCGATGAAGGCGGCGCCAACGATACCGCCCAGTGACATGACCAGGCCGGTCAGGGCTGCAGCGCTGAATGCCTGCAGGCGGCTGTAACCCACGCTAAGCAGTGCTACAGCCACGACCAGCCCTTCCGGGAGGTTCTGGAGGCTGATCCCGGTGGTAATCGCGATCCCGTTGCCGAAATCATCCCCGGCAAAACCAATCCCGACTGACAGCCCCTCCGGAAAGTTATGGATGGCGATGGCGATCACGAACAGCCAGACCTTGCGCAACCGGGAGTGATCCACCGTCACGCCGTCAGGTCCGCTGATGAAGTGCTCATGGGGCAGGTAACGATCAGCAGCGAGGAAGAGCCCGGCGCCGAGCAGCATGGCCAAACCGATCCACAGCGGTGGTGCCACGAGCGTTTCAGTCAGATCACCTGCAATGCGCAGGCCGGGATCGATCAGGGAGAAAAACGTGGCGGCGAGCATGACGCCTGCGCCAAAGCTCATCATCGCCGTTTCAAGGCGGGGTGAGAGCTGCCGCAGGAAGAACACCGGGATGGCGCCGAGGCAGGTGGCAAGCCCCGCGATCAGGGCGGCACCCGCCGCGATGTAAAACAGTGGAATGCCGTCGGTCAGTGCGGTGAGCGTGTCGATCATGCAGTCTCCGGGATTCGTCTCCAGATTTTTTCGTGCAGAAAGTACGCGACGGTGTTCGCCAGGGGTTCGATCAGGGCGACCAGTCCACCAATGATCATGCTGCCGGTCAGGGCAAAGACCACAGCGAATGCCACCACCATATGGGTAACTGCGAAGGTCAAAGTCTTGATGAAATCTCTCATGGCCGGCCTCTCATTGGTTGTGTCTATAGTATGAGAGGTTTTAATCGATAAATACAATTGAAAATCATTCTTATTATTATCGAGCAGAGTTATCAAAATCGACTATCCTCTGTTGTGGAGGTGCAACATTGTTGCTTTATAGCAACAAGAAGCATTGCCGCACCCGCACGTTCCACGAGAGCGTGATTCTTCCGGTACCAGATCCGGGCCATGGACGTAACAAGCAACAGTCAGGAGTCATCACTTATGAAACGGAAACTCATCGCAATCGCATTGGCCGGCGCAGTGGCGCCCTTCAGCATGAATGCAGCCGCCGACAGCACCGGCTGTGGCCTCGGCAGCATGTTGTGGGATGGGCAGCAGGGCATTTTCCCCCAGGTCCTGGCAGTGACCACCAACGGCACCTCCGGTAACCAGACCTTCGGCATCACCTCCGGCACCCTGGGCTGCGAGCAGGACGGCGTCATCCGTTCCTCGGCGGCGCTGGGCATGTACACCGGTTCAAACATCGACATGATCGCCCGCGACATGTCCATCGGCTCTGGTGAGTCACTGGACGTGCTGGCTGATCTGATGGGCATCGAAGCCGACGACCGGGAGCATTTCTTCACGGCTCTGCAGAGCAACTACGGCAATATCTTCCCCAGCGCCGACGTCACTGCGGAAGACGTGATTTCTGCCATTGACGAAACGCTGCGGCGTGATGAGCGCCTGGTACGCTACAGCGCGTAACGGATAGACTCTTGCTTGCAAACGGCGCCTTTCCGGCGCCGTTTGCTTTGACTGGATAGCACGCATGACCTGGCGCCTCCTGACGCCCGTCGGCCTGCTACTGCTGGTGCTTGCCGCCATCAGTGGCACGGCGGGGGCCACCCCTCTCGAAACCCTCCAGATCCAGGCCCGTGAGGCCAGGCTATCCCAAACCCGGGAATGGCAGGACCTGCTGCACTACCGCGAGCGGCGTTTTCTGCCCGGGCGACGGAGTGCAACCCGGACCACGGCATTCTTCAACGCCGAGGCGGGTTGGCGAGACCCGCAGGCCGAGCTTGATGCCACCCTGGCTGCCTTCTTTCTTCCGCTGGACGCCGTGGAGGAGGGCGCCCAGCATCCCCAGTGCCGCTTCCCCGCTCGCTTTCGGTGGCTAGAAGACCGTCTTGACTGGGACGGCAACGCGCTGCCTCAACCAGTGTGCGAGCAGTATGAAGCCTGGCGGGATGCCATCAATCCCCATCGGGTCACACTGATCTTTGCAGCCGCGTATCTGAACAACCCGGCCTCCATGTTCGGCCATACCCTGTTGCGGCTGGATCAGGAGCAGGAGCCTGGGAGCAGCCGCCTGCTGTCCTACGTGATCAACCATGCTGCCGCCACGGATGAGAGCAGCGGTTTTGTTTTTGCGGTGCGTGGCCTGACCGGTGGTTATCCGGGCCTTTTCTCCATTATGCCGTACTACGAGAAGGTGCGGGAATACAACGCGTTGGAGAATCGCGATCTCTGGGAATACGAGCTGGACCTGACCCCCGAAGAGGTCGAGCGGCTGCTGATGCACACCTGGGAACTCCAGGGCGTCGCATTCCCGTATTTCTTTCTTTACCAGAACTGTTCCTACCGGCTGCTGGGGTTGCTTGACGTGGCCCGCCCCGGCATGGCGCTGTCCGATCGCTTCAACTGGTACGCCATTCCTACCGATACGGTACGTGTTGTACTGGAGGAAGAGGGCTTGTTTGCCGAGGTGGTTTATCGCCCGGCGGAACGCACGGTGCTGGAGCAGCGCCTGGCGCGGCTCGACGCCGAGGCGCAGGATCGGACGCTGGGCCTCGCGCAGAGCCGGCTGGAGGCAGGCGATGCGCCGCTGGACACGTTGGATGAGGTAGCGCTGGCCGAGTTGGTGGAGACGGCCTACGGGTATCTGCATTTCCAGCACAGCCGTGGCCAGACGGACGCCGACGAGCGCGAGCGCATGCGTGAATTGCTTTTGGTCCGCAGTCAGCTTGCCCGCCGAACCGAGCCCGTTGACGTAGAAACTCCTGCGGTTCGGCCTGACGAGGGGCATGGCACCTTGCGCATGGGGCTTGGTGGCGGTCGGCGTGGCGATGGCAACTTTGTTGGCCTCCATTGGCGTCCGGCTTATCACGATTTCCTTGATCCGCCGGCGGGTTATATTCCGGGTGCGCACATCGCCTACGGTGATCTCGAACTGCGCTATGACATGGAACGGGATCGCCCCCTGCTGGAGCGCCTGATGTTTGTGGACATCGAATCCATCGCGCCCCGGGATCAGTTCTTCCGCAACTGGTCATGGCGGATACGTGGCGGCTTCGAGCAACGTCTCAGGCCGGCCGCCAGACGCTCCCTGATGGGTGGCGTGGCGGGGGGCGGCGGCTACGCCTGGCAACCCTGGTCGGCCCCGGTTAGCGCAATGGCCGGGGTGGAGGTCGATGCCTGGGCCAGCGAACGCCTGCCCGACAAGGCCCGCGCCGGCGCGGGGCCGCGGCTGGACCTGTTTCTCGGTGGCGAACGCCTGCGCTGGCGGGCGACCGCCATCGGCCAGGCTTACACTGACACGTCATCCAGCGCCTGGCGGCTTGACCTCGCGCAGTCCACCACTCTGGGCGAGCAGGCTTCACTGCGCCTCGGCGTCTCCCGCGAGCAGGACTTCGATTCTACCGAGACCAGCTTGCGCATGACGCTCTACGGGTATTTCTGACGTGTTCCGGAGTCTGCTCTGCGCATTGCTTGTCCTGGGGCTTGCTGGGTGTACCGGCCTGTTCCTGCAGCCGGAATCCGGCCACCGCTGGGATCCGGCCACCGCCGGCATTGCCTACGAGGATGTCTGGCTTGAGTCCGCCGACGGGGTGGCGCTGCACGCCTGGCTGCTACCCGTGGAGGAATCGGAGGTCCGTGGTCAGGTTCTGTTTCTGCACGGCAATGCCGAGAACATCAGCACGCACCTGGCTTCCGTGTACTGGTTACCGGAGCACGGCTACGAGGTGCTGCTGCTGGATTATCGGGGGTTCGGTCTCTCCGAAGGCAGTGCCGATGTCTCCGGTATCCATCGCGATAGCGAGGCTGCGCTGCGTTGGTTGCTGGGGCGGGGTGCGGACTACGGATTGCCGACGATATTGCTCGGGCAGAGCCTTGGCGGCGCGGTTGCGCTCACCGTGGCGGCGGAGTCCGAACTGGGCTCAGACCTCGCCGGTGTCGTGGCGGATAGCGCCTTCAGTAGCTACCGGGGCATCGCCAGGGAGAAGTTCGGTGAACTGTGGCTGACCTGGCCGCTGCAGTGGCCGTTGTCGCTGACCATATCCAATCGCTACTCACCGTTGACCCGGGTGCATCGCATCGCGCCGGTGCCGTTGTTGCTGATCGCCGGGGAAGACGACTGGATCGTGCCGCCCCATCATTCGCAGCGTCTGCACGACGCGGCTAACGATCCCAGCGAGCTCTGGCTGCTGCCGCAGACCGGTCATATCCAGAGCTTCAACGATGCGCAGACCCGGGCGCGTTTCGTGGACTGGCTGGATCATGCCCGGGAGGGTGCCTCCGGAAGCGATGCGCTTTGACGGCGACCGTCATCTGGGTTTCAATCGCCGGTCTATCGCCAAAGTCTTGCGCAGGAGACGCACATGCCCGCCCTGGGGCCAAGGGAAACCGAGCCGGATGCCTGGCTACGCTGGCTCACGGAAGCGTATGCGCTGCTGCGCCGGCGCCCCGGCCAGACGCTGTGCTGGGCAGTTGCATTACTGGTGCTGTTCTATCTCACCCATCGAATTTCCTTTGGTGTGTTGCGCTCGTTCGTTTTCTTCTTCCTCGCCATGCTGGGATTGACTGTATTCATTCGCCTTGCGGCGGCAGCTGACGAGAGCAAGCGCCGGCGGATAGCCGACCTGTTGCCGGAGAATACTCACTGCGTGCTGGCTCTGGGTGTGGCGGCGGCGCTTTTCTCCCTGCAGACAGGGCTGGAGCTGATGCTGCAGCCCCTGGCCGGGAGCTTTCAGACCGTTGTACAGGGTCTAGGCCTGTGGAGCCCCATCGGCAGCGACGGGCTGCCGGCCGCCGAGCCCCTGCGAATGACACTGGTTGGGCCGATCCTCGTGCCGGGCATACTGCTTGGCCTGGCGCTGCTGGCCGGGCTCCTGCTGTTGCTGGCTTTTGGCCAATGGTTTCTGCTGCCAATGATGGTCCTGCACAGCCCGCCGCTGCCGCCCTCCATGGTGGTCAGTGCCAAAGCGTACCCCCTCAACCCGGTACCCATGCTGGGCCTGTCCGGGGTGCTGGTCATCACCCTTGGCGTGCTCTTCCTGACCGTGGGCTGGCTCGGCCTGGTGATGATTCCGTTCTTCGGCGCGGTGATGTACACCTCCTATCGGGATGTGTTTCTCGGCCAGGGCGAGAATGCCGCCGAGGAATTCGAGGAAGATGACACCGTCGGCGTGCCCATGGGCAACAGTCGATCAACCCTGGAGCAAAGTCCCCGCGCCCATGACCAGGCCGCTTGATCCCCGGGCCCGGTTCCCGGATCGGGAAGCCCTCGCTGAGCGAATCTTCTCCCGCTACGCGACCATCATCGACGATGCGGATGCCCTGTTTGCCGCGTTACGCCGCCCCTTGCCACAAACGCTGTGGGCCAATCGCCTGCGCATCAGTCGGGAAAGACTGGCAGAACTGCTGCGGGAGGACGGCCTCGCGAGCACCGCGCTGCCCTGGTGGGATCAGGGCCTGCGGCTCGACGCCGAGGCCCGGCCCGGACTGCACTGGGGCTTTTTTGCAGGCCTGTTCCAGGTGCAGGAAGAGGTCTCCATGGTGCCCGTAACCTGTCTCGATCCACAGCCCGGTGATCGGGTGCTCGACCTTTGCGCCGCTCCCGGCAACAAGACCGCACAGATCGCCGTCGCCATGGCTAACCGGGGTACGGTGGTTGCCAACGACAGCAGCAGGGGCCGCATTCCCGCCATTCGCCAGACCACCAAACGCCTGGGCCTGGTGAATGTCTCGGTCACGGTGCGTGATGGCCAGGGGTTGCATGCCCGCGCCGGTGGTTTTGATCGCGTCCTGGTGGATGCCCCCTGCACCTGCGAGGGGACCTTCCGCAAGAGTCGAGTGCCGCAGATTGTTGCCGATGATGTCCGGCAGCGCACCGCGCGCATCCAGCAACGCCTTCTCACTAGGGCGGTGTCACTGACCCGGCCAGGCGGTCGAATCGTCTATTCCACCTGCACCTTCTCTCCGGAGGAGAACGAAGCCGTCGTGGACGCAGTGTTGCGGGCCCATCCCGGCAGCCTGCAAGTCCGGCCCATTCGGATTCCCGGTCTCAACCATGCACCGGGGCTACTGCATTGGGGGGATCAATCCTTCGATCCGGTCCTTGTTGGTGCCGCCCGCATCTGGCCCCACCACAATGACAGCGGTGGATTCTTCGTGGTTGTTCTGGACAAGGCAGCAACTGCGCCGGGCCCGGATGAGGCAGCGGCATTCTTTCGGCCGGCGGCAGCCCCGGACGAATGGAAACAGCCCTTTTCCGAACGTTTCGGCATGTCCAGCGCGGTGTGGGACGGTTTGCAGCTCGTGCGGCGCGGCGGCCGCCATATTCATGCGATCTCCAGTGATCACCAGGCGCCCCAGGCGCCGGCGCCGGATGTGCTCGGTCTGCCAATGGTCCGGCGCAAGAGCCTGCCACTGAAACCCACCACCGCCGCCGTGCTGCTGTTGGGGCACCATGCAAGTCGCAACGTGGTGGACCTCGATGCCGGGCAGCTGGGCTTGTACCAGCGCCGCGAGACAGCCGTGATGGAGCCGGACCAGCTGCTGCGCTGCAGTGGGCCGGGGCATGTGATCGTACGCTTCCGCGATCAGGTTATCGGCCTGGGGCAGCTGATCTACGATCGCGAGACACCCACGGTCTGGCTGCACAGCTTCATGCCCAAGGCCTGGGGGCCGGTGGATGCGGGGTCAGCGTCCGGCGAGTAGTTCCGCCTCGATGATATGCAGTCGGTCACAGCCGAAGAAAAGCGCGTCGCCGATGAAAAAGGTCGGGGCACCGAAGGCGCCGCGTTCTGCAGCTTCCTCCGTATTCGCCTTCAGTGCATCCCTGGCGCCCGCCGTGCCCGCACCAGCCAGGGCTTCCGATCCCAGTATGCCGGTGAGCGACTGCTCCTCGTCGATAGGCCGCCCCTCGGCCCAACGGGCCTGAAATAATTGCTGCGCCGCCGCGCGGCAGGCGTCGTCATCCATTGCCGCCAGTGCGCGTTGTGCCGTCAGGCTGTTGAAAGGAAAGTTGTCGGGCTTGCGCAGCGCAATGCCATGAAAGCGGGCCAGGCGCTCCAGGTCGTGCCAGAGATAGCGCGCCTTGGCAGGCAGTTCCAGGGGCGCGCGATTGCCGATGGTCTTGAACAGTCCACCGAGAAAAAAGGGCCGCCAGCGAACCGTTGCACCAGTGCGCCTCTCCAGCGCCGGTACCTGTGATGCGGCCACGTAACTGTAGGGGCTTACGGTGTCAAAAAAGAATTCGATCTGCATGGTCGGTGCCTTTGGGAAGCGGAGGCTTGTGCGCCAGTGTAGTCGGGGATAGTGTCGGCGCGTAAGGTCTCGCGGTTATCCGGAGTGGTCATGGCTTACCTTGTTCGCGGCACCATTGTGCACTGCCCCCGTGAAGCGGGTGGGCAGCCGACGCTGGAGACCTTCGACGATGGCGTCATGCTGGTGGACGACGGCCACGTGCAGCGCATCGGTCCGGCGACGACGCTGCTGCGTTCTGACCTTAAAGACCTGCCGGTCGAGGATCACTCGGGGTCGATGATCCTGCCGGGGCTGATCGACACGCACATCCACTATCCCCAGACGGACATCATCGCCAGTTACGGTGAACAGTTGCTGGAATGGCTGAATCGCTACACTTTCCCGGCGGAGGCCGCGTTTGGCGATGCGGAAGTCGCCGCGGAGACGGCGGCATTTTTCATCGATGAATTGCTGCGCAACGGCACCACCACGGCCCTGGTGTTGGGTACGGTCCATGCCCAGTCCGTGGACGCCATTTTTGCCGCTGCCGCCGCCCGGGACATGCGCATCGCCGCGGGCAAGGTGCTGATGGACCGCCATGCGCCGGACAATCTTCTCGATACCGCTGAGTCGGGCTACCGGGACAGCCAGGCGCTGATCGAGCGCTGGCACGGGCAGGGGCGGCTGCTTTACGCAATAACACCGCGCTTTGCGCCGACCTCCAGTGAGGCGCAGCTTGCTGCCACGGGTCGCCTTGCCCGGGCCTACCCGGAGACGTTCGTACACACCCATGTGGCGGAGAACAGCTCCGAGGTGGCCTGGGTGAGGGCGCTGTTTCCCGATGAGCGAAGCTACCTCGACGTCTACGATCGCTACGGTCTGGTGCGGGAACGATCCGTCTTTGCGCACTGCATTCATCTGGACGACGACGACCGCCGGCGCATGGCGGAGCAGGGCGCGGCTGCTGCCTTCTGCCCCACTTCAAACCTGTTCCTTGGGAGTGGCCTGTTCGACTATGCCCAGGCCCGTGAGGCGGGGATGCGGGTGGGGCTGGCCACGGACGTTGGTGGTGGCACCAGTTTCTCGATGCTGCGCACGGCGGCGGAGGCCTACAAGGTGTCTGCGCTGCACGGTCAGCCACTGTCCGCTGCCACCATGCTCCACCTCTGCACCCGGGCCGGGGCCAGTGCACTATACCTGGATGACCGTATCGGTGGCTTCGACCCGGGCATGGAGGCGGATTTCATCGTCGTCAACCCCGCGGCCACACCGCTCACCGGCCGGCGGGACAGGGCCGCCACGACAATCGAGGAGCGCCTGTTTGCCCTGTTTACCCTGGGAGATGACCGCCACATTACGGCCACCTATCTCCGCGGTGTCAGGCAAATGCCAGCCGCATGAATGGCCCCGGGGCTTCCCTTGATGCGGTAGGGTCGCTATAACGCCTGTCCTAGTCGAGGCCTGCGATCAGTCAAAAGAACAAGAGGAGTGCCCATGCCGAAATTCGCCGCCAATCTGTCCATGCTGTTCAATGAACTGGACTTCGCCGAACGCTTCGAAGCCGCCGCGAGGGCCGGCTTCCGTGGCGTCGAGTACCTGTTTCCCTACGCCTGGAGCGCCGACGAACTGGCGCGCCGCCTGCGCACATTCAACCTCACCCAGGTCCTGCACAATCTCCCGGCGGGCGACTGGGAAGCCGGCGAGCGGGGTATCGCCTGTCACCCGGATCGCCAGACAGAGTTCCGTGAAGGGGTGGAGCTTGCCGTGGAATATGCCACCACCCTGGGCTGTGGCCAGGTGAACTGCCTCGCGGGTGTTGCACCCGAGGGGCTGACGGAGGAGCATGCCCGGGCGACCTTTGTGGACAACCTGCGGCATGCGGCGGGTGTCCTGGAGAAGGCCGGTATCCGCCTGCTGATCGAGCCCATCAATACCCGGGATATTCCGGGTTTCTTCCTCAATGGTACGCGGCAGGCGCTGGACATCATGGATGAAGTGGGGTCGGATAACCTGCGTTTGCAGTACGATGTCTATCACATGCAGATCATGGAAGGGGATCTCGCCCATACGCTGGAAGCGCATCTGCCTCGCATCGCTCATGTGCAGATTGCCGACAACCCGGGACGTCACGAACCGGGCACGGGAGAGATCAACTATCCGTTCCTGTTTTCCCACCTGGATCGTATCGGCTACCAGGGGTGGATCGGATGTGAGTACAAACCCGCTGCCGGGACCACGGAGGGATTGGCTTGGCTACCGCGGGACGACTGAAAAGCGCCGAAAAGCATAATTCGAACTGGAGGACTATCAGGCATGAGTAAAATCGGATTCATTGGTCTTGGCATCATGGGCGCACCCATGGCGGGGCATCTCATCGCGGCCGGACATGAACTGTTCACCAGCACGCACCACAAGGCCGCACCGAAAGAGTTGGTGGATGCCGGCATGAAGGAGTTGCCGACGCCCAAGGCCGTGGCCGAGGCTGCGGACATCATCATCACCATTGTTCCCGATACCCCGCAGGTTGAAGCGGTGCTTTTCGGTGCCGACGGCATTGCCGAGGGGTTGAGCAAAGGCAAGGTGGTGGTGGACATGAGTTCCATCTCGCCCATGGCCACCAAGGAGTTCGCCAAGCGAATCAACGACAAGGGTGGCCAGTACCTGGATGCGCCGGTCTCCGGCGGGGAAGTGGGCGCCAAGAACGCGGCTCTTACCATCATGGTGGGTGGCGAGCAGGCAACCTTCGACAAGATCAAACCGCTCTTCGAACTGATGGGCAAGAACATCACCCTGGTGGGTGGCAACGGTGATGGCCAGACCTGCAAGGTCGCGAACCAGATCATCGTGGCGCTCAACATCCAGGCTGTTGCCGAAGCCCTGACATTCGCATCCAAGGCTGGCGCCGATCCCGCCAAGGTGCGCTCCGCGCTCATGGGTGGCTTTGCCTCGTCGAAGATTCTTGAAGTCCATGGCGAGCGCATGATCAAGCGCACCTTCGATCCGGGCTTCCGTGTTCGCCTGCACCAGAAGGATCTCAACCTGGCGCTGTCCGGCGCCAAGGAGCTCGGCGTCGCCCTGCCCAACACCGCCATCGCCCAGCAGATGTTCAGCGTCTGCAATGCCAATGGCGGCGAGGACTGGGATCACTCCGCCCTGGTGCGCGCCATCGAGAAAATGAGCAACCACGAAATCGGTTGATGGCCTGGATGGCGGCGTCCGGGAACGGGGGGCGGGTGCGCCGCTCGAAGACACGCCGTGAACCCATCCCTGGGGGCTCGTATGCGAGGTCCCTCTTGCATACGGTCTCCGAGCGGCGCACCCGCCCCCCGTTTGTGCCATGGCCATGGGGTGCTATTGCCACGTCGGTTGTGGTGCGTTACGGCCTTTGGCCTAACGCACCCTACGGGAGGCCGTGCCCGCTGTAGGGTGTGTTAGCGCGCAGCGCGTAACGCACCGCAACCGCACTTGCTCCATGGCACACCTCACCACAACGCTCATTGAGAAAAGTGCATCCACTTCAATTTTTGAACCATCACGGTGCGGGCCTCTTCAATGGTGCATCACGACAGTGCAAATTTATAAAAAATAATTAAAAACAATAATTTGTATTGCCTTTGCAAGCTCGGAAACAATGTATACACTTTGAGTTCAGGGAGAGCTTGAGGTGACACATGGGGCAGGCAATCCGCTTCCTGCTCGGATTCGAGGAGCAGTCGCTGACTGGCGTCGATCCGAACATGACCGTACTCGAGTGGCTACGCACCGAGGCGCGACGCACCGGGACCAAGGAGGGTTGTGCCGAGGGCGATTGTGGTGCCTGCACCGTTGTCCTTGCCGAGCCCGACGCCCACGGCGGCCTCTCCTACACGGCCGTCAATGCCTGCATCCTGTTTCTTCCCGTCTTGCACGGCCGGCAACTCATCACCGTCGAGCATCTGCGCGACCCGGATGGCGCCTTGCATCCCGTGCAGGCAGCCATGGTTAAGGCCCATGCCTCCCAATGCGGCTTTTGTACGCCGGGCTTTGTCATGTCCCTGTTTGCCCGATTCCACCAGGGCAGTGCCGAGGATGATCTGCGCCTGGAGGATGTGCTGGCAGGCAACCTGTGCCGCTGTACCGGCTATCGGCCAATACTCGATGCCGGCCGCGAAGTGTTGGGTGCAGGACAGCGAGAAGACCACTTCACCCGGCGCGAAGCGGCGACCCTGGCAAGACTGCAGGCTCTTGACGATGGTGAGCCCCTGGACTTGAGTGTCCACGGACGGCGCTACTTCGCGCCGCGCAGCGTCGATGCCCTGGCGACGCGGCTTGCCGCCGAGCCGGACGCCACGCTGCTTGCCGGCGGCACCGACGTGGGGCTGTGGGTCACCAAGCAGCATCGAGTGCTGGATAACCTCATTGATACCAATCGCGTGGTGGAGCTATCCAGCATTGCCGAGTGCGACCAATACCTGGACATCGGTGCAGCGGTGAGCCATGGGCGTGCAATGCAACCAATCGCCCGACACTATCCCGACTTCGGGGAGCTGCTGCGCCGTTTCGCATCGGTACAGATCCGCAATACCGGCACCATTGGCGGCAATGTCGCCAATGGCTCGCCCATCGGTGATTCCATGCCCGTGCTCATCGCGCTGGGCGCAGAATTGGTGCTGCGCCGCGCAGACCAGCAACGCACGGTCCCGATCGAAGCGTTCTATCTGGACTACCGCATGACGAACCTGCAACCCGGGGAATTCCTGGAGCGCGTTCGCATCCCGTTGCGCCCTGATTGCGTGCTGCGTTGCTACAAGATCTCGAAGCGCTTCGATCAGGACATTTCTGCTGCCTGTCTCGGCATTCTGCTGCGCCTTGACGGCGGTGTGGTGCAAGAGGTGCGCATTGGGGTCGGTGGCATGGCGGCCATTCCGGCCCGCGCCCTGGCCACCGAGCAGGCGCTGACCGGGCGCCCGTGGACTGCAGAGGCGGTGGAAGATGCTGCGGACACCCTGGAACAGGAGTTCCAGCCCCTCAGCGACATGCGTGCCAGCGCCGATTACCGGCGCCGCATGATGCGCCAGCTGCTCCGGCGCTGCCTGCTGGAAGCCACCCAGCCGGAACTGGTGACGCGGGTTCCCCACTATCGTGAGGCGGCGCTGTGAGTCGGCGCGACGGCTGGGCTGGCTTCAAGGCCGCGGAGTCGGCCCGCACGGCACATCATGCGCTTGCCCATGAATCCGCGGTGGGCCATGTGACCGGCAGCGCGCTTTACATCGACGATCTGCCCGAGCCCCGCGATCTGCTGCATGCCTGGGTGCGCTTGAGTGACCGGGCCCATGCCGGGATCAGCCAACTGGATGTCTCTCCGTGTCGAGCGGCCCCCGGCGTCGCGGCGGTGATGACCTTCGATGATCTCCCTGCCGGCACCGATGTGGGGCCGGTCGCGCCGGGAGATCTCGTCTTCGCCAATGGCGAGGTGCTCTACCATGGTCAGGCGCTGTTCGCCGTAGCGGCGAACAGCATTGCCCAGGCGCGATTCGCAGCCATGCTGGCCGATGTTGGCTACGACGACCGCGACGCCATACTGGAAATTGACCAGGCCCTGGAGAAGCAGGCCTTTGTACTGCCTACCCGCGAAATCGCCCAGGGCGATGCCGGCGGCGCCATTCGGCAGGCGCCACATCGGCTGCGGGGGCGGCTGCGCATCGGTGGCCAGGACCACTTCTACCTGGAAGGCCATGTCGCCATGGCGGTGCCCCAGGAAGGCGGCGACATGCTGGTCTACAGCTCCACCCAGCATCCCTCGGAGGTGCAGCATCTGGTTGCCGGCGTGCTCGGTGTGCCCGACCATGCCGTGGTGGTGGAAGCCCGTCGCCTGGGGGGCGGCTTCGGCGGCAAGGAGACCCAGCCCGCCCACATCGCCGCCATCGCGGCACTACTGGCGCAGCGCGCGGGCCGCCCGGTCAAGCTGCGGCTCGACCGCGACGACGACATGGTGATGACCGGCAAACGGCATGATTTCCTCGTGGACTACGACGCCGGCTTCGACGACGAGGGCCGCATCCACGGCGTTGAGTTCATGCTGGCCTCGCGCTGCGGCATTTCTCCGGATCTCTCCGCGTCGATCAATGACCGGGCGATGTACCACGCGGACAATGCCTATTACCTGCCCAACGTGCGCATTGTCTCGCACCGCTGCTTCACCAATACAGTGTCCAACACCGCCTTCCGGGGTTTTGGCGGGCCCCAGGGGATGATGGCAATTGAATACCTCCTCGACGAAATCGCCCGCCACCTGGGTCTGGACCCCCTGGCCGTTCGACGGGCGAACCTCTACGGCAAGGGCGAGCGCAGTCTTACCCCGTATGGACAGGTGGTAGAGCACAACATCCTGCCGCAGCTTTTCGACGAGATTGAGCACAGCGCCGAGTATGCTGCACGACGCCGTGCGGTGGCGGATTTCAATCGCCGTCACCCTGTTTTTCGCAAGGGGCTCGCAATAACGCCGGTGAAGTTCGGGATTTCCTTTACCACCACGCACCTCAATCAGGCCGGGGCGCTGGTGTTGGTGTACACCGATGGCAGCGTGCAGTTGAACCATGGCGGTATCGAGATGGGCCAGGGCCTGTACACCAAGGTTGCGCAGCTGGTGGCGGAGGAGTTCGGTGTTGCCATGGAGCGGGTGCGGGTGACGGCCACCACCACCGGCAAGGTCCCCAACACTTCCGCAACTGCTGCATCCTCCGGCTCCGATCTCAACGGTGCCGCTGCCGTGGCTGCCTGTGGGAAGATCAGAGCCCGGCTGCTTGAATTTGCGGCCTCGCATTTCTCCGTGCAGCAGTCCGGGCTGCGCCTCGTGGATGACGCCCTGTTTGCCGGGCAGCGTAGGCTTTGCAGCTTCCCCGAGCTCTGCAAGCTCGCCTATCTGCATCGTATCCAGCTCTCGGATACCGGCTTTTACGCCACACCGGATATCCATGTGGACAAGAGCACCCTGCGCGGCAAGCCTTTCTTCTATTTCGCCTACGGTGTTGCCTGCAGCGAGGTGCTTGTGGATACGCTCACCGGTGAGTACCGCCTGCTTCGGGCCGACATCCTCCACGACTGTGGCCAATCCCTGAACCCTGCTATTGATATCGGCCAGATAGAGGGTGGCTTCATCCAGGGCATGGGCTGGCTGACCACCGAGGAACTCTGCTGGGACGACCGCGGCCGCCTCACCACCCATGCGCCCAGCACCTACAAGATCCCTGCGGCAGGGGACACGCCAACGGATTTCCGCGTCCGCATTGCCGACTGGAGCCGCAACCCCGCAGCCACCGTTCGCCGCTCCAAGGCGGTGGGGGAGCCGCCACTGATGCTGGCCATCAGTGTGTTCCACGCCCTCAAGGACGCCGTGGCCAGTGTTGCACCGGGCCCAGGCAGCGTCCCGCTGGATGCCCCGGCCACGCCCGAGCGGGTATTCATGGCCATGGAGCAACTGCGCGCCCGGGGGCTGCAAGAGGCACCAGGCAGGAAGACGGTGGCCGAGACGTGAGACCGTGGCTCGCGGCACTCAAGCGTTTCGAGGAGGCGGACACGCCCTGCGTCATGGTGACCCTGCTGCGCAGCGCCGGCTCGGCGCCGCGGGAGGGTGGGGCCAAGATGGTGGTCAGTGCCACCGAGTCCGTGGGAACGCTCGGCGGGGGCACGGTTGAACTGCTGGCGCAGCAGAAGGCCCGCACGCTGCTCGATGCGGCAGACCCGGCGCCTCACGAGGAGGAGTTCATCCTCAACGATGCCATAGACCAGGCCTGCGGCGGGCGCATGACGGTGCTGTTCGAGCCGCTGTATCCGCCACCGCTGGTCATTGCCATCGTCGGAGCAGGGCATGTCGGGCAGGCGCTGGTCAACGTGCTGGGCCCGGTGCACTGCCGCGTGCACTGGTTTGATGCAAGGGCGTCACTGTTTCCGGATGCCATGCCGGGCAACGCCCGCCGCCACGAATTCGTGGAGCCGGCGTCGATCATGCAGGTCCTGCCTGCCGGCGGAGCACTGCTGGCGATGAGTCATAGTCACGACCTGGACCTGCAGGTGGTGGCTGCCGGGCTGCGCCGGGATGACCTGGCCCTGGTCGGCACCATCGGCTCGGCAACCAAGCGTGGCCGCATGCTGCACCGCTTGCGGGATATGGGCCTGGAGGATGCCGCCAGGCAACGGCTCATCTGTCCCGTCGGCCTGCCGGGGGTGGGTGGCAAGGCCCCGGCGGACATCGCCATTGCCATCGCCGCCCAGCTTCTCGCCATGGAGCAGCGGGTATGACGGACTCGCGGGTAACAGGACTTGGCAGAGTTCCTGCAGTCGTCGCCAATACTTGGAGCAGATTGCATACTGTTCGGGAAGTTGCAGAAAGGCCTGGCCGAGACGCCGCCGCGGGTCGCCGGGAAGGCAATCGATTCAATCACGAGGGAGGTTCACCCATGTTTCGATGGAAGCACTATCTATCTTGCGCGGCGGTCTCGGTGGTTGCCGGTGTGCTGTTTGCCAGCGCTGCCTCGGCCCAGGAGACCCGCATCCGGTTTCAACTCGACTGGCGGTTCGAGGGCCCCAGCGCCCCATTTCTCATGGCCGTGGAGCGGGGCTACTTCGCCGAAGAAGGTCTGAACGTGGTGGTGGATTCCGGCAGTGGCTCCGCCGGTGCAATCAACCGGGTGGCATCCGGGGCCTACGAGATGGGCTTTGGCGACATGAACGCCCTGGTGGAGTTTCTGGCAAACAACCCGGATGGCCCCGGCATCAAGGGCGTCTATGTGGTGTATGACGGCACCCCGGCCGCTGTCTTCGCCCGCCGTGATCGGGGTATCGAATCCCCGGCTGACCTGGAAGGCAAGACCATGGGCGCACCGTCCTTCGATACCGGCTACCGGGCCTGGGGTATTTTTGCCAGCGCCAATGGGCTGGCTGCCGACAGTGTCGACTGGCAGAACGTCGACCCCGCCCTGCGCGAAACCCTGCTGGTGCGCGGTGACGTGGATGCAATCACCGGTTTCTACTTCACCAGCCTGCTCAACCTGGAATCCCGCGGCATGGGTATGGACGACCTGACCATCATGCCGTTCCCGGAATTCGATGTGCCCTTGTATGGCAATGCCATCGTGGTTAGTAACCGGTTTGCCGAGAGCAACCCGGAGGCCGTGAGTGGTTTCCTGCGGGCCTTCAATCGCGCACTTCGCGAGACCCTGGCCGACCCGGATGCGGCCATCCAGTATGTGCGCAATCGCGACTCGCTCATCGACGTGGAGATGGAAACCCGGCGCCTGCGCCTCGCCATCGAGAGCTCCATCGACACTGAAGATGCCCGCGCTCATGGTGCAGGCGCGGTGAACCAGGAGCGGCTTGAACGATCCATCCAACTCGTTGCAGACGCCTACGATCTGCCCCAGGTGCCGGATGCCGATTCGGTGTTTTCCTCCGAGTTCCTGCCGGATCAGCAGGATCGGATGATCTTCCCTGACTGATATGGCAGAACAGAGCGCACGAGAAAACCGGGTGGGTGCTGCGCAGGCCGATCGCGAGGCTCCCGTCGCGGCAGCGACGGGAGCCTCACGGCCCTTCGTTTCATTCCAGGACGTCAGCCTGGCCTACGACGACTCAGGGAACGCCATCGAGGACATCAGCCTGACCATCGACGAGGGGGAGTTCGTGGCCTTCGTCGGCCCCAGTGGTTGCGGCAAATCCACCTTCATGAAGCTCTGCACCGGTTTGCGGCCGCCAACCACCGGCAAGGTCGAGGTAGACGGCAAGCCGGTGACGGGTCCGCTCAAGATCTCGGGCATGGCCTTCCAGAATGCAACGCTGCTGCCGTGGCGGACCACGCTGGACAACGTGCTGCTGCCGCTGGAGATCGTCGAACCCTACCGGCGCCGTTTCCGCCGGGACAAGGCCAAATTCGTGGAGCAGGCCAAGGCCCTGTTGCGCACCGTTGGTCTGGAAGGTTACGAGCATCAGTATCCCTGGCAGTTATCCGGGGGCATGCAGCAGCGTGCCTCCATCTGCCGGGCGCTGGTGCACGAGCCGCGGTTGCTCATGCTCGATGAGCCCTTTGCCGCACTGGACGCCTTTACCCGTGAAGAACTCTGGTGCGTGCTGCGCGATCTCTGGGAGGCCCAGCGGTTCACGGTGGTCCTGGTGACCCATGATCTGCGAGAGGCAGTGTTTCTCGCAGATACCGTGTACGTCATGAGCAAACGGCCGGGGCGCATCATCGATACCCATCGCATTGATCTGGAACGGCCCCGCGGCCTGGAAGTGACCTACAGCGAACCGTTCACGAATCTTGTCCATGGGCTGCGCGCGCAGATCGGGGAAATCCGGGGAGCCTGATGTGAATAACAGAATGCTGGAACGTTTCGCCCCGTGGATCGCCGTGGCGGCGCTGGTGGTGATCTGGGAATTCACCGTGTGGATACTCGCCGTGCCGGAGTTCATCTTTCCGGGCCCCTGGGCGACGGCCCAGGCGCTGTACAACTTCGCCGGTCCCATCGGCGTTCATTCCTGGCAGACATTCTGGACCACCATGGTGGGCTTCGGGCTAGGGGTGGCCACCGGTCTGGTGCTGGGTTTCATCGTGGGTTCCTCTCGGTTCATGTACCACGCCTGCTACCCATTGCTGGTGGGTTTCAACGCCATTCCCAAGGTCGCATTCGTGCCCATCCTCGTGGTGTGGTTCGGCATCGGTTCGGTGCCCGCCATCCTCACGGCCTTTCTGATCTGCTTTTTCCCGATCCTGGTGAACGTGGCCACCGGGCTCGCGACGCTGGAGCCCGAGATGGAGGACGTGCTGCGTGTGTTGGGGGCAAAGCGCATGGATGTGCTGCTGAAGGTGGGGCTGCCGCGATCGCTGCCGTACTTTTTCGCCTCATTGAAGGTGGCCATCACCCTGGCCTTTGTGGGGGCCGTGGTCTCGGAGACGGTGGCCTCGAACCAGGGGATTGGCTACCTGATGATGAGCGCCGGTTCGCAGATGCGGATGCCGCTGGTGTTTGCCGGCCTGATCGTCATCAGCGTCATGGCCATGATCATGTACGAGTTTTTCGCCCAACTCGAAAAGCGCATGACCGGCTGGGCCCATCGGGGGCAGAGCTCACTGTAGACGGGTGTGCTCCGGGGTGGTGTTACTCCGGGGACAGGGCGAGCGCCTGAAGCCGCAGCAAAGCGATGCGGTTGACCTGTTCGATGGCGGTCTCGATTTCCACAGTTGGCGGGTTATGAACCCGGGCAGAGAAGGCCCTGAGAATATCGGTGCGATGCAGGCCACGGACGGCGATGATGAAGGGGAAACCGAAGCGTGCATTGTAGGCGTGATTCAGCGTCTGGAACTGCTCGAACTCCTGCGCCGTGCACTGGTCAAGGCCGGCGCCGGACTGCTCAGAGCTTGAATCCACGGTCAGCTCATTGCGGATGGCGGCCTTGCCCGCAAGCTCGGGGTGAGCGCGCAACAGCGCCAGTTGTTGCTCGGATGTGGCCCGCGACAGCACCGCCGCCATGGCGCCCGCCAGCCCTTCTGCGGTGTCGTGGCGCTGGTCCAGCCCGGCTTGCCAGGTGGCCTCGGCAATCCAGGGCGAGTGCTCGTACACATGGCCGTATCTGGCCATGAAGGCCGACTTGTCCAGTGAGCTTGGCGGTGGTGAAAGAGGGTGGTGCGCGGGCATAGCGCGTCTCCGCTGAAGGACTGTATACAGTGTAGGCAGAGCCGACCCGGGAGTCGAACGGGCATACATACGCGAATCGGCGATAGAAAAGTGCTCGTGATGCCAAATAGTGGATACACTTTTATCGTTGTTAATGCACTTGGCACAGGCATGGTGATGGAGGGAGATTTTTCGTGGGGAAGTTGACGACGCACGTGCTGGATACGGCCCAGGGCCTGCCCGGACGCGACCTGGCCATTGATGCCTATCGGATTGAGGACGGGCAATCGCGATTGCTGCGGCAGGTGCGGACTAACGCCGACGGGCGCTGCGATGGGCCTGTCCTGGAGGGCAGGGAATTCCCTCCCGGGCAATACGAACTGGTGTTTCACGCCGGGGACTACTTTCGTAATGCAGGGCTAGCGCTGCCGGAAACACCGTTTCTGAACGAAGTGGTTGTCCGCTTCGGGATTGATGACGCCGGGCAGCATTACCACGTCCCGCTGCTGGTTTCCCCCTACGGTTACACCACCTATCGAGGTAGCTAGTGGCGGCTAAATGTCGCGGGTTCAGTGATTCGGGATATCGGAAATGACTGCCCATCTGCACGACTGGCTTGAGCTGATCTTCCGCTGGTTCCATGTGATCGTCGGGGTCGCCTGGATCGGCGCATCGTTCTATTTCAACTTTCTCGAAAATCGCCTCGACCGTGCCGCCTCCCGCAATCGGGAAGGGATGGCTGGCCATCTGTGGGCCATTCATGGTGGCGGGTTCTACTACCTTGAGAAATTCAAGGTGGCGCCTCCCTCACTGCCGCAGACCCTGCACTGGTTCAAATGGGAGGCCTATTTCACCTGGATCACCGGCATGGTGCTGCTGATTCTGGTGTATTACCTCAACACCCAGTCCTACCTGATCGATCCCCGAGTGGCGGATCTTTCGCCGGCTCTGGCCATCGTCCTTGGTCTCGCCACGCTGGCTGTTAGCTGGGTGGTCTACGATCAGCTCTGCAAATCCCGGATGGCGGAGCGGCCCATGCTGCTGGCCGGGGTGATCGCAGTGCTGCTGGTATTGCTCTCCATTGCCATGACCAGCCTGTTCGGTGGCCGTGGTGCCTTCATTCACGTCGGGGCGGCCATGGGCACCATCATGGTGGCCAATGTGTTCTTCGTCATCATTCCAAACCAGCGGGACCTGGTGGATGCCCTGAAGGAGAACCGCGCGCCGGATGGGGACAAGGGCAAGGCCGGGCTGCAGCGTTCCCGACACAACAACTACCTGACGTTGCCGGTGCTGTTCATCATGATCAGCAATCATTATCCGTCCACCTACGCCCATGAGTGGAACTGGCTGGTCCTGGTGCTGATCATGGCCGCCGGGGCGGCGGTCCGGCACTACTTCAACGTGCGACACCTGCCGCAGCGCAAGGTCTGGATACTGCCCGCCGGCGCCCTGCTCATGGTGCTGGCGTTCTTCATTACCATGCCGGACACGCGAGCCCCGGGCGGCGCCGACTTGCCGGAGATTTCCGAGCCTGTGGACGACCAGGCCATTCGCGCCGTGCTGGATCAGCGCTGCATCGCCTGCCATGCCGCCAACGTGGCCCAGGGCGGTATCCGCTTGCAGGACGACGCCGACGTTCACCGACTGGCTTCACGCATTCACGCCACCGTGGTGGCCAATCGCTCCATGCCACCGGGCAATGTGACCGGGATCACCGATGAGGAGCGTGCCATGATCTCCGCCTGGTACCAGGGGCTGGAGCGATGAGCACCGAGGCCGCCGTCGAGCGGCCACCCCGGAAACGCCGTCCGGGGAACGCCGATGATGCGGTCTATCGCGGTGTCTATGACGCGGTGCTGGACGGCCGGCTGCCGCCAGGCGTGCGTCTGCCGGAGAAAAGCCTTGGGGATGCGTTCGGCGTCAGCCGCATCGTGGTCCGCAAGGCGCTGTCCCGCCTCGCCCATGAGCATATCGTCACACGCAGGCCGAATCAGATGGCCCGTGTGGCAAGCCCGTCGGTGAGTGAAACCCGGGATATCTTCGAGGCGCGACGGCTGCTGGAGGCCGAGGTTGTTCGTGAACTGGCAGGGTCATTGACCAAAGCGCAGGCCAGGCAGATCGCAGACTTGCTCCAGCGGGAGCAAGCAGCGCAGCGCATGCACCACATCGAGGAACGGGTGCGCCTGTCCATCGAATTTCATCGACAGCTCGCCGAATGCAGCGCCAATTCGGTCTACCGCCGCTACCTGAAAGAGCTGGTGTCGCGCACGTCATTGACCGTAGCCCTTTACAAGACGCCAGGAGCCTCACCCTGCTACATGGAGGGTGAACACGAGGGGATTGCCGAGGCCATACTGACGGGCCGGGGAGACGAGGCCGCAGCCTTGGCGGTGGCGCATCTGGATGCATTGGAAAACACGCTGGATCTGAGCCCCAGAGAGCCTGACGTGGATCTCTCCAGCGTCTTTCGCTGACAACGGCTATCAGTCGACGCCGAAACCTTCCGGCGGGCGTCCGCCGATGCGATCGGTGATCTCCCGGGCGGTCCGGGCCACCACGCTGCCCAGCTCCAGTGCGCGGTTTTCCGTCAGGCGGGCCGTGGGGCCGGATATGGACACCGCAGCCACGGTTTCACCATGCACATCGAAAAATGGCGCGGCGACGCAGCGCATGCCCAGCGCATGGGCCTCGTCGTCGATGACATAGCCGCGGGAGCGCCCCAGCGCCAGCACTTCCCGCAGCTTGGCCGGTGTGTCGATGGACTTGGGTGTGAAGCTCGGCAGGCCGGTGCGGTGGAGCAGGGCGGAAATATCGTCTTCCGACTCCATGGTGAGCAAAGCCAGGCCGACGCCGGAGCAGGTGAGTGGCACCCGGTCGCCCAGCTTTGAAAATGCCCGGACCATCGCGCTGGATTCCACCTGACTGATATAGACGGCAGCGTCATCGCGGCGAATGGCCATGTTGCTGGTCTCGCCGGACGCATCGGTGAGTCCGCGCATGAGCGGGCGGGCCAGTGCCACGAAATCGCGCCCCCTCAGGAAAGCGCTACCCACGGAGACCGTCCGTACGCCTACCCGCCAGAGACCCGACATGTCGTCGAGTTCGGCGAAACCCGCCTGCTCCAGGGTGGCCAGCAGTCGATGGGTTGTGGAGGCTGCCAGGCCGACCCGCTTGGCGAGGTCGGTGAGCAGGACGCCCTGGGGTTCCTGCGCCAGCGCGGCGAGTAGCCCAAGGCCCCGATTGAGTGCCTGTACGGTGCCCGGGTTATCGCTACCAGCACCCTTTTTGCGTCGCTGACCTGTCCCTGCGCTTGCTCGACGAACCATCGTTTTTGAATACCATTTCCAATTTTTCTTGAGAATCCATGGTAGTCAATCTCAGGGCGTTTCGCCAGCTACCACGGCCCATTACGGCAGCGGTTTCCAAAACCGTTGGTAGCCCGTCTTGGGGGTCCTCACCGACACAAACGGGAGCCTCAGGATGGCTGCTTTCACCCGGACAGAATGGCGTGCCCTGTATTTTTTCTTATATTTCGTCTAGGGTTACGCACCTACGGACCGTCAATCGGCAGGGATGTGCTTTCGCCCACCGCGCTCAAACGGTAGGCGAGCTGCCTCAAGGCGTGCCGGGCGGATACGCCACGGATTCCAGCGCGCTCACTCCGGACGTTCATTGCCACAAGCAAGGGCGTTCAGGTCTCGACAGTCAAAAATATCGAGAGGAGAAGGCGAATGAGTTTGCCGATCTTGTTCCTATTGGCACTGGCACCGATTATCACGGTGTTTGTGTTCCTGGTCGTGCTGCGATGGCCGGCCAAACACGCAATGCCCCTGGCCTATGGTGTCACCGTGGTGATCGCCGTCACGCTGTGGGGAACCAGTTTCACAACAGCCATGGCGGCCTCGGTTCACGGCCTGGTCACTGCGCTGAATATCCTCTTCATCGTATTCGGGGCGATACTGCTGCTCTACAGCCTGCGGGAGAGTGGTGCCATTGCCACCATCCGCCAGGGCTTCAGTGACATTTCGCCCGACCGCCGCGTCCAGGCCATCATCATCGCCTGGTTGTTCGGTTCCATGATTGAAGGCGCGTCCGGTTTCGGTACGCCGGCCGCCATTGCAGCGCCGCTGCTGCTTGCCATCGGTTTCCCTGCCATGGCCGCAGTCATGTGCGCGCTCATCATCCAGAGCACACCGGTGTCCTTTGGTGCGGTGGGCACGCCCATCCTGGTGGGTGTAAGCACCGGCCTTGGTGATCAGACGATCGTCAACCAGTCGATTTCCGGTTCCTTCGGTTTCGAGCAGTACGTCAGCCACATCGGCGTACAAGTCGCCATGATCCACGGCATCATCGGTATTCTTGTGCCGCTTATCATGGCAGGCATGCTGACCCGCTTCTTTGGCGTCAATCGCTCCTTCCGCGAAGGCCTCGCAGTCTGGAAGTTCGCCATTTTCGCCGCGCTGGCATTCATCGTGCCTTACTACCTGGTGGCGCTGGTGCTTGGCCCGGCCTTCCCGAGCCTGCTGGGTGGCCTGATTGGTCTTGCCATCGTGGTGCCCGCCGCGCGTGCCGGCTTCCTCATGCCCGAGGACAAGTTCGACTTCCCCGAGCGGGCGCAGTGGGAGAAGGAGTGGATCGGCGACCTGCAGGACGTCAAGGAACCGGCCCTCGAGGAAAACAAGCAGGTCGGCCTGCTGAACGCCTGGATGCCCTACGTGGTTGTGGCGGCGCTGCTGGTGATCACCCGCACCATCGACCCCATTACCGATATGTTGCGGGCGGAGGCAGTAACGTTCTCCTGGACCAATATCTTTGGTACGGGGATCAACACAGCGTCGCAGCCGTTGTATCTGCCTGGCTTCGTGTTGATCCTGGGCTCGGTGGCGGCCTACTTCCTGCACAAGATGTGGAAAGTTCCCGGTGCTTACATGGAAGCCTGGAAGTCGTCCGGCAAGATGATCGTCGGGGCCGGCGCGGCGCTGCTCTTTGCCGTACCCATGGTGCAGGTGTTCCTGAACACCCAGAGCATTGATGGCTCGGCCATGGAAGCGCTTCTCGACGATGGCGTGTCCTATGTTGGAGCCATGGCTCAGCTTGACGGTCTGCCTTCCATGCCGGAGATTCTCGCCGAGGGTGTATCGCAGGCCACCGGTGCGTTCTGGCCACTGTTCTCGCCATTGATCGGTGCACTGGGTGCGTTCATTGCCGGCTCGAACACGGTGAGCAACATGATGTTCTCCCTGTTCCAGTTCTCCACCGCCGATAACATCGGCCTGGGTGCGACCGATGCTGCCATCGTCGTTGCCCTGCAGGCTGTGGGTGGTGCCGCCGGTAACATGATCACGGTGCACAACGTGGTCGCTGCTTGCGCCACAGTGGGTCTGTTGGGTCGCGAAGGCTTGATCATTCGCAAGACCCTGATCCCCATGACCTACTATGTGGCCGCGGCCGGTGTGCTGGGCATGGCGCTGATCTACAGCGCGGTCTGGTTCCTGGCGTGGATCGCCGTAGTCGCGCTGTTCATCGGCTTCATGTGGACGAACAACGGCCGACCGGCCCATCAGGCCGCCGTCTAGACGGATCAGGCCCAGAAAAAACCCCCGCGCCGATGGATCGGCGCGGGGGTTTTTTATTGCAGTTTTCCGTCGCCCGATCCGTGCGTTACGGCCTTCGGCCTAACGCACCCTACGAGGGGCCGTGCCCGCTGTAGGGTGTGTTAGCGCGCAGCGCGTAACGCACCGTATCCGCGTCGACCCCCGGCTCGCTAACCTTCCAGCAACACCAGATGCAGACTCCGCGGCCCGTGGGCGCCGAGCTGCAGGGTCTGCTCCACGTCCGCAGTGCGTGACGGGCCGGTGATGAAATTCAAGACCCGTGGCGGAAAGCCTTCCCACGGCCGCATGCGGTTCCAGACGTCTTCCATGTACCCCACGATATCCTGCCGCTTGAGCAGGACGATGTGATACTCCGGCAGGAAATTCATCTCCGTGGGGGATTGCGGCCCGGAATACATCACTAGTGTGCCGGTCTCAGCAAGGCCGGCTTCCGCTACGGAAACGCTGACTACCGCATCTGCCACCGGGCTGTCGAGTTCGATGCGCAGATCGCCCGGCCAGTCGATCTTTTCCAGCAACGGGTGGCCGGCAACCCTGAGGACGGGTTCCAGCTTGCGCTCCCGCAGGTAGGCGGAAATCGCTTCGGCGGCACCGCTTGTGCTACTCACCCTGCTGAAAGTGCCTGCCGCAGCAGCGAAGCGATCCAGGAAACGGTCAACAGGATCCTCCGTCCACAGCGGCCGGGGTGGTAACTCCGAGCCTACGCCGCCGTCCAGCGCCTTTCGGGCTTCGCTGGCCATGATCGGCATGTCTCGCCCGATACCCTTGCGGACTTTTGCCAGTATGCGCTCGCGGGCGTCGCTCATTGTCCCGACTCCTTCCGCTGTTTCCACAGTTGATGGAACGTCTTGCCCTGGGGGGCCGGGAAATCCCGACTGCCGGTCCAGGCGCCGGCCATGGGCAGGGATGAGAAGCGTCCGCGTCGTCGCCCAAGGCGCCCCAGCAGACGCATGCCGAGACCGCTGGCCCAGTGATAGAGTCCGGGGCGGCGGGCGAAAAAGCCCCAGATCCCCAGACCCCAGCGGGTGCTCTTGCCCACCAATCCCGCCTCGAATTGCTGTTGCCGCAGATCGCGGAGCAGGGACGGCAGGGGAATCTTCACCGGGCAGACGCTCTGACAGCGCCCGTTCAGGGTGCAGGCATTGGGGAGATCCTTCGTGCCATCCAGGCCCACGAACATCGGCGTCAGTACCGAGCCCATAGGGCCCGGGTAGACCCAGCCGTAGGCATGGCCGCCGATGGCGGAATACACCGGACAGTGATTCATGCAGGCACCGCAGCGAATGCAGCGCAGCATTTCCCGGAACTGATTGCCCAGCATGCGGGTGCGGCCATTGTCCAGCAGCACGATGTGGAATTCTTCCGGCCCGTCCGGGTCACCCTCTCGCTTCGGCCCAGTGACCATGGTGGTGTAGCAGGAAGCGTCCTGACCCGTGGCGCTGCGGGCCAGCAGCCTCAGCAGGGCAGAAGCATCCTCCATGCGGGGCACAAGCTTCTCGATGCCGGCGATGGCGATATGCACCGGCGGCAGGGTGTGGGTCAGGTCGCCGTTGCCCTCGTTGGTCACCAGGAACATCGATCCGGTCTCCGCCACCAGGAAGTTGGCGCCGGTGATACCCACATCCGAGGCCAGGAACTTGCTGCGCAGCACGCCGCGCGCCTCGTTCACCAGCTCCGGCACCTCCCGTAGCTTGGCCTTGAGGGCACCCTTGTGATGGTGGGTGTCGAACAGTTCGGATATCTGCTGCCGGGTCTTGTGGACCGCTGGCGCGATGATGTGGCTGGGTGGCTCCTTGGCGAGCTGGATGATGTATTCGCCGAGGTCGGTCTCCACCGCCTCGATTCCGGCCTCCTCGATGGCCTCGTTCAGGCTCACCTCTTCGCCGGCCATGGTCTTGCCCTTGGTGACGCTGCGAGCCTTGTGCTTGCGGCAGATGCCGACGATGATCTCCCGGGCTTCCTGTTCCGTCTCGGCCCAGTGCACATGGCCGCCCCGGGCCTTGACCTGCTCCTCGAAGCGCTCCAGGTAGTGGTCCAGGTGGGCCAGCGTGTGGTCCTTGATCCGTTTGCCGTGTTCGCGCAGCCGCTCGAACTCCGGGTAGTGCTCGAAGGCCTTGGCGCGCTTCAACACAAAGCCGTCCTTGGCCTTGGCCAGCGCCTGCTGCAGCTGGTCGTCCTTCAGGGCGCGGTTGGCGTTGGCCTTGAACGCATGGGCGGTGGATTTCATCGCGTCTCCCCCTCGCCGATAGCGGGTGTGTCGTCGATGCCGGCGAGTATCTCGGCCACGTGGTAGGCCTTGACCGGCACGCCCTCGCGTTGAAGTCGCCCAGCCATGTTCATGAGGCAGCCCAGGTCGCCGGCAAGTAGGGTGTCGGCGCCGGTCTGGCGGATGTTCTCCACCTTGTTGCTGACCATGCGCTCGGAAATTTCGGGATACTTCACACAGAAGGTGCCGCCAAATCCGCAGCACACGTCGGTGTCGGCCATTTCCCGCAGTTCCAGCCCCGTGACCCCCGTCAGCAATTGCCGGGGCTGCTCGCGGATATTGAGTTCGCGCAGACCCGAGCAGGAGTCATGGTAGGTGACCTTGCCGGTGTAGTTGGCCTGCAGGCTCTCCACCTGGGCAACTTCACGCAGAAAGCGGGTCAGCTCCCAGGTGCGGCCGGCCAGCTCCATGGCGGCGTCCTGCCACTCCCGGTCATTCCGGAACATCTCGGAGTAATGGGTGATGATGGTCCCCCCGCAGGAGCCCGATGGCACCACTACGTAGTCGTAACCCCTGTAGGCCTCGATCACCTGCCGCGCCAGACCCCTGGCCCGTTCATCGTCGCCGTTGTTGTAGGCGGGCTGCCCGCAGCAGGTCTGACCATCGGGCACATCAACACTGTAGCCGGCGTCTTCCAGCAGTTTCACCGTGGCGAATCCCACAGAAGGTCTGAACAGGTCGACCAGGCAGGTTGGAAACAGACCGACGCGCTTGCCGGCCGAGGAACTCCGGTTCTCAGTCATAAGCTCTTCTTGCTCTTTGGTCACACCGGTGAAATCCGGGTGAGGTCTTGAATTCGGGCTGTCGTACCACAACCACTGAACTACATGGACACGCAGGCATCGTAACCTGTTCCCGAACTCGCTTCATCACCAGGAGGCCTTATGGACTTGACCAGCAAGACCTGCACCCCATGCCAGGGCGGTATCGACCCCATGCCCCGGGCCGAGGCGGAAGCCATGTTGAAGGATGTGCAAGGCTGGGAGCTGACCCACGACGCAACCCGGCTTGAGCGCACATTCAAGTTCGGCAACTTCGTCGAGGCCAACCGCTTCGTGGACCGGGTCGGCGAACTGGCCGAGGAGGAGGGCCATCATCCCGACATCACGTTCGGCTGGGGCTACGCCACGGTGGTGATCTGGACCCACAAGATCGGTGGCCTGCACGAGAACGATTTCATCTTCGCGGCCAAGACCAACAGGCTGGCGGAGTAAGAAGTTTGTTTGACGGTGCGTTACGCGCTGCGCGCTAACACACCCTACAGCGGGCAAGGCCACATGTAGGGTGCGTTAGGCCAAAGGCCGTAACGCACCATTATGGCGGTGGGCATGGCACCCCACGAAGATGGCACAAACGGGGTGCGGGTGCGTCGCTCGGAGACCGTATGCGAGAGGGACCTCGCATACGAGCCCCCAGGGATGGGTTCACGGCGTGTCTCCGAGCGGCGCACCCGCCCCCCGTTCCCAGACCCCGCCGTAGGGTGTGTTAGCGCGCAGCGCGTAACGCACCGCAACCCACGCTGGCCCAAGCCCGCTCGCCCGGCCCGATCACCCGGCCCGATCCCACGTCCCCGAGCGCCCGCCACTCTTGTGCATGAGC
This sequence comes from Natronocella acetinitrilica, assembly GCF_024170285.1. NCBI lineage: Bacteria > Pseudomonadati > Pseudomonadota > Gammaproteobacteria > Chromatiales > Ectothiorhodospiraceae > Natronocella > Natronocella acetinitrilica. The sequence goes on from NZ_JALJXV010000008.1 coordinate 29,284, forward strand.
CGCATGCCGCTCATCTCCATGCCCCGGTCCATGCCCTTGCACATGTCATAGATCGTGAGCAGGGCCGCCTGCACCGCGTGCAGGGCCTCCATCTCGACGCCGGTGCGCTCCACCGTCACGGTTTCGGCCCGGCACAGGAACCCCGGTTCGTCCTCCAGCGGCGTGATCACCACCTCGGCATGGGTCAGGGAAATGGGGTGACACAGGGGCACGATGTCCGACGTCCGCTTCGCCGCCATCAGCCCCGCGATCCGGGCCACTGCCAGCACATCACCCTTTTTGATCTGCTGCGCCAGGACCGCATCCATGGTGGCGCGTTGCATGAGAATCCGGCCTTCCGCGATGGCCACCCGGCGTGTCTTGTCCTTGTCGCCCACATCCACGATGTGCACTTCGCCGGTGTCCGTCAGGTGGGGTAGTTGACTCATTGCTGCCTCCGCTGAAACCGGCGCCAGTATACTCAAGGAAGCGCCCCTCCGCTGTGGTGGAACTGATGCGCCGGCGCAGTGACGGAGTAGTGATGAATCAAAAGCATGTGATCCGGCTCTTTCCATTGCTGGGTGCCGTCTGCCTGCTGGCAGCCTGCGCGGCCCGGCCTGTTGCCCCGCCGGTTGCGGCCGACGACGATCCGGCGCTTGCCGCCTGCGAGCGGTTATACACCGCAGTGGAGTCTGCCGTGGCGACAGCCGGAGCAGAGGATGGCAGCGGTGGCGCCGTGCCCGGTGCGCCCTGGCTGCGCAGTGATCGCTGGCTGGCCGCCCAGGGCGAAGCGGCCGACCATGACGCCTGGTTGCAGGCGCTGCGGGAGCGGGAGGTGCATGCCCGCCTGTCCGAATACGTGAATCTGGGCCACAGGGAGCGGGAGGCGCTTCGCGAACAGACAGGGGAGGGTGACGTGATTTCCACGCTGCTTGAGTGCGGCGAACGGCTGGCCAACGCCACGGAGCATGACGACGCGGCCCGGGCGCAGTTGGTGAGCGCGGCGCAAATCCCGGATGAATATATCACCTGGCACCGCTGGGCCGGCGTCTATCCGCTGACCCGCTTCGGCATCCTGGCGGGCGTGCGGGTCTGGCAGAACCGGGTGCCGGAGAATTTCGATAATCACGTACACGGTGAACCCGCGCCGGTGCGTTATGTGCCAGCGGCGACGACGCAGACCGACGTTCGCCGCGCCACGGAGGCCCTTGCCGCCGCCCCCAGGGACGGGCTGGGGCGGCTGGAGCCCGACGCCATGGCGGCGGAGTTGCTGTTCGCGGTGCATGCGCCGGTGATCGAAGCGGAGGCCGATGAGCCCTGGAACCGGATCGGCACGCCGTTCTGGGAGTCCGCGGGGCGACCCAACGTGCTCACCGGCGCGCCCCGGGTCTACACCTATCTGGATCACGCCCGTTACAACGGGGCGGCGTTGCCCCGTCTCAACTATACGTTCTGGTTTTCATCGCGGCCAAAGGCCCACGTGCTGGACATCCTCGGCGGTCGCCTCGACGGCATGACCGTGCGCATCACCCTGTCGGAGCAGGGCATGCCGGTGCACCTTGAGACGATGCACAATTGCGGTTGCTATCAGCAGCATTACCTGCTCGGCGAGGCCGAGGCCCGCGCCGATCACGGCTATGCCGAGCGGCCGCTGGTGCTTGACGGGCCGGCGCTGCCCGGGGAAGGGGAGCGCTGGGTGGTCCGCCTGCAGGACCGTAGCCACTACGTGGCGGCGATTGGCAGCAGCGATGATGTGAATACGGGTCGCGAGTACGCGTTGGCGCCGTATCGGGATCTCACGCGGCTGCGTGGGCCGGACGGCGGTTACCAAAGCCTGTTTCGGCCGGATGGCATGGTGGACGGCACGTCGCGGGACGAACGGGCGCTGTTCTGGGTATCCGGCGTCCCCGACGCCGGTGCCATGCGCCAGCACGGCCGCCACGCCACCGCCTTCGTCGGCCGCCGCCAATTTGATGATGCCGACATGCTCGAGCGAATCATCCGCCTCCCGTAGGGTGTGTTAGCGCGCAGCGCGTAACGCACCGGATCAGCAATCGTTCAGGCACCACGCCGGCTATCCGAGGCCGTTGCGGTGCGTTACGCGTAGGCGCTAACGCACCCTACGTTACGCCGTGCCCGATCGGAGGGTTATCCCGTGCGCGGTCGAAGCCCGCCGTAGGGTGCTGTTAGGCCGAAGGCCGTAACGCACCGCATCGGTTATCGTTCAGGCACCACGACGGCCATCCCGGCGCCGTTGCGGTGCGTTACGCGCAAGCGCTAACGCACCCTACGTTACGCCGTGCCCGATCGGAGGGTTATCCCGTGCGCGGTCAAAGCCCGCCGTAGGGTGCCGTTAGGCCGAAGGCCGTAACGCACCGCGTCGGTAATCGTTCGGGCACCACGCCGACTCTGACGCCGTTGCGGTGCGTTACGCGCAAGCGCTAACAGCACCCTACCTATTCACGTATCCCGGACAGGTTTTTGCCGCAGAGCCTTCTTCCGGCCCTGGCCCTTCTTGCCGGCTAATCGCCGCTCCTTGGCACCGCGGGTGGGCTTGGTGGGGACGCGGCGGCGGGGTTGCCGCCGCGCCTCCAGAATCAGCGCCGCCATGCGCTCGGCGGCGTCTTCACGGTTGCGCTGCAGACTGCGGTGGCTGTCCGAGGTGATGACGATCTCGTCGTCCACGGTCAGGCGGCTGCCGGCCAGGACGCGCAGTCGCTCCAGCACCGCCATGGGCAGGCGGCTGCGTGCCAGATCAAGCCGCAACTGCACCGCCGTGGAACTGGTGTTCACATGCTGACCACCCGGCCCCCGGGCGCGGATGTGGCGCTCGCTGAGCGCTGTGGGCGGAACCAGGGACGTCAACATGGCCATGATCAGATGGACACAATGAACAGGGCAATCACACAGCCGAAGCCCGCCAGCCAGGCCAGGCTGCGCAGGCTGTGCATGTCCTTGATATAGAGCGCACCGTAGACGACGCGGCAGAGAATGAACAGCACAGCCAGGGTGTTGATGGTGGCCTGTCCCGCACCGAGCTGATGGGCGATGATCACGGCGGCCGCGAAGGGCGCGAACGCCTCCACGCTGTTCTGCTGTGCGGCATTGGCGCGCTTGCGCCAGCCCTCCTGTCGCGCCAGCCAGTCCCGCGGGTTGCGGTTGTCGTAGGCCTCGCCCCCGGCCTTGGCAATGCCCGCAAACACCACCGGCATCACAGCCGCCACCAGCACAATCCAGTAAGCAAGCGTCATTTGACTCCCTCGTGCAATGTTAACCGCCCCGTGACCATGGCCAATGTACCGTAGGGTGCCGTTAGCGCGCAGCGCGTAACGCACCGAAACGGCGCTGGATGGACGCCGTGGTGCCTGAACGATTACCGATGCGGTGCGTTACGGCCTTCGGCCTAACAGCACCCTACGGCGGGCTTTGGCCGCCCTCGGCATAGAGCGTCGATCGGGAACGGCGTAACGCACCGTAACCGGCCTTCACTATGACATCCACACCTAAACCAATCACACCAATCCATGCAAAAAACTCACAACAAAAAACGCCCCCGGAAAACCGGGGGCGTTCGTGCAGACTTAAACAGTCTGGATCAGCTTAGAAGCTGTACCGGACCGAACCCTGCAGACGAACGGCGTCTTCGGAGTCGCCGCCTTGGGTCTTGGCTTCGTTCCAGCTCACTTCAACCCCGTAGGTCACGCGGTTCACCGGCGACCAGATGTAGTTGAGGTAAACGGCAGTCAGCTGCTCGATGTTGTCTTCGGTGAGCGTACCGTCATCAACCGCGTCGTCGAGGTCGGCGATGGTGGTGCTGTAGGCGATGTTCAGGTTGCCCTGACCCAGCGCCTGGCTCAGACCAATGGTACCGCCGTAGGCAGTAATCGGCTCGACGTCGAGATCGCTGGTGGTATCGGTGAAGGCAGCAGAGGCCGGGTTGACGTACATGTACGTACCAATACCGGGACCACCGGTGATAACACCGCGAATCGTGGTGCCGGGAGCAACTTCCATGCTGGCGGCACCCATCAGGCCGAAGCCGAAGGCGGATTCGCTTTCGTTGTCGGTACCATCGTCAAATTCCCATTCGATCTGACGCAGAACAGCACCGGTGGCGAAGTTGACCGGGCCGGAGGTGTCCTGGAAGCGCAGGGTCAGGTCGGGCAGGGAACGCTTTTCGATTCCGGCGCCGGCATCGCTACCGTCGAAGAAATCACCCTGGCCAACGTCTTCCAGCGCAATGGAGAAGTTGTCGAAAGTGTAACGCAACTGGGCGTTACGGGCGCCGCGGGGGTAGCCCAGGGTGCCGGTGAAGCTGAGGGTCGGCGTGGAGCCGATGAAGGTCACGAAGTTGGACCATTCCTGACCGGCCAGAATGCCGTTCCACTCACCGAAAGCACGACGCAGGCGGAAGGTACCGCCACCGCCGCCGTAGAAGTCGCCTTCAATCACGGTGCGCAGGTCGCCGCCCATGCTGGTGGGGGTGCGGGTTTCCACGCCCAGACGGCTGGTGGAGGCGTCCATCGAGAAGTGGCCAGTGTTGTCGGTGTCGGAAGCGGCACCAACGTCCTGGGCGCTGCGGCTGCCGAGATCGGCGTCAACATCATAAATGATGTCGAGCTGGGCATAGCCGTAAACGTTGACGCTGGTGTTACCAGCCTGGAACTCAACGGCGGAAGCGGTGCCGGCCGCAGCCAGCGCCAGCGCGGAGGCGGAGCCCAGCGCGACATTCTTAAGGGTTTTCTTGGACATCTGTCGTTTCCTCACTGATCAGAGATGTTGCAATTGCTGCAAAAGGAGATGGCCCCTAGAAACCATCTGCGGCGCAGTATAGAACAGGGTCGTAGGGGTAAGACAAGTCTTTTTTGCAATTTCGCAACGCTATCTGTTGGATTGTTGCAACAAGCCTGGATCTGGAAAGTGGAGGGGTTAGCAAGGATTGCGAACAAACGACTTTAGGTTTGTTGCGCTATCGCAACAAACAGGCTGTGAGCCGATTCGCAAAATGGAGACAGGGGCGCTCGTCTCCGGAGCGGTTATGATCCTTGCTGTTTTGTTCGGAATTTCCTTTCCGGTCGGCCACTTATCTACATTGCAGATCACAGTTGTAGCCTGACTGTCCCCGGATTGCAACAGTTTGTGGCAAAAAGGTTGCAGTGTTGCTTCTCCGTGCCATGCCTGTAATCGTGACTGTTTGTTCGCTTTCGATTGTCTGCGTGCCTGCCATACTGGCATGACGCTCGAATCCGCCTTGGGCGGTAAACAGTAACTGAGGAGGTGCTGCCGATGGGAACGCTTGCCTGGCTATTCGTACTCGGGGTCGGGATCGTGGTGTCGTTTGTGGCCGGACGGCTGAGCGCTCCGCGCACGGCACGGCTGAAAAACCTGGAGCGCGAGCGGGATTCTGCCACCGGTGAGTTGCGGCGTTATCAGGAAGAAGTGAATAGCCATTTCGAGAAAACCGGCAAGCTGTTTGACCAGCTGACGGGGGATTACCGGTCGCTGTACGAGCATCTGGCAGACGGGGCCACGCGGCTTGGCCTGTCCGACAATGGCAATGTGCTGCAGGCCGAGCCGGAGCAGCGCAAGCTGACGGGCGCGGCTGAAGGCGGCGATGACAAGCCCGGCGGTGCTGCGGCCGCTGCTGCCGGAGCGGGTGTTGCGGCCGCCGCCGCATCTGCGCAGTCAGCCAGCTCAGAGCCGCCGGCCGGGGACCACGAGCAGGATACCAATCCCGGCGAAGCCGAGCAGCCCACCGCCGAGGAGGAAAAAACCGACGGTCCCGGCAAGAAGGCTGTTGCTGACGCCGATGACAGCGTTTCCGCCGATCCGGAGCAGACACCGGCTCCGGAGCAGACACCGGCAGCGGATGGCACAGACGGTGAAAAGGCTGCCGATGCTGACGAGCCGGAGGAAGCGCCACGCAAGGAGGCCGCAGACGATAGCGAGGATTCCCCGGACTCCATTCGCGCACCTTCGGATTACCCCCAGGACGAGCGCAAGCCCACCAGCCTGCACTGATCCGCACAGACCAGCATTCCATCGCTACCCCACATCCCGGCAGTCGTCTGACGATTGCCGGGATGTCTCTGTTTCGGGACACTAGGTTCCCGCGCCTGTCTTCGTCCTGCCAGCCCAAAGGTCTGAATCAACTTTCAGTTGTTCCATACGGTACCGTGTGGTACCAATTAGGCAATCGTCACGGATGGCTGTTGCCCACCGTGGCGCCTATACCAAGAGAGACGTTTCCGCGCCCCGGCGACGGATCCAGGGAATAAGAACGACACGGAGGAGGAGAACGATGTCTACACGGACTCGTGTAACGGGGTTGCTCTGCCTGACGGCGGCCGCAGCCCTGCTCAATGGCTGTTTTTTCCAGGATGACACGCGCAGTACCGGCGGCACGACGTCCCAGGCCGAGCCGCGGGCAGTCGCCGTTTACAACCCCTCGGAAGGGGAGTTGCCATTTCCCGATAATCTACTGTTTCTCGGCACCGAAGATGGCACTTTGAACTTGCCTGTCGCTGACACCGACCCGGCCGCGGTTCTCAACGACCTCCATGGCTTCTCGTCTATCGAGCCCTGGATCGCGCGGTTCACGCAGGATCTCGACCCGGCGAGTGTTGCTTCAGGGGTCTTCGTGTTCGAAATCACGACGGATCCGGAGCAGCCCTTCGTTCCGGTTCCGCCAACGGCGGGGGGCACGCTGGTGCCTCAGGCTGTGGGCACCGGTGAAGGCGACGCTTTCACGGCACTGGTTAATGGCAACCGGCTGGTCATCCAGCCCCGCCAGCCCATGCCCCCAGGCAACAGCTATCTCGTCGTCCTCACCAACGGGCTGACCGATACCGCCGGCCGCAGTGTGACGGCAGGGCTGACCTATCGGACCCTGCGCCAACCCTTCGAGGGTGAGGAGCCCAGCAATCAGCAGGAGCAGTTGAGCCAGTTGATTGATGGTCACATCGATTTGGCCCAAGGGGGAACGGGCGGGGCGATCCAGCGTGAGAATGTCGTTCTCTCTTGGACGGTGACCACCCAGGGCGACATCGGCCATACGCTGGATAAGTATCGTGTGGATATTGCCAACCTAGGGGACCGCAGTATTCAAGTCGTCGACACCGGGACACAGACGCCGGGTGGGGCAGCCGATATCTACATTGGCGCCCTTAATGTCCGTTATGGACTCGGCGTGCCCGAAGATGCAGGCGCCGACCTTGCTGTTGATTTCTCTGCCCTGCAGCTTTTCTGGCGCTGTGGTGAGCTGGCCGCACTGTCCTGCAATAGCCTCGATGCCCGGGACAACGACGATGATGGCCTGTTCTTCGGTGAGGACGTGCGCATACCGGTATTAATGACGGTGCCCGACGATGATGGCGCCGGTGCCCCCTATCCTGTGGTGATCTTCCAGCACGGGCTGACCCGCAACCGCACGGACCTCTTGGCGGTGGCTGACCAGCTTGCCGGGCTCGAATACATCGGTATCGCCATTGATGCGCCATTGCATGGTCTCTTGGCTGACAGCGATCTGGCGGGACTGCGACCGAGCCAACTCGCCCTGTTTGAGGATGCCATCGAACGCACCTTCAACCTGGCGGCCCAGGATGGCACCGGCGTAGCGGGCTCTGGCACCTACTACCTGAACATCAACAATCCGTTGGTGTTGCGGGACAATCTGCGCCAGACCAGCGCTGACCTGCTGGCCCTCACCCGCGCACTGGTGGATGACGCCGTCGTTGAGTTGCAGGAAGGCGGGACGCAGCCGGTGGCGGTTGATGCGGACGAGATCTACTTCCTCGGTCACTCCCTGGGTGCCACCGCGTCCATTCCCTTCCTGGCCCGGGAGGATAACGTGCTTGCCGCGGCCATTGGCATGCCCGGCTCCGGGCTTGCCCGTCAGGTTGCCAACTCACCGGCATTCCAGGATCAGGTGCTGGGTGCGCTGGCCGAGGAGGGCATTTTCCCGGGAACACCCGAGTTCCAGCAGTTCGTGATTGTGGTGCAAAGCGTGCTCAACGACGCGGAGCCGCTCAACTACGCATCCGAGTTCGCAGCCAGTGATCGCGGTCTGTTGCTGACCCAGGTGGTTGGGAATGGCGGGCCACAGGACCAGGTGCTGCCGCCGCTGCCGGACCCTCAGAACGCTCCGTTGTCTGGCAGTGCGGTATTCGCCACCTTCGCCGAACTCGATCCGATCGGACAGTCAGTCATGGATAACCCGGTCAAGGGTGTCGTGTCCTTCGTGGTTGGGGCGCATGGCGACTACATCTCGCCGCCCGATGGGGAGAGCGCGAGCGCAGATGCCGTCCGCACCGAGATGCGTACACAGTATCTGTCCTTCCTTGGATCAGGCGGGCTGATGCTGAACGTCGACAACGAAGATCTCGTCGCCCCGGCGGGCAACTGAACGCAACCACAAGAATGACAGCGGGGGCAGCCGTGCACTGTGCCCGCCACGGAGGAGACAACAATGAGACACAAGGACACTCTGGTTCGCGGCGGCGTGTTCGCCATGCTTGCCGCATTCGCGAGCACCGCCGGCGCGGCGGGCTTTCAGGTCAACACCCACGGCATCAAGGCGCTGGGGCAGGCCTACGCCGGATCGGCGGCGGCGGCGGAGGATGCCTCCACAATCGCCTATAACCCTGCCGGGCTGATCCTGCTGGACGGCACCAGCTTTAGCGGCGGCGGCCACCTGTTGCTGACCCGTAATCGCTACAACCTGGAGGCACGCCGGACGCTTATCGCCGGCGACGACGGCATGGTGCCAGGTTCTGGCCGGGGCCGGGCCGAGGAGAACTCGGTGGTGCCCCACGCCTACCTGAGCCACCGGCTGTCGGACAACGCAGCGGTGGGCATCGGCCTGTACGTGCCCTTCGGCAACGCCAGCAGCTACCCGGGGGATTTCGTCGGCCGCTACCACGCCCAGTCTTCCAACATCACCACGATCAATCTCAACCCTGCCGTGGCATTTCGGGTCAACGATCAACTCTCCCTGGGCTTTGGGGCCATTGTTCAGTTCATCGACGCCGATATTGGCAACGAGGTGGATCTGGGCCACAACCTGGCCAACAACATCATCCAGCAGCAGGAGGGGCTGTCGGCCGACGAGCGGGACGCCATCATCGGCGCCTTGTCCCATAATTTTGACGTGGAGAACGAGATCACCGGTGACAACGTCACCTTCGGCCTCAACCTGGGGCTGATGTGGGAGCCGGTGGAAGGCACCCAGGTGGGCCTGAGCTACCACAGCAAGGTGCAGCATGTGATCGACGGCCGGGCCCGCCGGCCACAGACCGGCAGTGAAGCGTTTCGACAGCGCCTTGAGTCGACGCTGGCGGATCTCGGCATACCCGATCCGGGCGGCATTGCCGATCAGGCGCTGGGGCCGCTGGGTGCCGGCGGTGGCAACATCCGCTCGGTGATCGAACTGCCTGAGGTCATCAGCCTGGGTATTTCCCAGGACATCAACAGCCAGTGGACCATCATGGGTGGTGCCACCTTTACCCGCTGGAGCCGTATCGATGAACTGCGTTTCGAGTTCCCGGATGGCAGCAACGCCGGCGGCGAGAGCTTCCAGGAAGGCGCGCCGGACCTCCGCCGGCGTGACCTGGTGCAGCCACTGCGGTTCACCGACGCCTGGCGCTACGGCATCGGCGCCCGCTACCGGCACGACGATAACTGGACGTTCCGCGCCGGCATTGCCTACGACGAGACCCCGGTGCGTAATGCTCGCCAGCGCACGGCCCGGTTGCCGGACAACGACCGTCTGCTGTTCTCCGGTGGCCTGAGCTATACCTTCGACACGCACCACAGCATCGATCTGGCCTACATGTTCGTGCGTGTGCGCAGTGCCGATATCGAGAACCGGGAGAACCCGGCCCGGACCCGACACGTGCTGGAAGGGGAGTCACGGACCCGGGCCCATCTGTTCGGCGTGCAGTACAACTACCAGTTCTAGTGCTTCCCTGGATAATCCGCGCGTTCATCGCGTGTTCAGCCGGGCCCGTGTCACATGGTGGCGCGGGCCCGCTTGTGTCGGGGGGGCGCTGCGATCGACAATGCGGCGAACCGGGACGCCGCTGCGGCGGTCTACTTCCACATTGTCCGTTGTGATCCCAGAGGGTTTTGACCAATGAAGCCATGGATGTCCTCCGCCCGTCTGGCAGTTCTCGCACTGCTTTCGCTCTTCATCGCCGCCGGTTGTGCGACCCAGGTGGACCGCATCGACCGCGACCAGCCCCAGGATCTCAGCGGCCGCTGGAACGATACCGACTCCCGTCTGGTGTCCGAGGAAATGGTGTCCGACATGCTGCGCCGCGGATGGATCGGCAACCACCGTCAGCGTTCTGGCAACAGACCGGCGGTGATCGTCGGCGAGATCCGCAATCTCAGCCATGAGCACATCAACCTGAACACTTTCGTGCGGGATATCGAGCGCGAGCTGATCAATGCCGGCGAAGTCACCTTTGTCGCGAGCGGCATCGAGCGCGAGCAGATTCGCGACGAGCGTGCCGACCAGCAGCAGTTCGCCCGCCCCGACACTGCGGCACAGTGGGGCCAGGAACTGGGGGCTGATTACATGCTCACTGGCACCATCAACAGCATCATCGACGAGGAAGGCCGCACCCAGGTTGCCTACTACCAGGTGGACCTGGCCTTGACCAACCTTCAGGACAACACGCGCGTGTGGGTGGGGCAGAAGGAGATCCGCAAGCTGATCCGTCGTGGCCTGTTCCGCTCCTGAGGCATTGCGGGATCGTCGCTGGATGCCGCTGATTCCTGTCGTCAGGCGTGGTGCGTGGCCGGGTCTGAGCCGGCCACGCCTCGTGGTCGTGGTGCTGCTCGCCTTTGTGTTGGCCGGCTGTTCCGGGCTTGGCCGGAGTTTCGAGCAGGTCGAGGACGAACTGACACGGGGCAATGTGGACGCGGCGCTGGAACGGCTGCAGCCCATGTCCGGCTCCCGTCTCAATCAGGCCCTGTTCGAGATGAACCGGGGCATGCTGTTGCGCCACAAGGGTGATCTGGAAGGCAGCGTTGCCGCCTTCGAACTGGCCAAATCCGAGATTGGGGCGCTCGAGCCCATCAGCCTGAGTGAAACCCTCGCCACCTGGACGGTCACCGAGACCGCTGGCAGCTACACCCCGCCGGTGCATGAGCATCTCATGCTCCACGCCTTTCAATTGCTGAACTACCTGGAACTCGGCCAGCTCGACGCCGCCCGGGTGGAAGCCCTGCAGATCGATCTTGGCCTGCGTCGAGTAGACCCGGCCACCGGCGCGGCGCCGGACGGCGGCGATGCCTTCGCGCGCCATGTCAGTGGGCTGGCATTCGAGGCCAACGGCGACTGGAGCGACGCCATGATCGCCTATCGCCATGCCTTCAACGCCTATCGACGGGGCAATGCGCCGATTCCACGGGATCTTCAGCGGAGCCTCGTGCGGCTATCGGATCATCTGCAACTCACTGAAGAGCGTGATCGCTACATCGAGGCGTTCGGCATCGACGAATGGGAGCCCATGCGACGCAATCGGGAGCAGGGCATGCTCATCGTGGTGGTGCAGGATGGGCTTGGACCCCGGCTCGAGGAGCGCACGGCAGTGGTGGCCGTGGCGGCGGATCAGTTCGTTCGTGTGTCACTACCCGCCCTGCGAGCACGGCCCACGGGGCTGAACGGCGCCCGCATTGCCGCCAACGGCCAATGGGTCGAAACGGATACCGCCGAGGTGGTGAGCCGCACGGCAGATCGCTGGCTGGAGCGGCAGATGCCGGCATTAACCACGCGCAGCATCGCACGGAACGTGGCCCGCTACGGCGCCACCGAGCGGGCGCGGCAGGAAAGCCCGCTGCTGGGTTTGGCAGTGAATATCGCCGGGCTGTTGCTGGAGCAGTCCGACACCAGAATCTGGCGCACCCTGCCGGACAAGGTTTACCTGGCCCGCATTGATCTGCCGCCCGGTAGCCGGACGGTGGATATGGAGTTCGTCGGCGCGGGCGGGCGGACCCTCACCAGCGAGCAGCGCAGCATCGACCTGCGTGCCGGACAGCCGACGGTTTTGACCGGGTTCTGGCTGGGGCCGCGGAGTTAAGAAGCGCTTCCTTAAGTCGTGGAGGTGCGGCTTCGGCCAGCGCTGTTGTGGTGCGTTACGGCCCTCGGCCTAACACACCCTACGCCAGCCTCCACAGTTGATCGGTACCCGCCGTAGGGTGTGTTAGCGCGCAGCGCGTAACTCACCAATAAAGTGGCCTGATCGAAGTCCCCCGTAGGGTGTGTTAGGCCGAAGGCCGTAACGCACCGCGTCGGCGCTTGTGATACCTCCTGCGGTGGATCAATCCACCTCCGGCGCAAGCGCTTCCTCGGCGTCGGGTTCGTCATCATCAATGAACGGGCGGCGGCGTAGCTGCTGCTCGAAGCGGTGGCGGAAGTTCAGCCAGTGCCGCAGGTTCGCCCCCAGATCCGCCTCACCGACACGACTCTGGGAAATGACATGCAGCGCAATCAGCCCTGGATCTGTCTCGCGAACCTGCAGGTAGAAGTCATCCTGAAACCGCAACCAGGGCGTGGTGGCGACTGCGTGCAGGCTGTACTGGTCGCCATCGGCGTTGAGAATGTCCCAGCCCAGATCCATCACCGCTGCCGTGGCCGCCTCGAAGGCCACGCGTGGCCGCACTTCGTAGTAGGTCAATCGCAGCTCCGGCAGGACCGCGTTTTCACTGGTGACGATGCGGTTCTCGGAGAGATAGATCGGCAGGCGTTCCGCCGGCCCCGGGGCAGCCAAAAAGGGGACCTGATTACTGATCAGCGCCGCCGACACCAGGCCGATGGCAAGCACCAGCAGCAGCATGAGTAATCGCGTAAACCACTTCAGGCTTTTCACCGCCCCTCCGACCGGCCTGATTGCCGCCAGTGCTCCCGAAATTCGACGTTACCGCAAAGTGCGGCTTTTCCCTACCATGGGATGCTCATGCGGTCCTGGAAGAAACCGCCGCTTGGGCCGTCATCCTGCAGGGTGGCGAGCCAGGTGATGCCACGCACTGCCTCGGCGGCCTCACGGGGCGCTGACTTGCCGCCCATGCGTGTGCGAACCCAGCCTGGTGAGCAGGCATTGATCAGGATGTTCTCGCCCTTGAGTTCCGCAGCCGCGATGCGGGTCAGCGCGTTCAGTGCTGTCTTGGACATGCGATAGGCAGGGAACGACCCGCGCATTTCGGCGAGTTGCCCCAGCCCGGATGACAGGTTCACGATGCGCCCGTAGCCATGGCGGCGCATCTGGGGCACAGCGAGTTGAATCAGGCGGTACGGGCCATAGACATTGGTTTCCATGGTTTCCCGGACCAGATCCAGCCCGACATCGAAGAAACTGGATTTCTGCGGCTCATCCGGAGCGCCGTCCACCATGATGCCGGCGTTGTTGATGAGCACATCCAGCCGCTCGTATTCCCCGGCGACGAACTCGATCAGCCGCGAGCGACTCTCCTCACGGCTTACGTCCAGGGGCGAAAAGCGAACATCCAGCCGCTCGCTCTGCAGTTTGTCCGCCGCCGCCTTGCCCTTGATGCCGTCGCGGCTGGTCAGCACCACCCGGTAACCGAGTTGTGCCATCTGTCGGGCGGTTTCGAAGCCGAGGCCACGGTTGGCCCCGGTGACGACGGCGACGCGACGCACCTGGTTCATGTTCTGTTCCTCGATGGCGTGTGGCCCGCGCTCAGACGCGCTCCCGCAGATAGTAGCTGTCGGTCACGGCAAGCGTGTCGTCCAGTTCGAACACCAGCGGGTCGCCTGTGGGAATTTCCACGCCGATGATGGCCTCGTCGTCCAGGCCGCGCAGGTGCTTGACCAGGGCGCGGAGACTGTTGCCATGGGCGGCCACCAGCACGTTCTCCGATTCATTCACTACCGGCACCATGTCAGATTCCCAGTAGGGCAGTACCCGCTGCAGTGTCGTTTCCAGCGACTCGGTGCCCGGCAGTTGATCCGGGCGCAGGTTGCGATAACGCTGGTCATGTCGGGGATGGCGCTCGTCTTCTTCGGACAGGGCAGGCGGCGGCGTCGAGAAACTGCGCCGCCAGACGTGCACCTGATCATCGCCGTATTTTTTCGCGGTTTCCGCCTTGTTGAGCCCGGTCAGCGCGCCGTAGTGACGCTCGTTGAGCCGCCAGCTGTTGGTGATGGGCACGTACATCTGGTCCATTTCGTCCAGGCTCATCCACAGGGTGCGGATGGCCCGTTTCAGTACGGAGGTGAAGGCGGCATCAAACCGGATACCCGCAGCACGCATGAGTTGGCCGGCACCCGCGGCCTCGGTCCTGCCCTGTTCGCTCAAGTCCACGTCGTACCAGCCGGTGAAACGATTCTCGAGATTCCATTGACTTTGCCCGTGGCGGAGCAAGACCAGTTTCTTCATCACGCAGTCCCTGTAGTGTGTCGATTGAATGGCGCCGTAGTGTACTAACGTTGGACCCGCCATTGCCACGGGTCTGCCAAAAGCCCTCGTGACGGCACGCCTTCGGGCTGCAGAATGTCCGAGCGGTGGAGTACCATGGCAGCCGCGTTCATCCTGAGGAGGCGGCGTTGAAGGACGACGGATCTGGTGCGGGGCTTGCCCATCCGGCGCGGCAGGGACGCTGGCTGGACGTGGATATCCAGCGGCAGCGGTTGACGCTGCGCGAGGGAGACCGCGCGTTGGCCGAATTCCCCGTGGCCACCGCCGCCCGGGGTATCGGCCAGCAGGAAGGGTCGTTCCAGACACCGACGGGCTGGCACTACGTGCGGGCGCGTATCGGTGAGGGGGTCCCGCTCGGTGCCGTGTTCCGGGGACGTCGCTGGACCGGCGAGATCTGCGACGCCGCGCTCTATGCGAGCAATCCGGCCAGGGACTGGATTCTGACCCGCATCCTCTGGTTATGCGGGCTTGAGCCGGGCCATAACCGGGGTGGCCGGGTCGACAGCATGCGCCGGTATATCTACCTGCATGGCTGCCCGGATGAGGTCGGCATCGGCGAGCCGGCCTCCAAGGGCTGCATTCGCCTGCGCAATCAGGACATGCTGATGTTGTTTGACCAGGTGCCCGCGGGAAGCCGCGTGCTCATTCGCCAGTAAACACGGAGTACCCCGATTGTTCGAAGAACAGCAGCTCGGCCCGCTGATCGTGGGGCTGCAGGGCACGCAACTGACCGGCGCTGAGCGTCGCCTGTTGCAGCATCCGGCGGTTGGTGGCGTCATTCTTTTCGCACGGAACATAGAGACACCTGCCCAGATCCGCGCGTTGACAGAGAGTATCCGCGGTCTGCGCTCACCAGCGCTGCTGGTCAGCGTCGACCAGGAAGGCGGGCGGGTGCAGCGCTGTCGCGAGGGGTTCACCCGGCTGCCGCCGGCCGGTTACTTCGGCGAGCGTTACCGTCAGTCGGCGGATGCGGGGCTGGCGCTTGCCCGCGCCGCCGGGCTGGTTATGGCGGCCGAGTTGCGCCGGGTGGGTATCGATTATTCCTTCGCGCCGGTGCTCGACCTGGATCTGGGCTTGAGCAGTGTGATTGGTGACCGGGCCTTTCACTCCGACCCCGAGGCGGTGGCCGCCCTGGCGGGAGCGTGGATCGATGGCATGCATGCGGCGGGTATGCCCTGCACCGGCAAACACTTTCCTGGCCACGGAGGTGTGATGCCCGACTCCCATCTGGACCTGCCGGTGGATCAGCGCAGTCTCGCCGAGTTGGAGCGGGCGGATCTTGTGCCCTATGCACGTCTGATCGAGGCCGGCAAACTTGATTGCGCCATGACCGCACACATCGTTTTCCCGGCGCTGGACCGGCTGCCGGCGAGTTTCTCCGAGGTCTGGATGAACCAGGTGTTGCGCGGGCAGCTCGGTTTCAAAGGGCTGATTGTCGCCGACGATCTCGGTATGGAAGGCGCCGCAGTGGTTGGCGATTTGCCGGAACGCGCCACGCGTGCACTGTCTGCGGGCGCGGACATGGTCATGGTATGCAACGAACTGGATGCCATGGCCGACGTGATCGCCGCCTTGGCCCGTGCGCCCGCGAACGCGTCCGCCATGGCCCGCCGGCAACGGCTGCGGGACGCGGTGACGTCCGCTCCCCCCGCCAGCGAGGAAGCCCTGGCCCGGGCACTGTTGCGCGAATGATCCCGTTGTTTCGGCAATCTCCCGGCAACTCTCGTCGCAGCCTCCGGTCAGACGAAAGACGTACACAGCAGCGCAGCAGCGGCGCCGGATCGGTTCTGCTGGGGAGTCAGCATGAATCTATCGGATGAGCAGGGCGCCGTTCCCTACCATGGCCTGGATCCAGGCACGGTGCTTGATGCCATCGACACCCTCGGCGTGTGGACCGACGGCCGGCTTCTGGCGCTGAACAGTTACGAAAACCGGGTCTACCAGGTGGGGCTCGAGGGCGCCGATCCGGTGGTGGTGAAGTTCTACAGGCCTGGCCGCTGGACCACCGATGCCATACTCGAGGAACACGCCTTCGCCCAGGAACTGGCAGGTCACGAGATTCCGGTGGTTGCGCCGCAGATCATTGCCCGGGCGACCTTGCATGAATACCGGGGCTTTCGTTTCGCCGTTTATCCGCGACGGGGCGGGCGCTCGCCGGATCTGGACGACAGCAATGCCCTGGAGTGGGTCGGGCGCTTCCTGGGACGTCTTCACCTGGTGGGGGCAAGCAAGCCGTTCCGGCATCGTCGGGAGCTGTCCATCGAGGCGATGGGGCAGCAGGCCGTGGAGACGGTGCTTTCCATGGAGCTCATACCGCGGCACATCGCCGAGGCCTACGCCACAATCACCCGGGATGTGCTGATTCGGGTCCAGGCCTGCTGGGAGCGGGCCGGGGCGTTTGCGACTTTGCGCCTGCACGGCGATTGCCACCCGGGCAATATCCTGTGGACGGATGCCGGGCCACACTTCGTTGACCTGGATGATGCGGTGACCGGTCCGGCGGTGCAGGACCTGTGGATGCTGCTGTCGGGTGACCGGCAGGAGATGACCACGCAGCTGCTGGATCTGCTCGCGGGCTATGAGGATTTCAACGAGTTCGATCGCCGCGAGTTGCATCTGATCGAGGCCTTGCGAACACTACGTATCATGAACTATGCCGCCTGGTTGGCGCGGCGCTGGCACGATCCGGCCTTTCCGCTGGCCTTTCCCTGGTTCGGTAGCGACCGTTATTGGGAGGAGCACGTCCTGTCCCTGCGCGAGCAGGCCGCCCTCATGGATGAGCCGCCTCTGGTGGTCTGATAAAGAGTGCCCGCATGATTTTTCGCCCCATCCGCCTGTCGCCCGTGCAGCCCCTGTTGCTGCTGATCGTATTGCTCGCCGGCGTCTGGGCAACTGTTGTGCGGGCGGATGTGCTGATCGAGGTGACCGGCGTGGAAGGCGCTCTGCGCGACAATGTCATCAACTACATCGGTCAACCGCCCAGCACGGATGCCGCCGTGGTGCGCCGTTTTGCCCGGCAGGTCGAAGAACGCACCCAGAATGGCCTGCAGGCGCTGGGCCACTACCATGCAACGGTGCGGGTGAGCCGCGATACGGTAAACGATCAGCCCCGCATTCGCGTTGAAGTCGACCCTGGCGAGCCGACCCGTATCGCCCGAATCAACCTGCGCATCGACGGCGAAGGCGGTGACGACAGCGCGCTCCGCGATGTGCTGGCACGATCCGGGATACGGGAAGGGGATGTGCTACACCATGGCCGCTACGAGAGCCTGAAGCGCAACATCGAGAGCGTCGCCCTGAGCCGCGGTTATTTCGATGGCCGTTACGAGACCACACGGCTGGTGGTGCGGCGCGCCTCCCGCGAGGCGGAGATCATTCTGCACTATGACAGTGGCCGCCGTTACCGCTTTGGCGATGTGCAGTTCTCCGAGACGCCGCTGTCGGACGACCTCCTGCGACGGCTCACGCCCTTTTCCCCGGGGGAGTACTATCACTCCGACACGGTGGCGCGTTTCAATCGCAACCTGCTGAACAGCGACTACTTCAGAAACGTGCGAGTGCGCACCCTGCAGGCTGAAAGTGAAGACGAAACCGTTCCCGTGCTGGCCGATCTGACGCCGCAAAGCCGCAACATCGTGGGCACCGGTATCGGCTATTCGACGGACGTGGGGCCCCGGGTGCGAGTGAACTGGCGCAGACCCTACGTCAACCCCGAAGGCCATTCCCTGCTGACGGAAACCGAGGTCTCCGAGGTCCGGCAGAACATCAGCAGCACCTACAGCATGCCCCTCGACCCACCGCTGGAGCACAAGTTGGAGTTTCTTGGCGGCTATCAGCGTGAGCGCTTCGAGGATACCGAGAGCGAAACCTACACCCTGGGGATACAGCGCCAGCGTACATTGACCCGTGGCTGGCAGCAGACCCTGTTCACCCGGTGGCAGCGGGAGAACTTCACCCAGGCGGGTGATCGCGGGCGATCCACCCTGACCATTCCCGGCAGCAGTATCAGCCGCACACGAAGCCGTGGTGGCATCGACCCCGGCTGGGGCGACCGGCAGTTCGCCCAGGTGGAGGTGACCAACCGCGAGCTCGGCTCGGATATCCAGCTTGCAAGGCTGCGGTTGCGTAGCAGCTGGCTGCGCAGTTACGGGCGCCATCGCGGCCGTGTGCGGGCCGAGGTCGGCTGGCTGACCACCGAGGACTTCGACGCCACGCCGTCGTCCCTGCGGTTTTTCACCGGCGGTGACCAGAGCGTGCGCGGTTACGCCTATCGCTCGCTTGCGCCAAGGAATGAAGACGGTGACCTGGTGGGTGGCCGTTACCTGTTCACGGCCAGTGCGGAATACGGCTACCAGATTCTCGAGCGGTGGCGGTTGGCGGCGTTCTACGACGTCGGCAACGCATTCGACTCCTGGGACGATGACCTGAAGGAGGGTGCAGGTTTCGGTGTTCGCTGGATCTCGCCTGTGGGCCCGATACGACTCGATTTCGCCTGGGGTGTCAGTGAGCCCGATACCCCGTTCCGCCTGCATTTCTCCATGGGGCCGGAAATATGAGCTGGCTGCGGCGAATCGCCCGTTACATCGGCCATGGGTTTTATGCGGTGGGCTGGCTGACCGTCAAGGCGTTCCGCTTCGCCTACATCCTGCTCATTACTCTGCTGGCTGTCCTGCTCTGGCTGGTGTTTACCACCAGTGGTGCGGAATGGCTCGCCAATCGTGCGGTGTCCGAGGAACCCCGGCTGTCAATCACCGTCCAGGGCGGCAGCCTCTGGAACGGCCTCGAGGTCTCGGAAGTCGCATGGCGGGATACCGGGATCGACGTCAGCGTCGACGCCGCCCGGCTTCGCTGGAACCCCTTGTGCCTCCTGGCCCTGCAGGTCTGCGTCAACGAGATACATGCCGACGGTGTTGCTGCGAGCGTCAATACCGACCTGCTACGCGGCGAGCCGGATTCCGCCTCGGCGGATGAGGAGCCCGGGGACCCCATGGGCCGCCTTTCACTCCCCGTGAGGATCACCCTCGGCGATGTGCATCTTGATGATGTGGGCGTCGAGGTCGACGGCATGCGTTTCGGCTGGCGGCATTTCTCCGGCGGGGCCGATCTGCGGGGCGATCGTCTGCGCGTCGATGGCGTCCGGTGGGTGGGGCCTTACGGCGAGTTGCCGGTCACCGAACCCGAGACCGAGCTGGAAGTGGCGGTGGAGGAGATCATCGAGGGCGGTGACCCGCCGGCCTTTTTCCCACCGGGCGAGCGCGACCCCATCGTGCTGCCGGACATCCCGCTGCCGCTGGATGTGGCCATCAACGATCTGCGGATCCGGGACGCACGCTTTCGTCGCGGCGCGCTGGACGAGCAACTGGCACGCCTGGACCTCACCGCGCGACTGGTTGGCCATGACCTGCGGATTGACACCTTGCGTGCCGAGCACGCCATGGCCGCCGCCAACCTGAATGGCCGCCTGCGCCTCGCCGACGAATGGCCACTGGATATCGATCTGCACCTGCAGGCCCACGACGTGCCCGAGGTCGGGCCTGTGGAGGTGCATCTCAGTGCCTGGAACACGGTGCATGAGGTCGACCTGGACCTGCGCGTGGAAGGGCCGGCGACGGTCACCGCAGAGGGGAGCGTTTCGCCCCTGGAACCCTTGCTGGCCCATGATCTCACGTTGAATTGGCGCGGCCTGCGCTGGCCCTTGCAAGGTGATGCCCCTGAAGTCGCTAGTCGTGCCGGCGAGATTACCGTCGCTGGTGATCTGGACGGTTTCGACTTCGATCTCGCCCTGGCGCTCAGTGGTGCCCAGCTGCCAGAGGGCGACTGGCAGGCCCGGGGTTCCGGGGACTGGTCGCGGGTGCGTCTGGACAGCCTTCGGGGAGAGCTGCTCGGTGGCTCGCTGGAACTCAGTGGCGAAGCCGGTTGGTGGCAGACGGTGGACTGGGACCTGTTACTCAGCGTGGATGGTCTGCAACCGGTGCAGCAGTGGCCGGATGCGCCGGAGACGGTCAGCGGCCGCGTTCGTGCCGAAGGCTCCCTGGCCGACGGCGACCTCACGCTGGATGCGGTGCTGGAGGACGTGCAGGCTGCCATGCAGGGTTACGCGGTGACCGCCGCCGGTGGTGTCTCCCACCGGCCCGCTAGCGGCTGGCGGGTAGATGATCTCGGTTTGCGCAGTGGTGACAACCGGATCGTGGTGAATGGACGGGCCAGCGAAGAAACCCTCGACCTTGCGGCGGACATCAACCTGGATGATCTGGGGATGTTCCTGCCAGACGCGGCAGGCGCCATACGAGGCCGTATCAACGCGCGGGGGCCGTTGCTCGAGCCGGACATCGAAGCGGATCTGACGGCGACAACGCTGCGTTATCAGGAACTCGTGGCGCTGGACGAACTGACGTTGGTGGCGGAGTTGACGCGGCTCGCCCTGGGGGATAGTCGTCTGCGCATCGATATGGCCGGGTTGGAGACCGAACAGGCCGATGCCCGTGTGGACAGTCTGGCGCTGCGGCTCGACGGTACCCGGGGTCGCCACCGCCTGTCCCTTGAAGTCGACGGCGAACCGGCAGGCCTTGATCTGGTCCTGCAGGGTGGTCTCGATGAAGACACGATGATCTGGACCGGCGAACTGGCGCAGCTGGGTCTGCTCGCCGAGGCGCACGGTCTGGGCCTTGATCTGGAGGATCCGGCCTCCCTCGAAGTGGATATCAATGGCCAGCGCGCCGCCCTGGGCCCCCACTGCTGGTTGCCCAATGATGGCCGGCTTTGTGCCGAGGAGCCACTGGAACTGGCCGAGAGCGGCAGCGCACGCTTCCGGCTGGAGGGCCATCAGCTGGCCTCGTTGTCAACCTGGCTGCCGGATGAGATCCGCCTGCTCGGTGAACTCAATGGTGAATTTGGCGCCGAATGGGAGCCGCAGCGACTTCCCAGAGTGGACGCCTCCTTCTCGGTGACGGGCGGCCGGGTATTGGCAAAAGACGAGGAAGAGGATGAATTCGTCGAGTTCGAGTACGAAACCCTGGAAGCCTCGCTGATTCTGGACGACGACTCCCTGCGCACGCACCTGGAACTTGTCTCCAGCGGCATTGGCGCTGCAGCACTGGATGCCGAGATCTCTGTTGTGGATGGTGCTCTTGCGGATCTGAATGGAAGCGTGAGCCTGTCTGGCCTCAACCTTGCCGTAGCCGAACCGTTCTTTCTCGAACTGCGGCAGTTGCGGGGCGAGATCAATGCCGAGGGTCAGCTGTCCGGCACGCTGCAGGATCCGCGCTTCGACGGTGAACTACGGCTCGTCGACGGCACGGTCGAGACACTCGCCGTGCCGGTGACCATCAGCGAGATCGAGCTCCTGGTGGAAGTGGCTGGAGACAACGCCACGCTGAGTGGCGGTTTTCGCAGCGGTGGTGGCACGGCGGAACTCTCCGGTGACGCGGACTGGTCCAGCCCGGATTGGTCGGCCACGGTGAATCTGGTTGGCCGGCGGCTTGAGCTTGCCTACGACACGATTGCCCTGATCGAAGCAAGCCCGGATCTCACCCTGTCATTGCGGCCTCAGGCCGCGGATCTCTCCGGCGAGATCCGCATTCCACGAGGGGACATCACCGTCCAGAGCCTGCCGGAAGGCGCAGTCCGGGTGTCCGGCGATGTCGTGATCATCGAGGATGGCGAGGAGGAGGGCGACGAACAGGCCGAACTGTTCGATCCTGATGCCATTCCCGTTGCCGATGGCTGGGTTGTTACCAGCAATATCGAGATCATTCTTGGCAATCGAGTAAACATCAGCGCTTTCGGTCTCAACGGTCGCCTCGAAGGGCAGCTTGGCGTGGTTCAGGCCGAGACCGGCGCGCCCCAGGCTGCGGGCGAAATCCGTATTGCCGACGGCGAGTACCGCGCCTACGGTCAGCGCCTGCAGATCCGTGAGGGACAGATTCTTTTCTCCGGTCCCCTGGATCGACCGCAGCTGTATGTGGAAGCCGTGCGCACCATCAACCGGCCTGAAGGGCAGACCGTTGTTGCGGGCCTGCGCATCGAGGGCCCGCCGGATGACCCCCGCGTTAGCCTGTTCTCCGAGCCGATGATGGAAGAGGACATGATCCTCTCCTATATCATTCTCGGCCGGCCATTGGGCGAGGAAGGGCCCGGCAGCGAGCAGATGGTAGCCCGTGCCGCCATCGCACTGGGGATCGCTGGTGGTGGTGGCATTGCCGGGGGTATTGCCGAAGATCTTGGTATCCAGGATTTCGAACTCGACACCGAGGGTGATGGTGACGATACCCAGTTCGTGGTTCGCGGCCGCCTGAGCCCGAATCTCTATGTAAGCTACGGGGTCGGCGTTTTTCAGGCGGAAAATACCCTCAAGCTGCGGTATCGTCTTACCCAGCGGCTGTTCCTGGAGGCCGTGAGCGGGCTGGAAAATGCACTGGATCTTCTCTACACCTTCGAGTTCTGAATGGTCGTGACGGTCGGGTTGGATCAGGGAAGGCTGCATTTGCCGGATCGGGAGATCGGCTATCGCATCCGGTACAAGCGCCGTCGCACCATCGGGCTCTATGTTCTGGAAGACGGCACGGTGGAAGTGCGGGCCCCCCAGGCTTGCCCGCCAGGTTTGATTCGGGCCTTCGTCGCTGATCGCGCTGGTTGGCTGCAGCGTGTTCTGACTTCAAGGGCGCAGCAACTGACGCCGGAACCGGCCCGCTACGATCACGGCGCGACGCATCCCTACCTGGGGGAACAGTTACAGCTGGAATTGCGTCCGGCCCGACGGGCTCTGGTGCATCGTGATGGCACCAGCCTCGTGGTGCAGCATCCCCGGCGTGATCCCGACGCGGTGGCTGGAGCGGTCAAGCACTGGTATCAACGTCAGGCCGAAAGCGTTTTTCTTCCGCTGCTCGAGCAATGGTATCCGCACCTGGGGTTGCCTGCGGCCAAGGTCCCCGGACTCAAGGTGAGGACCATGCGTCGGCGCTGGGGCAGCTGTTCCAGTCGAGGTGGTATCAATCTGAACATCTGGCTGCTCCGCGCACCCATCGATTGCGTCGAGTACGTGGTGGTCCATGAACTCTGCCACCTGCGTGAGTTCAACCACGGTCCGCCCTTTCATGGCTGGATGGACCGCCTTCTGCCGGACTGGCGCGAGCGCAGCGGCCGGCTCAACGAACACCAGCGGCGCTTCGGTGTGGCGCCCATTCCTGCTGCGGGGGCGGATACAGCGTGATCCGTCCAGTTGCCGAGGAGGATGCCCCCGAGCTCGCCCGAATCTACAATCACTACATCGTCGAGTCCGTGGCAACTTTCGAAGAGACGCCGGTGACCGCCGCCGACATGGGCGCGCGGATCGCGGCTGTCAGCGGTGCCGGATTGCCCTGGCTGGTCAGTACAGCTGACAAGCGGCTGACCGGCTACGCCTATGCTACGGCCTGGAAGCCCCGCAGCGCCTACCGGTTTACCGTGGAGAGTACCGTCTACGTCGATCCCGAGGCTGTCGGGCAGGGCACCGGTACGGCCCTGTACAAGGACCTGCTGGTCGAGTTGAGGCGGCGGCGGGTGCACGCCGTCCTCGCCGGGATCACCCTGCCAAACCCCGGCAGCATCGCCCTGCACGAAAAACTCGGCTTTCGGAAGGTTGCCGAACTGAAGGAAGTTGGCTACAAGTTCGCCCGTTGGGTTGATGTCGGTTACTGGCAAGCGCTGCCTGGGAAAATTCCTGACTGCCCGGATACATGCTGACCTTTCAGCAAGTGGCGCCTGAATCCGCTTCTCAGGTAGCGTATTGCTCAGGCGCTAGGCAAAGAGGCGATCGATGGGACACAGACGTAACATTTCGGTGATGCTGGGTATTGGTGTGGTCTTCATGCCCACCTGGTTTGGAATCACCACGATCGAAAGCGGCCTGCAGGCCGGCATTCATGCTGGCGCCGGTGCAGCGCTGGGGCTCATCGTGTACGAGGTGATCACCAGAATGGGCAGCGCCGGCGAGGATGATTCCCGCAAATAGCGGCCTCTCCCTCTCCCGCCGGCGATACGCCCTGCCAGAGGGCTATGCTGTGGCGCGTGACGCTTTCTTGCGCTCGTGCTCCTTCAGCAGTTTCTTGCGGATGCGGATTGACTCGGGCGTCACTTCCACCAGTTCATCGTCGTCGATGAATTCCAGCGCCTGCTCCAGTGACATCCTGATCGGCGGCGTCAACAGTATGTTTTCGTCGCTGCCAGCCGCACGGATATTGGTGAGCTGCTTGGCCTTCAGCGGATTGACCACCAGGTCGTTGCCCCGGGAATGGATGCCGATGCACATCCCTTCGTAGACGGTTTCACCATGTTCGACAAACAGTTTGCCCCGCTCCTGCAGGTTGAACAGGGCGTAGGCCAGTACCTTGCCGGGGCCATTGGCAATCATCACGCCGTTGATGCGCTGGCCGTAATCGCCTGGTTTGACCGGCCCGTAATGATCAAAAACATGGTAGAGCAGGCCGGTACCGGAGGTTGCCGTGAGGAACTCCGTGCGAAAACCGATGAGGCCTCGCGCGGGCATCATGTAGTCCAGCCGGACGCGGCCCTGCCCGTCGGGATTCATGGCCTGCATCTCACCACCGCGCGCGCCAAGTTTTTCCATAACGGCGCCCTGGTGCTGTTCTTCAACGTCAACGGTGAGGCGTTCGAAGGGCTCCTGGCGCACGCCGTCCACGATCTGCTGGATGACCTCGGGCCGGGAGACGCCGAGTTCATAGCCTTCACGGCGCATGTTCTCGATGAGAACAGAGAGGTGCAGCTCACCACGGCCGGAGACGCGGAACTTGTCCGGATCGTCGGTCTCCTCGACGCGCAGCGCCACGTTGTGCACCAGCTCGCGTTGCAGGCGCTCACGGATCTGCCGGGAGGTTACGTACTTGCCCTCACGGCCGGCCAGTGGCGAGGTGTTGACCTGAAAGGTCATGCTCACCGTGGGCTGGTCCACCGTCAGCGGTGGCAGGGCTTCCACTGCATCCGGGTGGCAGAGCGTGTCGGAAATGTTGAGTCCGTCGATACCGGTAAAGGCGATGATGTCACCGGCCCGGGCCTCGCTCACCTCGGTGCGATCCAGGCCGAGAAAGCCGAGCACCTGGAGGACACGGGCGTTGCGCTTGTTGCCATGGCGATCCACCAGGCTCACCTGGGTATTGGGGCGCACCCGTCCGCGCTTGATCCGGCCGATACCGATGACGCCCACATAGCTGCTGTAGTCCAGGGAACTCACCTGCATCTGGAACGGACCTTCCAGATCCACATCCGGCGTCGGGCAGTGATCGACAATGGCCTGGAACAGAGGCGTCATGTCGCCTTCGCGTACGTCGTCCTCGGTGCCGGCGTAGCCGTTCAGGGCCGAGGCGTAGATCACCGGGAAGTCCAGCTGCTCGTCGGCGGCACCGAGCTGGTCGAACAGCTCGAAGGTCTGATCAAGTACCCAGCTCGGCCGTGCACCCGGCCGGTCTACCTTGTTGATGACCACGATGGGGCGCAGGCCCTGTGCCAGTGCCTTCTGGGTCACGAAGCGCGTCTGGGGCATGGGCCCGTCTACGGCATCCACCAGCAGCAGCACGGAATCGACCATGGACATGACCCGCTCCACCTCGCCGCCGAAGTCGGCGTGGCCGGGGGTGTCGACGATGTTGATGCGGTAGTCGCGCCAGCGGATCGCGGTGTTTTTCGCGAGGATGGTGATGCCGCGTTCCTTTTCCAGGTCGTTGGAATCCATGATCCGCTCACCGGCGGCCGCCTTGCCCTCCAGCGTGCCGGACTGCTTGAGCAGCTTGTCCACAAGCGTGGTCTTGCCATGGTCGACATGGGCGATGATGGCGATATTGCGGAGGTTCTCGATCACGGAATTGGTCCCGGTTTGCGACATGGGGTATTGACAGAGCGCGCATTATCCGTGTGCAAGCGCAGCAATACAAATGCTTTCAGGTGATTGTGTGAACGTAGCATCCTGCAGCCCCGGGGGCATGACGGGGTATCGACGATAGAAGCCGGCCGATACAGCGGTTATAGTGCCGGGAACGTGGAGGCAACAGGCGCGGAGACGCATGCAAAGACTCGTTCTCTTCAGACACGGCGTTGCGCAGGATCCTGATGCGGGGGTGTCCGATGTGGCCAGGGCGCTCACGGACAAGGGCCGCAAGAAAACCGACAAGGCCGCCCGTGGTCTGGCTTCCATGCTGGGTTCGGTGGACGTTCTGGTGAGCAGCCCCCTGTTGCGCGCACTGCAGACCACCGATCTGCTGGAAGAGCAGCTGCATGCAGGAGTGCGGTTGGAGTCCGATCTGCTGGAGCCCGCCGGCAGCCCGGAAGCGCTGCTGGAATGGGTTGCCGGGCAGGACGCCGAATTGCTTGTCCTGGTAGGCCATGAACCGTTGCTGAATCTGGTGGCTGGGCTCGCGCTTACCGGCAAGCCCTGCAGCATGCTGGCTTTCAAGAAAGCCGGCGCCTGCCTGTTGGAGTTCCCCGGAAAGGCAGCCCCCGGCACCGGGCTGCTGCGCTGGCACATGACGCCGGCCCAGGTGCCTCGACCACGCAGCACGGAAGCCGATTGACGCCGCAGATCATGCAGGGCTTCCGTCGCACCCGGCGTGCGCCGCCCGAGACGGTCGCAGCGGTGGACCTTGGCTCCAACAGCTTTCATATGGTGGTCGCCCGGCGTAACGGCAGCGGGCTGATCGTTATCGACCGCATCAAGGAAATGGTGCGCCTCGCCGAAGGCCTGTCCAGCGACGGTTGTCTGCATGGTGAGGCACGCGCCCGCGCCCTGGATTGCCTGCAGCGCTTCGGTCAGCGCCTGCGGGACATGCCCCGCGGCAGCGTGCGGGCCGTGGGCACCAACACCCTCCGACAGCTGCCCGAAGATGGCTTTCTCAGCGAGGCGGAAGAGGCTCTGGGGCACCCCATCGAGGTGGTGGCGGGAGTCGAGGAGGCCAGGCTGGTCTACGTTGGCGTCGCCCATTCCCTGGCTGACGATGGCGCGGCGCGGCTGGTAGTGGATATCGGCGGCGGCAGTACCGAACTCATCATTGGCGAGGACAAGCGCGCACGACGCCTGGAAAGCCTCTACATGGGTTGCGTCAGCTTCAGTCAACGCTACTTCCCGGATGACAGATACAACCGATCCGCCTGGCGCCGTGCCGAGGAAGCCGCCCTCATGGAGCTTGAACCGGTAACGCCGGATTACCGTGAAGGACACTGGCAGACGGCAATCGGGACATCCGGCACCATTCGTGCCGTGCAGGCAGTCGCCCAGGCCGAGGGCTGGTGTGACGATGACCTCTCCCGCAACGCGCTGCACCGGGTTCGCGATGCGATTCTTGAGTCGCGAACCCGGGGCAAACTCAAACTTGCCGGCCTGGCGGCAGATCGCCGGCCTGTCTTTGCCGGCGGGGTGGCTGTGCTGTGCGCGGTGTTCGAGGCCCTGGGCATTCAGCGCATGCGCATCTCCGATGGTGCGTTGCGTGAAGGCCTGCTGTATGACCTGTTGGGCCGAATCGAGGACGCTGACAGTCGCGACGCCAGTGTTCGCAATCTGGCAGAACGCTACCATGTGGAGCGGCAGCAGGCCGAACGGGTCAAGCAGACTGCTCTGGCATTGTTCGCCGAGGCGGCAGAGGTGTGGGACCTGGGCGATGAACACGCCCAGCTGCTCGCCTGGGCGGCCGAGTTGCACGAAATCGGCCTCGACATCGCCCACAGCCAGTATCACAAGCACAGTGAATATATCGCCCGGAATGCGGATATGGCCGGGTTTTCACGGCAAAACCAGGCAGCACTGGCCACGCTCATCCGCTGCCATCGCAGAAAGCTCCAGCGCAGCCTGTTCGAGACGCTACCGGAGCGGGATCGCCCGGCGCTCCTGCGTCTCTCGGTGTTACTGCGGCTTGCCGTCGTGCTGAACCGTGGCCGCAATGCGGACGGCCCGCCCCAGCCACGACTGCGCATCGATGACGCGCATATTCATTTGCAGTTGTCGCCGAGCTGGCTGGACGCCCACCCCCTGACCATGGCGGACCTTCAGGAAGAGGCCCGTCAACTGGAGGGCGGTGGCTTTGCGCTGGCCGTCGAGCGCGCTGGCTAGCTGCGCTTCAGGCCCGCTCCGCCAGTCTCTCCAGTAGTGCCGCCTGGGAGGAATAGGCTGGCGCCTCGCCGGGCTGCCCACGAACGTACTCCCCGTCCCGGTTCATGATCCAGGCCTGGGTGTTGTCCCGCAGATAGGTGTGCAGGTCTTCCAGTACCGTCTCCTGCAGCGATGCGTCCTCCACCGGGAAGGCAACCTCCACCCGGCGGAAGAAATTCCGTTCCATCCAGTCCGCGCTGGAGAGGTACATCCTGGGCTCGCCTGCATTCTGGAAATAGAACACCCGCGTATGTTCCAGAAAGCGACCGATGATCGAACGCACCCGGATGTTCTCGGAGACGCCCGGAATACCCGGCCGCAGGCTGCACATGCCGCGCACGATCAGATCAATCTCTACGCCCTCGCAGGATGCGCTGTAGAGGGCCTGAATGATGCGGGGCTCCACCAGCGAGTTGACCTTGATGATGATGCGCCCGCCGACGCCGGCGTGGGCGTGCTCCTGCTCCTGGGCGATGAACTCCAGCATGCGGTCGAAGAGGGTAAAGGGCGATTCCAGCAGCTTGTTCAGCCTGTGAACCTTGCCCAGGCTGGTGAGCTGCAGAAAGATCTTGTGTACGTCCTCGCCGATGTCATCGTCGGCGGTGAGCATGCCGTAGTCCGTGTACAGGCGGGCGGTGCGCGAGTGGTAGTTGCCAGTCCCCAGGTGCATGTAGTTGCGCAGCACATTGTTCTCGCGGCGGACCACCAGCACCATCTTGGCGTGGGTCTTGTGGCCCACAACGCCGTAAACCACGTGGGCGCCCGCCTCCTGCAGCCGGTTGGCGAGCTGGATATTGGCTTCCTCGTCAAAGCGGGCTCTTATCTCGATGACCACGGTCACTTCCTTGCCGGCCCGCGCCGCCGCGACCAATGCATCGACGATGGCGGAGTCGGGACCGGTTCGATACAGGGTCTGCTTGATTGCCAGGACATGGGGATCACGTCCCGCCTGACGAATGAAGTCGATGACCGGCGCAAACGACTGGAACGGGTGATGCAGCAGCAAGGTGCGCTTGCGGATCAGTGAAAACACGTCAGGGCTGCGCGAGACTTCGGAGGGGATCGCAGGGGTGAAGGATGGAAAGGTCAGATCCGCGCGGTCGACGCTGTCGCAGATGGCCATCAGACGATTCAGGTTCACCGGGCCGTTGACCTGGTAGAGATCGTCGTCGCCCAGTTCGAACTCGTCGAGCAGAAAGCGCGCCATATGCTCCGGGCAGTTTGCCGCCACCTCCAGGCGCACCGCATCGCCATAACGCCGCGATTGCAATTCCCCCTCCATGGCCACCAGCAGGTCGTCCACCTCTTCTTCATCCACGTACAGATCGCTGTTCCGCGTGACCCGGAACTGATAACAGCCCTTCACACGCATCCCGGGGAACAGGTCCTCCACAAAGGCGTGGATGATCGAGGATAGAAACACGAAATCATGACTGCCTACAGACACTTCCGGCGGCAAGGGAATGAGCCGTGGAAGCGAGCGGGGTGCCTGCACGATGGCCATGCCACTGTTGCGGCCGAATGCGTCCTTGCCCTCGAGCTGAACGATGAAGTTCAGGCTCTTGTTGAGGATGCGCGGGAACGGGTGGGCGGGATCCAGCCCCAGGGGCGAGAGCACCGGTAGCAGGGAGTCCTCGAAGTACTCACGCAACCAGTGTCGCTGTTCCTCGGTCCAGTCCCCACGACGAATGAAGCGAATGTCCTCTGCCGCCATGGCAGGTATCAGTTCGTCGTTCAGCACCCGGTACTGTTCATCCACCAGGGCATGGGCGCGCCTGCCGATCAGGCGCAGGACCTCGAGCGGGGTGCGGTTGTCCGGGCCGGCCTGGGTCGAACCGAGTTCATGGGCCTGTTTCAGTCCGGCGACGCGAATCTCGAAGAATTCATCGAGATTGGTGCTGGATATGCACAGGAAGCGTAGTCGTTCGAGCAGCGGTAGCCCGGTGTCCTTGGCCTGTTCCAGCACCCGCGCATTGAACTCCAGCAGACTGAGCTGCCGGTTGATGTATAGGTCAGGATGTTTCAGATCGACGGCGTCCATCATGGTCCGACTATGACAGTTTCGAGACAGCGCATGCTACTGCAAGGTTATGACAGACCAATGACGGCGTATCGGATGACCGGATCCGGTGCTTTTTTGCCAGTCCATCCCCACGGCCCCATAATGCAGTGATGACATAACAAGCGGTCAGCGCTAATCCGGGGTGAAGTCGTGGCGGTCAACCCGGCCCGCGCCCAGGGCGTGGACGATGGCCGAGGGTGGGCAAAGGAGGTCCGGCGATGACGCAGTCAGACTGGTTCATGATCGTCCCGAGCCCGGCGGGGTCAGCGCTGCTCTGGGGCGGCCTCGTGGTTGTACTCTGCTACTTCGCGCGAGAGCCGGTACACCGGCTGCTTCGCGCGGCATGTCTGTCTCTGCGTCACGCCTGCAGGGTCCTTTCCCGCACCACTCACAAGGCTGCCGCCTACTGTCGACGCTGGAGTCGGCATCTGCTGTTGTTGCAGACACGCGCTGACAGCCGCGAGGCCATCCTGCTGGACTTCAACCGCCTGCAGCGCCAGATGCAGCGGGATTTCGCCGGACTCCCCTTGCTGAAAGAGCGACTGGCACGGCAGATCTCTTTCATGGAGGAAGACTTCCAGCGCAGTGCTGACGTTCCCCCGGAGCCGCCGGCCTGGGCGCGGGTGTCGCAGGCCATGTCGGATGGCGGCGATGACCACACGGGTCAGTTGGCCCGCGCGCTGGAGGATATCCGTGACTCCCTGGCGCAATACCGGTCCGACGCCAGGGAGGAAATACGGCGTAGCAGTCATCGGCGCTATCTGCTGCTGTATCGGATGATGCCCCGTTGGCGTCGCGTCGAGGCGGTGCTGGGGGATTTCGATCACCGTCTCGAGCGGGTCGAGCAACGCATCACACAACTGCGTCGGCGTGAGCATGGCTTGCGATCCCAGGCCGACAGCGGGCGTGGCGCGCGGGTTGGCGCACTGGCCATCGCAACGGTTGGTCGGTTTGTGCTGGCGTTGGTGGCACTGGCTGTGGTGGCCTACGGCATCAGCGTACACACCGCCATGCTTCAGGAGCCGCTGGGCCTGGTGCTCGGCGAGCAGCCCTTGCTGAACGGCGTTGCCGCCACCGGAGTGATGATCGGGCTGCTGGTCGTTTTTCAGCTGGGCTTGGGGCTGCTGGTCTTCGAATCCGCTGGCCTGTCCCGGGTGATCCCCGCCATCGGCACCATGGATATTCGCCAGAGGCGACTTCTGTTCTGGTTCAGTCTTGTGCCGCTTATGCTGCTCTCGTTCACCGTGGCAGCCATCTATCTGCGCCTGGCGACGGCTGACCTGCTTGCGACCAACCTGCTACTGTCCGCCGACCTTGTGGAATTGCGGCTGATGCAGGCGGCAATCTACGGGCTTGCACTGGCGTTGCTGCCCCTGGCCCTTGCGGCCGGCGCAATTCCTCTTGGCACCTTGCTGCGTAGCGCGCGTCCGGCGGGCGTGCTGTTGCTCGCCAGCGTACTTACGGTATTCGCCTTCATTCTGCGGGGCCTGATTACCGCCATCGCCATCGTCGAGCGGTTGTCGATACAGGTTTACGATCTGCTGATCTTCCTGCCACTGTGGATAGAGGGGTACTTGCGGTCGCGTCGTACGGCACTGGGTCGCGATGATGAGGCAGGGCAGCCGGTCGCTGACGCCCATCTGGCAGGGCCCCGCGCAGAACCGATTGCGCATCCATTCAGAGAGCGGGCCTGACTCCAGGGAGTCAGTACAGGAGTTTCAATTACAGGAGGTTAGGGTGCTTTCGCCAACCGGCGATAGTTGTTCTCAAGACTTGCCATACGCATGCGTATGGTGTAGAAAATGGCTATGGTCACGGAAAACACGAAAAAGACCTTGAACGCGGAAGACTGGGCGGATGCCGCCCTGGATGCAGTTGCCGAGGGCGGCCTGGAGGCATTGGCCGTCGAGCGTCTCGCCCGAACCCTGGGTGTGACCAAGGGCAGCTTCTACTGGCATTTCGAGAACCGGAATGCCCTGTTGAAGGTGGCTCTTGAACGTTGGGAGCGACAGCAGACAGAGGACGTCATCGCCCGGGCAGAAGTCGAGCAGGATGCTCGGGCGCGCATCGACCGTTTGTTCAGGGGTGCGGATGGCAGCAAGCGAGCGGGGCAGTTATATCTCGCGTTTGCGGTTGCCTCGAAGGATCCGCTAGTGGGTTCGGTGGTCAAGCGCGTGAATGAACGCCGCATTCGATTCATGGTGGCCAATTACACCGCCATGGGTCTGTCTGCGGAGGATGCCCGCCAGCGGGCGGTTCTAGCCTATTCGGTCTATCTGGGCACGCTCCAGTTACGCCGGGATGCGCCGGAACTGATCCCCACCGGGCCGGAATTTCACGCATACATGGACTACATCAGCGAGGTGCTGATTCCCGGATTCGAGGCGCGTCACCGTGCCTCGGCGGGGCCGTTACTCGCCGACTGAGAACCAGCGGCGTATCGGCAAACCGTTACCGGGCAGCGCCATCGCACGCTGGAGGAGCGTATGGTCGCCGTAGCGGTGTTGCTGCTTGCCCTGGCCGGGGCATGGATTCTTGCCTACCGGGGTGCAAGCCTCGCCATCTGGACGGGGGCCGTCGCTGCCTTCGTCGCTGCCCTTGCAGTGTTGGGAATACTCGGGCCCGCATCAGTGGCCCTTCTTGCCTTGGTGCTGACACCGGTTGCGGTGCTGCTCAATGTGCCGGCGCTGCGGCGCAAACTCATTACCGCGCGTATCTTCAAGACCTTCCGTGCGGTCCTTCCGCCCATGACCCAGACCGAGCGCGAGGCGCTGGAGGCCGGCGACATCTGGTGGGAAGGAGAGCTCTTCCAGGGCCGGCCCGACTGGGATCGGCTGCACGCCATCAATGTCTCCAGGCTCAGCGACGAAGAGCAGGCCTTCCTGGACAACCAGGTTGAGACGCTCTGCGCCATGCTGGATGAGGACGACATCATTCGCGAGCGCCGGGATCTGCCCCAGGAAGTCTGGGATTACCTCAAGCGCGAGCGTTTCTTCAGCATGATCATCCCCCGGGAATTCGGGGGGCTTGCCTTCGGATCCCTGGCCCAATCCACCATCGTCACCAAGATCGCCACCCGTAGCATTTCGGCGGCGGTCACCGTGATGGTGCCCAATTCGCTTGGCCCCGGTGAACTGCTCATGCACTACGGCACCGACGAGCAGAAGGCCCACTGGTTGCCGCGCCTGGCTGCCGGGGAGGAAATTCCCTGCTTCGCCCTCACCGGCCCGGACGTGGGCTCGGACGCCGGCGGCATGCCCGACTATGGTGTGGTCTGCAAGGGCGAGCACGAAGGGCGTGAAGTACTCGGCATCCGACTCAATTTCACCAAGCGCTATATTACCCTGGCGCCGGTGGCCACTGTTCTGGGGCTGGCTTTCAAACTCCACGACCCTGATCACCTGCTGGGTGATCGCGAGGACATCGGCATTACCTGCGCGCTGATCCCGGCCAATCATCCGGGCGTGCAGATTGGCGAGCGGCATTTCCCCATGGGGCTTGCCTTCATGAACGGACCTATCGAGGGCAAGGACGTCTTCGTGCCGCTGGACTGGATCATCGGTGGGCAGGCCATGGCTGGCAGGGGCTGGCGCATGCTGGTGGAATGCCTGTCGGTGGGGCGCGCGATTTCCCTGCCGGCACTGGGTACCGCTGCGGGCAAGGTCAGCTATCGCATGACCGGTGCCTATGCCCGTATCCGCCGCCAGTTCAAGCTGCCCATCGGTCGTTTCGAGGGTGTGCAGGAAGCCATGGCGCGGATCGGTGGCTACGGCTACATGCTGGAAGCGAGCCGCGTGCTGACCGCAAGCGCCGGCGATCTCGGCGTCAAGCCGTCCGTGGTATCGGCCATCGCCAAGTACCACATGACTGAAATGATGCGACAGTCGGTGAACGATGCGATGGATATCCACGCTGGCCGCGGCATCATCTATGGTCCCCGCAATTACCTGGGCTACGGCTACCAGGCAGTCCCCATCGGCATCACGGTGGAAGGTGCCAATATCCTCACCCGTAACCTGATGATCTTCGGACAGGGTGCGATCCGCTGCCATCCCTACGTTTTCCCGGAAATGGAAGCGGCGCGGGACGACGACCTGGTTGCGTTTGACCGCCTGTTCTTCAGCCACCTGGGCTACTCCATCAACCGTGGCGTGCGGGCCTTTACGCTGGGCCTGACCGGGGGACGGCTGGCCACGGCTCCGGAAGCGGGCAGCAATGCCCACTACTACCAGGCACTGACCCGGATGAGTGCCTCCCTGGCCTTCGTCTCGGATGTGGCCATGGGGGTGTTGGGCGGTGAGCTCAAGCGTCGCGAGCGTCTGTCAGCGCGACTTGGCGACGTGTTGAGCCATCTCTATCTGGCTTCCACCGTGCTCAAGTACCACCGTGATGGTGGCGCGCAGGACTCGGAGCAGGCCCATGTGGACTGGGCCATCCAGCACTCCCTGGCCGAGATCAATACGGCGTTCGATGAGTTCTTCGCGAACTTCCCGAACCGCCTTGTCGGCCGCCTTCTGCAGCTTGTGGTATTCCCGCTTGGGCGGTCCTACCGTCGTCCGGCGGACGCCATCGGTGCGAAAGTGGCCACGGCCATGATGGCGCCGGGTGGAGTACGCGACCGGGTGACGACCCATGCCTACTGGGCGGCGGACAATCCTGACGATGTGACCGGCCGCATGGAGCAGGCCTTCGACACCCTGGTTGCCGTGGAGCCGGTGTACGACCGTTTCCAGAAGGCTGTCGGCCGGGGCGAGATCGTGGGGCTGGAGTTCGAGACCCGGCTTGAGCATGCACGATCGGCAGGCCTCATCGATGCTGACGAAGCACAACTGCTGCGGCGTTATGAGGCCCTGCGGATGGACGCGATCATCACCGATGCCTTCCCCCGCGAAACACTGGAGAGTGGGGCACAGACCGGTGGTCCCGTGCGGAAGCATGTCGCCTGAGCCAGGTGGCTGCGGTGGTAAGGACACACATGGAGGAGACAATGACCAATCGACTACCCATCCGGCGGGTCGCCGTGCTCGGCGCCGGTGTCATGGGCGCCCAGATCGCCGCACACCTGGTCAACGCCCAGGTGGATACGGTGCTCTTCGAGCTGCCCGCCGACGGTGATGATCGCAACGCCAATGCGCGCAAGGCCATCGACCGGCTGCTCAAGCTCGAGCCGAAACCGTTGGCAGTGCCCGCCTACGCCCAGCTCATTCGGCCGGCCAATTACCGGGACGACCTGGCGCAACTGGCCGATTGTGATCTGATCATCGAAGCCATTGCCGAGCGTCTGGACCTGAAAAAGGATCTCTACGCGCGAATCGCCCCCCACGTGGCCGCACATACCATCCTTGCCAGCAACACCTCCGGGCTCGGTATCAATGAACTGGCGGCGGTACTGCCGGAAGACATGCGCAGCCGTTTCTGCGGCGTGCACTTCTTCAATCCGCCCCGCTACATGCACCTGGCAGAACTGATTCCGGGGCAACAGACAGAGCAGGCCTACCTGCAGGGCTTGGAAACATTTCTGGTGAGTTCCCTGGGCAAGGGTGTCATCTATGCCCGGGATACCCCGAATTTCGTCGGCAATCGCATCGGTGTATTTGCCATGCTGGCAGCCATGCACCATGCCCAGCGGCTGGGTCTGGCACCGGACGTGGTTGACGCCTTGACCGGGCCTGCCATCGGTCGTCCCAAGAGTGCGACGTTCCGTACCGCAGACGTGGTCGGGCTGGATACGCTGGCCCACGTGGTGGAGGGGTCCGCGCCCCGGCTGACGGACGATCCGTGGCACGAGTATCTGGTTCTGGCCCCCTGGGTTAGAGGTCTGATCGACGCTGGCGCTCTCGGGCAGAAGAGCGGGGCAGGCGTGTATCGCAAGCAGGGCAAGCAGATCGAGGTGCTCGACCCGGAAACTGGTGACTATCGTCCGGCCCACCCGGAAGCCGCCGGGGAAGTGCAACAGATACTGGCGCTGCGCGACCCGGCGGAGAAGTTCGCCGCCCTGCGGCAATCGGAACATCCCCAGGCCCGGTTTCTCTGGGCCATACATCGGGATGCCTTCCACTACGCGGCCTATCTTCTGGAGCAGATAGCCGACTGTGCACGGGACGTGGACCTGGCACTGCGCTGGGGCTTCGGCTGGAAGCAGGGTCCCTTCGAAATCTGGCAATCCGCCGGCTGGCGTCGGGTGGCTGACTGGATCCGGGAGGACATCGAAGCCGGAGAGGCCATGAGCGGTGCGGCCTTGCCGGACTGGGTCGGTTCCATCGAAGCCGTACACAGCCCGAAGGGCTCCTGGGCGCCGGCCGACGGTGTCTACCGAAGCCGCTCCGAGCTTCCGGTATACAGCCGCCAGTGGTTCCCGGATGCCGTGCTCGGTGAGGACGCCGGGGCGTCCGGCAATACGGTTTTCGAGACCGAGGGTGTTCGCCTCTGGCATGTGGTGGACGACATCGGGATTCTCAGTTTCCGCAGCAAGCAGCATGCGGTGGGACGAGAAGTGCTGGAAGGCGTGCTGGCGGCGATGGACGAAGCCGAGAAACGCTTCGATGGCGTGGTCCTCTGGCAGCCCCGCGAACCCTTCAGCGTGGGTGCCAACCTCAAGCAGGTGGTGGACGCGCTGGGAGAGCAGGATTTCGACGCGCTGGAAACGATGGTTCACCTGTTCCAGCAGGCCACCGGCCGTATGCGGGATTCGCAGATTCCGGTGGTGGCGGCGGTGCGGGGCATGGCGCTTGGCGGTGGCTGCGAATTCCAGATGCATTGTGATCGAACAGTCGCAGCGCTGGAGAGCTATATCGGTCTCGTGGAGGCCGGGGTGGGGCTGATTCCGGCAGGTGGCGGTTGCAAGGAGCTGGCACTGCGCGCCGCTGCCGCAACCCCGGACGGCGATGTCTTTCCGGCGATTCGCAAGTCCTTCGAAGCCATAGCCATGGCCAAGGTTGCGCGCAGCGCCCGGGAAGCCCAGGAACTGGGCCTGCTGCGTGCTACAGACCGTATCGTGATGAATACCCATGAAGTGCTGCATGCTGCGACCATGGAAGCCCGGGCCCTGGCTGCAACTGGTTACCGTCCGCCGCTTAAACTGCCGGTGAAGGTTGCCGGCCGCCCCGGCATCGCCAACCTCACCATGATGCTGGTGAACATGCGTGAAGGCGGTTTCATATCCGAACACGACTTCAAGGTCGCCCGATATGCTGCCGACGCCCTCTGCGGAGGCGACGTCGAGGGTGGGTCGCAGGTCTCTGAAGCCTGGCTGCTCCGGCGGGAATGGGAGCGTTTCGTGGAATTGTTGCGGGACAAGCCTACCCAGGAACGGATCGCGCACATGATGAAAACCGGCAAGCCGCTGCGCAATTGAATCGCGGCCGAGGAGAAAAGGAATGAGTGGACAGATCCAGGAAGCCTACATCGTTTCCGCGCTGAGGACGCCGGTTGGCAAGGCGCCGCGCGGGGCTTTCCGCCATGTGCGGCCGGATGACCTGCTTGCCCACGTGATACGTGGCGTTGTGGATGCGGTACCCGCACTTGAGCCGGGGGATATCGAGGACGCCATCGTGGGTTGCGCCATGCCGGAGGCCGAGCAGGGCCTCAACGTGGCCCGCATTGGTGCCCTGCTGGCCGGATTGCCGGATTCCGTGGGCGGCGTGACGGTCAACCGATTTTGCGCCTCCGGCCTGCAGGCAGTGGCCATGGCGGCGGACCGAATCCGCGTTGGCGAGGCGGATGTCATGCTCGCCGGGGGAACGGAGAGCATGTCCGCCATCCCCATGATGGGTCATCGGCCCTCCATGAATCCCGCGGTATTGGCTGATCCGGACAAGATCGGCATTGCCTACGGCATGGGACTCACGGCGGAGCGTGTTGCGCAGCGCTGGAAAGTCAGCCGTGAGGATCAGGACGCCTTCGCCGCCGAATCCCATGCCCGGGCGCTACGTGCCATCGATGCAGGGGCCTTCCGCGGCGAGATCGCCCCCTATACGGTGCGCGAGCAATATCCGGCGGCAGACGGTGTGAGCCTGGCGGTGCAGGAGAGGCTGGTCAATCAGGATGAAGGGCCGCGCCCGGGCACAACTCCGGAGACCCTGGCCAGGCTTCGCCCGGTATTTGCAGCCCGGGGTTCGGTGACCGCCGGCAACAGCTCGCAGATGAGTGATGGTGCTGGCGCCGTGCTGCTGATGAGTGAGCGCAAGGTCAGGGAGCTGGGCATTGAACCGTTGGCCCGCTTCGTGAGTTTTGCAGTGGCAGGTGTGCCGCCGGAGGTCATGGGCATTGGGCCGGTGAAAGCCATTCCCCGAGCCCTGAAGCTGGCGGGGCTCAGTCAGGGCGATCTGGAATGGATCGAGCTGAACGAGGCGTTTGCCGCCCAGAGCCTGGCCGTTATCCGTGAACTTGAACTGGATCCGACGGTGTTGAATACCCTGGGTGGTGCCATTGCGCTGGGGCACCCCCTGGGTGCCACGGGCGCGATTCGCGCCGCCACGCTGGTTCACGGCCTGCGCCGGGAGCGCAAGCGTTACGGCATGATTACCATGTGCATCGGCACCGGCATGGGCGCCGCCGGCATTATCGAGGCGCTCTGAACCGAGGGATCTGGTCATGTGGAAATGGATTGCAGGGCTGGCGTTGGTACTTTCGGTTGGCGTGGCTCACGCCGACACAAGCATCCGCGGTGTCAACCTCGCCGATACCGTGGAGGTGGACGGGCAGACATTGCACCTGAACGGCGCTGAGCTGCGCTCCCGCTTCATGGTGCGGGTATACGTCGGAGCGCTGTACCTGCCTGAACGGACCGGCGATGCCGCGACGGCTCTGGACATGGATGGCGCCAAGCGCGTCCACCTGCACATGCTCCGTGCCGTGGATCGCGGGACCATGGTCGAGGCACTGGAAGACGGTCTCGCCGCCAATCATGACCGAGCCGAGTTGCGGGGTATGCGTCAGCAGAGTCAGGGCTTCCGTGAGCTGTTCCCGGATCTGGCCAATGGCGACCGGGTGGATATCGATTTCATCCCGGGGCAGGGAACGCGGGTCGCCGTGAACGACGCCGAGCGTGGCATCGTGGAAGGTGATGCCTTCGCGCGTGCCGTGCTCACAATCTGGCTCGGTGACAGCCCGGCGGATGCCCGCGTCAAGCGCGGTATGCTGGGCGACTATTGATTGGGGCTTTTGCCGGAAAAGGCGTCCATGAAGGCGTCCGGCGCTCTCGCCGGGCGTCGTGTCTCGTAGTCGAAGAAAACGATGCCGGTCTTGGCGTGGGCGATGTCGTGCCCTTGATCCGCATGGGTTAGCCGGTAGTAGAGATCGCAGCCGTACTTGTTGAACTCATCCACGGCCACATTGATGCGCACCCGGTCGCCGTGGAATCCCTCGGCCTTGTAGACCACCACCGCGTCTGCGACCACGATGCCGAGCCCGGCAATATCCATCTCGGAAAAACCACGGCTGATCAGCATCTGTGCCCGGGCCTCGCCGCAGTATGACAGCACCTTGCTGTTGTCCAGATGGCCACCGTAGTTCATGTCTGCGACGCGAACCGCCAGCGTTATCTCGTGGACAAAGCGTTCACTTGCGGGCAATTCCAGTCGTACACGGGCCATGGATCTACTCCTGGTCTGGGGATTGGTGGGCCTCCCGGGCCAGCGCCTGACGCAACAGGTCCAGCGACACGGCTCCCGCGAAGGGCTTGCCGGAGACCACAAGCGTGGGCACGCCGGTGAGACCCAGCTCCCTGGCTGCGTCCACGTGGGCCAGCAGTACCTTCGTGGGGCCTTCGGTTTTCCAGGCAATCTCGGTGAGGTCGTCAACGCCGTGTTCCGTGGCGAGCGCCTCGAGAACCTGAACATCGCCGATGTTGTCGCCCTCGGCGAAATACCGGTGGAATATGGCGCGGTGCAGTGGCAGGAATGCCTGGGGGCGTTGCAGCAGCGTGGCCTGAGCGAGCTGCATGGCCTTGCGGGAATTGGTGGTGAAGCTGCGCGAGCGCCAGGGCAGACCGTCTTCCTCCACCATGGACTCCAGCGCCTGGGTCATTGCCTGCCAGCGATCCCGCGGATAACCCAGGGATTCCAGCGGTTGGCCCGCCGGGTCGTTGCCTGGGTGGATCTCCACGAATCGCCAAAGTATGTCCAGGGGATATTCCTGCGCCAGTTGTTCAAGCCGATGGCTGCCCACGTAGCAGAACGGGCAGTTGTAGTCGAAGAACAACGTCACTGGGACGGATGTGGCGGTGCGCGAGGTAGACATCAGTTGATCCTGTTGTAGCCGTTGAGTGCGGCCACCCGATAGGCCTCGGCCATGGTGGGATAGTTGAAAGTTGTATTGATGAAGTAAAGCAGACTGTTGGCGTCACCGGGCTGAGCCATGATGGCCTGGCCGATATGCACGATCTCCGCGGCCTGGTCACCGAAACAATGGATACCCAGGATTTCCAGGGTCTCGGTGTGGAACAGCAGCTTCAGCATGCCCACGCCCTGATTGGCGATCTGTGCCCGGGCCAGGTCCTTGAAAAAGGCGTGGCCGACCTCATAGGGCACCTTGGCGTTGGTCAGTTCCTGCTCCGTCTTGCCGACCGAGCTGATTTCCGGAATGGTGTAGATGCCGGTGGGAATATCCTGCGCGAGCCGGTAATCACTGCTGCCATTCAGCAAGTGCGTGGCAGCGAAACGGCCCTGGTCGTAGGCGGCGCTGGCAAGACTGGGGTAGCCGATCACGTCGCCGACAGCGTAGATGTGTGGTTGGGCCGTCTGGTAGACATCGTTGACTTCCAGCTGGCCGCGGCTGTTGGGTGTTATGCCAAGTGCCTCCAGCCCCATCTCCTGGGTATTGCCCGTTCGTCCATTCGCCCACAGCAGTATGTCGCTCCTGATGCGCTTGCCGGATTCGGTGTGCAGTACCACGTGATCGTCGTGCGGTTCGACCTTGGCGTAAGTCTCACCATGGCGAATCAACACGCCCAACTCCCGCAGATGGTAGCTGAGGGCGTCGCTGATTTCGTTATCGAGGAAAGTGAGCAGGCGTTCCCGCGAATCAATCAGGTCCACCTTCATTCCAAGCCCCCGAAAGATCGACGCGTACTCCGAACCGATCACGCCCGCGCCATAGATGGTGATGCTGCGTGGCGTGTGGTCGAGGGAGAGGATCTGGTCGCTGTCGAAAACCCGTGGGTGGTTGAAGGGAACATCGTCGGGGCGATAGGGCCGCGAGCCAGTGGCAATCACGAAGCGATCGGCATGGATGCGGCTTGCCTTGCCGTCGGCAGCGCGTATCTCAAGCGAGTGGTCATTCACGAAGCTCGCGCGACCGTGGATGACCGGAATGTCATTACGGCTATAAAAGCTGCCCCGTAGCGCCACCTGCTTGTTGATGACCTGTTCCGCGAACTTGAGCACCCGTGGATAGGACAACCGCTTCATGCCGTCAGCGTCACGGAACAGGGGGTTGGTGTTGAACTCCATCATCCGGCGCACATTGTGGCGTAGCGCCTTGGAAGGAATCGTCCCCCAGTGGGTGCAGCCGCCGCCCACGTCATCGTGACTCTCAACGACTACAACCCTTTGACCACTCTTGGAGAGTTTTAGCGCGGCTCCTTCGCCGCCGGGCCCGGTGCCGATGACTGCCGTGTCGAAGTGTTGTTGTTTCATGCCGTCCGTCATTACTGAAATCGAAACTTCGATTCTAAAGCGTTCACGGGCTTGATGCATTGCGCAATTCAATAATGCAAAAACAAATACGAATGAGTCGCATTGTCTTTTGTAACATTACTGCATAGACTCGGCCTCTCGACACGATTAACTGGAGGCATCGAAGATGACAGATTTTGCTCTACATCGGGCGGCGCTGGTGGGCGGCGCCGTGCTGTTGACGGCGAGTGGCGCTCTGACCCCGGCGCTGGCGCAGGAGTCGGGCCCGCAGACCGAGCGGGCGTTGGAGCGCATCACGATTACCGGGGATCCGGATCGCATTCGGGAAGTCCCGGGCTCCGCCCAGGTACTGGACCGCAGTGTGCTGGATCGACACAGCTACAGTGACCCGCACCGGATACTGCGTGCGGTGCCGGGGGTCAACGTCGCCGAGGAGGAGGGGTTCGGCCAGTTCCCGCACATCA
The DNA here is from genome assembly GCF_024170285.1 of Natronocella acetinitrilica. Classification (NCBI taxonomy): domain Bacteria; kingdom Pseudomonadati; phylum Pseudomonadota; class Gammaproteobacteria; order Chromatiales; family Ectothiorhodospiraceae; genus Natronocella; species Natronocella acetinitrilica. The sequence goes on from NZ_JALJXV010000008.1 coordinate 71,991, forward strand.
GCATGCGGGGGACTCCGCCGGAGCGAAACAGCCGCGTCACCATCATGGAGGACGGGGTGCCAGTGGCGCCGGCGCCGTATTCCGCGCCGGCGGCCTACTATTTCCCACCCATGAGCCGCATGGACCGTGTCGAGGTGCTCAAGGGCTCCAGTTCGATCCGTCACGGGCCATATACCACCGGCGGCGCCATCAACATGTTGTCGACGCCGATCCCCGGCCAACTGAGTGGCAAGGCCGATGTGCTGTTCGGGTCCAACAACGGCCGTCGGGTTCATGCCAACCTGGGTGGTACGGTCGGCCAGTGGGGCTGGCTGGTCGAGGGGTTGCAGGAGGGGAGTGACGGCTTCAAGCAACTGGACAACCCCGCCCGTGGACCCAACCAGCCGGACCCGAATACGGGCTTCGACCGGCGCAATCTGCTGACAAAGCTCCGCTGGAACAGCGACCCCAGTGCGGAGCTTTATCAGGAGGTTGAACTCAAGTTCGCCAATGACGAGCGATCGATTCAGGACACCTATCTGGGGTTAACGGCGCAGGATTTCTCGAATAACCCCTTCCGGCGTTACCGGGGCTCGCAATTTGACGAGATCAATACGTCCAACGACCTTTACCAACTGCGCCATTACATCCAGTTCAACCAGAACGTGGATATGAGTACCTCCATCTACCGCACGGAAACCGTACGTAACTGGTACAAGCTGCATGAGGTCGATGGCAACGGTGATGGCAGTTTCCAGGGCATCACGCCCATACTCGACGACCCCGACGCCAACGACGATGCACTGAGTTGGATCAAGGGGGATCCCAACAACCCCGACGCACGGGGTGCGGTACGGGCCAACAATCGCGAGTACTACGGCCAGGGCATCGATCTGCGACTCGGCTACCTCTATGACGCCATCGGCTGGAATCATGAACTGGATGTTGGTCTGCGCTTCCACCAGGACGAGGAGGACCGTTTCCAGTGGCAGGATCTCTACAGCATGCAGAATGGCTACATGGTGCTGGAATCCCGGGAAGAATTCGGTGAGACAACGAACCGGCTCACCCGTGCCAGAGCTGTCGCCACGTATTTGCAGAACACGGCACGACGGGGCCCATGGGCGGTTACCGCAGGGTTGCGACTGGAGGACATCAACATCCGTCGCGAGGACTGGAGCGGCCCGTCCCGCTCCGGCGGCAACCGGACCCAGAACGACTCCAACGATTACCGGGTGTTGATTCCAGGGGTGGGCGCGACCTACGCCATTGACCAGAGCTGGAGCGTGCTGGCCGGCGTTCACAAGGGTTTCGCGCCCGGTGGTGCGTCGCCGGATGATGAAGAAGAGCAGAGCATCAACTACGAGGCTGGTTTCCGCTTCCAGGGTGCGGCCACGCAGGCGGAGGTCATCGGCTTCTATAACGACTATTCCAATATCAACATCGAGTGCACTGCTGTTGGCGGCGGTTGTGGCTCGGCGGATATCGGCGACACCGTGGCCGCCGGTGAAGTCGAGATCTACGGGGTCGAGGCATTGCTGCTGCACGATCTGGGTGCCGCCCGGGGCTGGCGATACAACGTCCCCGTTCGCGTGGGCTACACCCTGACGCAAAGCCGCTTCAAGCAGGATATCGGGTCCACCGCTCCCAACCAGTGGGCCAATGCGCGAAAAGGTGATTCCATCCCGGAGATACCGGAGCACCAGGTGAACGTCGGCGTGGGTGTCGGGCAATCCGCATGGCAGGTCAACCTGAACGCCAACTACGTGTCCGGCGCGCAGGCCAAGGCCGATCCGGCGCTTTCCCGGCAGAAGATCGAGTCCAGGCTGCTGCTGGATCTGTCCGCCGAGTACCGGGTGCATACCAATGCCCGGCTGTTCGCCGCGGTGGAGAACCTGACCGACGAGACCTATGTTGCCCATTTCCGCCCGGCGGGCGCCCGTCCAGGCAAGTCGCGGGAGTTGTGGGCCGGCGTCAAGCTCGACTTCTGATCGCCGCGTCATCTCGTTCTGGCACATCGGATCTCTGCTCGGTCCGGCGTGTCAGCGTGCTTCCACCACACGGTCCCGGCCACCGCCCTTGGCAGCGTAGAGTGCACGGTCGAGGCGGCGAAGAAAGGCCTCTTCACCCTCGCCCCGGCGGTAGTCGGCGGAGCCCGCGCTCAGCGTGACCCGACCAACGGCTGCGAAGCGCATGTTGCTGACCATGACCCGGAGCTTTTCAGCCATCTGCGCCGCCCCGCGCTCATTCGTGGACGGCATCAGGATGAGGAATTCCTCTCCGCCCCAGCGAGCAGGCAGGTCCACTTCCCGTATGGCCGATCGAATCAGCTCCCCGATCTGACGCAACACATTGTCGCCCGTGGGATGGCCGAAGGTATCGTTGATGTTCTTGAACTCGTCCAGGTCAAACATCACGGCGCCCAGTTCGCCGTCATAGCGCTCGATGCGCTGTATTTCATGATCGAGTTGCGTCGACGCGTGCCCCCGGTTGTAGAGCCCTGTCAGTTCGTCCCGTGTCGCACGCCGCTCCAGTTCCTGCTCCAGACGCTTGCGGTCGGTGATGTCCTCCATCACGCCGTCAAACACTTCCTGACCGCCTTCGTTCACGTGGCGGAAAGCCGTATCCGCCACCCAGATGGCTTTGCCTTTGATGGTGCGCAGATGCAGCTCATGGCGGAACAGCTTGTCGCGACAGAGCAGCGCCTCCGAGAACTGCGATCGATGTGAGGGGTCGACGTAAATCGATGAAACATCAAGATCGAGCAGGGCTTCGCGGGACTCGGCCTCGAGCATGCGCATGAAGGCCTGGTTGAATTCCAGGAAGCGCCCGGTGGGGCCGGGTGTGGCGCGATAGAAGGCCACCGGCAGGCGTTCGTAGATCTCCCGGTAACTCAGCAACTGTTCGTAGTTGCGCTGCTGCTCCGTGACGTCGTGAACGAGCATGTGAAGTAGCAGGCGACCACGAAAATGCATGGGCCCGCATTGCAGGTCGATGTCCTTGACGATGCCGGAGGCCAGGCGATGGCGGAAGTGAAAATGGCGGCGCTCTCCGCGGAGCGCGACCTTGATGTCGGCGATGATTTCATCTGCCGGGCGACTGCTGATACGGGTGAAGTTGCTGTCAACCAGTGCATCGCGGGAGTAGCCATAGAACTCGGCCGCCGCATGGTTGGCATCGACGATAGCCAGCGTGTCGGGGCAAACCAGCAGTTTTACTGCCGGATGCTCGACGAAAAGTTCCCGATAGAGGCTTTCGCTGGACTCGTCCACCCATGATCCCGATATCAGTCGACGGGGCAGTGACCGCCTGCATGCGCGCGCGTAGGGTTCGGCCGACACTGAAGCTTAGAATGAGAGCGTGCTGGAATCCGTGTGTCGCGTCACAGTGCATACACGGCGATGCGGCCGGCGACGGCGAGGCGCCGGGGTGATCGGGCAGATAGAAAAAGGGCCGGCATGTCAGCCGGCCCTTGAACTGCTTTACGCAGGTCGGTCTCAGGCCGCCTTGGCGAGATTCCGCAGCACATAATGCAGGATGCCGCCATTACGGAAGTAGTCCCACTCCTTAGGCGTATCGATCCGCACCTGCGCCTGGAAGCTGACTTCCCGGCCATCGTCGCTTCGGGCCGTAACCTTCAGGCTGGTGGGCTCATCGTCCAGCTTGCCAAAGGTGAACGATTCATTGCCCGTCAGTCCGAGGCTCTCGGCGCTGTCGCCATCGTTGAACTGCAATGGCAGCACGCCGAAACCCACCAGGTTGGAGCGGTGGATGCGCTCGAAGCTCTCGGCAATGACGGCCTTCACGCCAAGCAGGTTAGTACCCTTGGCGGCCCAGTCGCGGCTGGAGCCTGTGCCGTATTCCTTGCCGGCGAGAACCACCAGTGGGGTGCCTGCCTCCTTGTACTTCTGCGCAGCGTCGAAGATGCTCATGACCTCGCCACTGGGTACATGGGTCGTCCACCCACCCTCGGTGCCCGATGCCATCTTGTTGCGCAGCCGCACATTGGCAAAGGTGCCACGCATCATCACCTCGTGGTTGCCACGGCGTGAACCGTAGGAGTTGAACTCCTTGGGTTCCACTCCTTGCTCCTGCAGGTACTTGCCCGCGGGGCTGTCGGGCTTGATGGCGCCCGCCGGGGAGATGTGGTCCGTGGTGATGGAGTCACCGACGAACACCAGTACCCGGGCATCACTGATGCTGTGCACCCCCGGCTCCTGCATGTCCATACCCTCGAAGTAGGGCGGGTTGGCAATGTAGGTGGAGGGCGCCCAGTCGTAGTTCTCGCTGCGGGCGATTTCGATCCCCTGCCAGTTGCTGTCGCCGGCGAATACATCCTTGTACTGCTCCTGGAACATGGAGCGGCTCAGATTGCCGCCCACCACGTCGGCCACTTCCTGCTGGGTGGGCCAGATGTCCTTCAGGAAGACGTCGTCGCCGTTCTTGTCCTTGCCCAGGGATTCCGTCGTGATGTCGACCTGCATGTTGCCGGCCAGTGCATAGGCGACCACCAGCGGCGGCGAGGCCAGCCAGTTGGTGCGCACATCCGGGTGCACGCGACCTTCGAAGTTACGGTTGCCGGAGAGTACGGAGGCGACCATCAGGTTGCCCTCGCGAATGCCCTGGGCAACCGGATCCGGCAGCGGGCCGGAGTTGCCGATGCAGGTGGTGCAGCCGAAGCCCGCCAGGTTGAAGCCAAGGGCATCCAGATGCTCGGTGAGACCGGCCTTGTCCATGTAGGCAGGCACTACCTGCGAGCCGGGGGCGAAGGAGGTCTTCACCCAGGGCTTGCTCTTCAGGCCAAGCGCATTCGCCTTCTTGGCCACCAGCCCCGCAGCCACCAGCACGTCCGGGTTGGATGTGTTGGTGCAACTCGTGATGGCGGCGATGACTACGGCGCCATGAGAGAGCAGTTCCTTCTTGCCGTTGATTTCGACTTCCACCGCACCGCGATCAAAGTCGATCTGGCCACCCACGGCGGTGTCGCCGCCTTCACCTTCGAAGCGGGTTTCTTCCGGCGTCTTGTGCTCGTCAAGAAATGCTTGCAGGTTACTGACGAACGTCGCCTTGGTGTTCTTGAGCGAGACGCGATCCTGCGGCCGTTTGGGGCCGGCAAGGCTCGGCTCCACCGTGCCCATGTCGAGTTCCAGCACGTCGCTGTAGTCGGCTTCCCGGGCGCCGTTCTCGCGCCACATGCCCTGGGCCTTGGCGTAGGCTTCCACCAGCGCCATTTCCTCTTCCGTGCGGCCCGACAACTCCAGGTAGCGAATCGTCTGCTCGTCGATGGGGAAGATGCCGCAGGTCGCACCGTACTCCGGCGCCATGTTGGCGATGGTGGCGCGATCCGCCAGGGGCATGTTGGAGAGGCCATCGCCGAAGAACTCGACGAATTTACCCACCACGCCCTTCTTGCGGAGCATCTGCGTGACTGTGAGCACGAGATCGGTGGCAGTGGTGCCTTCCGGCAACTCGCCCTTGAGGCGGAAGCCGATGACTTCGGGGATCAGCATGGAGATCGGCTGACCGAGCATGGCTGCCTCGGCTTCTATGCCGCCGACACCCCAACCGAGGACGCCGAGCCCATTGATCATGGTGGTGTGGGAGTCGGTGCCCACCAGGGTGTCCGGGTAGGCCACGGTCTTGCCGTCCTCGTCCTTGGTGAACACAACCTTGGCGAGGTACTCCAGGTTCACCTGATGAACGATACCGGTGCCCGGTGGCACCACGCGGAAGTTGGAGAACGCGGTCTGGCCCCAGCGCAGGAACTTGTAGCGTTCCTTGTTGCGGTGATATTCGAGCTTGGTGTTGAGGTCGAGGGAGTCCTTGGCGCCGTAGTGATCCACCATCACGGAGTGGTCAATCACCAGGTCTGCCGGCTCGAGCGGGTTGATCTTGGTGGGATCTCCGCCGAGGCGCTGCATGGCATCGCGCATGGCGGCCAGGTCGACCACCGCCGGTACGCCGGTGAAGTCCTGCATGACCACCCGTGCCGGGGTGAATGCGATTTCGTCGCTGGGCTTTGCCCTGGCGTCCCAGGCGAGCAGCGATTCGATGTGCTGACGCGTCACGTTGACGCCGTCTTCCTTGCGCAGGAGGTTTTCCAGAAGAACCTTCAACGAAAAAGGAAGACGTTCCACGTCGTGGCTATCGCGCAGGCTGTCGAAGCGGAAGATGTCGTAGGTTTTTCCGCCGACCTCAAGCGTGGAGCGTGTGTTGAAGCTGTCTTTCATTATACCTCCCAGTATCGGTCACTGTTGCCTGTCCGCCGTGTTCTCAAGCCACACTTGGACCGCGCGGGAGCGTGGTCGTCGCGGGGTTGGCAGGGTGCAGCAAGGTGTCTTTTTCGGCGCCAACATCATACACGAAGAATGATGGTTTTGCGGCCATGCAGCATAGCGCAAGCGTGCATTTCAAGCGCCGCTCGACGCAGGAGCCGCCGGGGCTGGAAGGCCTCAGGTGGTAGCGCCGTCCAGTAACTGATTGGTCGTGCTCTGCAGTCGGGCTCTGCCGAAAATCAGTTGCAGCCTGCCGCCGCCGGCCTGTCGCCACAGGGTGGCGGCGCGGATTGCTGCCAGCAGCAGGGCGCGGATCTGGTTGGCCCGTTGCGGGTCCTCCAGCCATTCGCGTTTGCCCTGCACCATGATACGCGGCGTGAGATGACTGACCGTGTTCTGGTAGAGATCCGCGAGTTTGCCGACCACGTTCTCGTGAGTGATGGAGAAGTAGTCCGCCTGATGCCGCGCCTGGTCAAGACCGGTCCGCAAGGTACTCAGCATGCCCCGCCGCTTTACCAGTTTCCGCTCCAGGTGCAGGGCCATGACCGCGTAACGGGTCAGGTCCATGTCCTGGGGCTGACTCAACTGCGTGTGCAACTGCTGCAACCCGGTACGTAGCCGCCCGGTGCCGCCGTATAATCCGTCCAGGCTTTCCTGGAATTCGACAGTCAGGCCGCGCAGGCAGGTCTCGGCGTCGTCGGCGTCCCAGCGACCGGTGGTCGCCACCATGCGCACCTGTGCCAGGGCCTGATAGAGGGCGGCGAGGGCGAGGGCCTGGGCCTGATGGGGTGCTTCGGCATTCACGACACGGCCTCGTCATGGCGCACGGTGATGCGCTCGCGAATAATGCCGCCGCCTAGGCAGACGTCACCCTGGTAAAGCACGACGGATTGCCCTGGTGTAATGGCGCGCTGCGGGTCGTCGAAGTGCACCTTGCAGCCATCACCGTCCAGCATGGTGACGCGGCAGGGTTGATCGGCCTGCCGGTAGCGGGTTTTTGCGCCGGCGCGGAACTCTCCTGCCGGTGGTCCACCAGCGACCCAGTGCAGGTCATTGGCGAGCAGGCCGTCATTGAGCAGGGCGGGGTGGTCGATGCCTTCAGCGACGATGAGATTATTGCCCTCAAGGTCCTTGTCGGCCACGAACCATGGCCCGGCGCGCCCCGGTACGCCGCCTATGCCCAGGCCCTGGCGCTGCCCCAGTGTGTAGAACGATAGCCCCATGTGCTCGCCTACGGTCTCACCGTCGGTGGTGACGATGGGGCCCGGCCGGGATTTGATATAGCGTGCCAGAAAGGCACGAAAGTCTCGTTCGCCGATAAAGCAGATGCCCGTGCTGTCCTTCTTCTCGAAGTTGTCGAAGCCTGCATCCTCGGCAATGCGGCGCACCGTGGGCTTGGTCAGATCGCCCAGGGGGAACAGCGTTTTGGCAAGGGCCGTCTCGCCGACCATGTACAGGAAGTAGCTCTGATCCTTGTTGCCGTCGTGTGCCCGGAGCAAGCATACGCCGCTCGCGGTTGGCTCGATGCGGGCGTAGTGGCCTGTCGCCACATACTTGGCTCCCAGCCGCAGCGCATGTTCCAGAAACGCCTTGAACTTGATCTCCCGGTTGCAGAGCACATCCGGGTTGGGCGTACGGCCCGCCTGGAATTCCCGCAGGCAGTGTTCGAACACGTCGCGCTTGTATTGTGCTGCAAAGTTGACCTGGTGCAGGGGAATATCGAGCTGCTGTGCAACCTGACGTGCGTCCGCGAGATCCTGTTCCGCAGTGCAGTGGGTGTCATCGTCGTCGTCTTCCCAGTTCTTCATGAACAGGGCGTGGACGTCGTAACCGGCCTCTACCAGGCGTAGCGCGGCGACGGCGGAATCAACGCCGCCGGAGAGTCCAACAACAACGCGCTCGCCACTGCGCCGGGTCATGGCTATTCCTCAAAAATAACTGGGTTGTTAGGAACATCGGGGATGTCACACAGAATATCAAGGGGATACCGCTTGCCCGCCTGGAAATCGTGGACGCAGCGAGCCACCAGCGGGCTGCGCAGACGCTCGGCCTGGCGGTTCACCACATCGGCGGGCAACCACAGCGCACGGATAATATCTGCGTCCAGTGTGCGCGACGTATCCAACGCGCCGATCTCACCCGCGAAACACACCCGCAGGAACGTCAGGTCCTTGGCCGCATGCTGCCAGCGGTAAACGCCGATCAGCGCCCTCGGAACAAAGGGGTAGGCAGTCTCTTCCAGGACTTCCCGGACCACCGCGTCCTCAAGGCTCTCGCCCTTTTCCAGGTGGCCGGCGGGCTGGTTCAGGACGGTACGACCGTCGGCATGCTCTTCCACGAACAGAAACTGGTCATTCTGCTCGATCACTGCCGCCACGGTGACATTGGGTTTCCACAACATGGGGCGCGACACTAGCCCGGCTTGGCTGGCGTGTCGAGGGGGGCGGTATCCTCCGCCACACTGGTTTCACGTCGGCTGGGAGCACCACTGGCGGCCACAAAGACCTGGTTGCCGCTGGGTTCGTGATTGATGTCGAAGCGTTGATCCTGGCCGGCGGTAAAGAAATTCGGGTCCATCAGCTCGATGAAGCGGCGAGCCGTCTGCGACAGGAACTTGCCGCGACGCCACATCACACCGTAGGTGCGCCGCGGGAAGACCTCCGGCAATGGCCGCACGGCCAATTGTTCCCGGCCGGTGAGGCAGATATTGCTGGCAATGCCGATACCGAAACCACGCTCCACATAGGCTTTCATGATTTCCCAGCCACCGACCTCGAGACGCACCTGGTAGGGGATGTTCTGTTGCTGCAAGACCAGGTTCACCAGGCGCCAGGTGGTGAGGTGGCGGGGCGGCAGTATCAGGGCGTCGGAGGCCAGATCCTCCAGGGTGATGTCGCTCTTCGCCGCCAGCGGGTGGTCCAGCGGTGTGATCAGCGAGGTTGCAAAGGAATAGACGGGTCGGTAGTTGATGTCGTCGGGCAGGTCGAGCATGGAGCCAATGGCGAAGTCCACCTCATTGTTGCGCAAGGCGGCCAGCATGTCGGCACCAATCAGATTATGCAGCTTTACCGGGCTTTCCGGGTAGCGATCCATGAAATCCCGCAACAGATCCGGAATCAGGTAAAGCGTGCTGGATTCCCCCGCCGCCACGTCGAGGCGCCCACTCTCGGTGGATTGGCTGCGGGCGGCGAACTGGGCGGGCAGGGCGTCGATGCCCTCGACCAGTGGCAACGCCAGTTCATAGAGGGTTTTTCCGTCGGGTGTCAGGGTAATGCGAGGCCCCCGGCGTTCGAACACCGTAATCCCCATTTCCCGTTCAAGGGCCTGAATCTGAAGGGATACCGATGGCTGGCTGAGAAACAGGCGCTCTGCGGCTCGGGAAATGCTGCCCGCCTGTGCGGTGAAACAGAATGCCCGAAGCTGCTTGATCCGGTTGTTCTTGTAGTACAGACGCGCCGGCGACTTTTCTGACACAGAGCCACCCTTGTATTGAGAAAATCAATATTCAAGATTGACCCGCACCCATTGTCAAATGCTGCGGCGCGGCAATACACTGGAGCTGCGTCAAAAATGAAATGCTGTTCCTCAGAGCGAAAAGCCCGTGCAGGGGCTCTGGATACGGGAGCAGGCGGCGGTCAGACGGCAGGGCAGGGTATCGGGATAAACCCCGATCTTCCACAGAAATGGAAACAGCACCTTGTCCTGGCGGGGCTCTGAAGCATTAAGACGGCTTCGGGTACTCGCGTCACCGATTATCCGGACCAAGGCCAGGCATTTCAGGAGCGAAGCCAGCACTGTTCGCTCGTTGACGCGGGTGACATTCCGAAACGACCCCGAGCGCGACTCGGCGGCACTCTGATAAGGGCGGAGGCCGGCCAGGAGCGCGAAGCCGAGAGGTGGAACATGCGCCTCAACAGTCGAATCGGCCCACTGCCCGTGCCGCAACGGCGGACCGGCAGGCCGGCACGATGTGTCCGACGGCGAGACCGCCTTCAGAAAAGTCGGTCATCCCCAGCGGGTCTGCGCATCAGCGCACTGAGCGGACATGCACGTGACGGACGGCTTTCGAGCCGTGTGCCCATCGGCACTGCGATCCGTTTCCGATGTTGGATGCGGGTCATGACGACTTCGTCGAGTTCCTGACACCAGGGGCGCTTGACGCGCCCAAGAGGGAGATACAGCAATGAGCATTCATCAGGCCGCAATCGATCGACTCAAGCAGGATTGGGCGGAAAACCCGCGCTGGAAGGGCGTGGAGCGCGGATACAGCGCAGAGGAAGTAGTGCGGCTTAGCGGCAGCGTCCAGATCGAGTACACCCTGGCGCGCAGCGGCGCCGAAAAGCTCTGGCGACTGATGCAGGACGAGCCCTTCGTCAACGCGCTGGGCGCCCTGACCGGGAACCAGGCGGTGCAGCAGGTCAAGGCCGGTCTGCAGGCCATTTATCTGTCCGGCTGGCAGGTTGCCGCCGATGCAAACCTGGCCGGGACCATGTACCCGGACCAGTCCCTCTACCCGGTCAACTCCGTGCCCAACGTGGTTGAGCGCATCAACAATGCCCTGCTGCGGGCCGACCAGATCCACCATGCGGAAGGCGACAACAGCATCGACTGGATGGCGCCCATCGTGGCAGACGCCGAGGCAGGGTTTGGCGGTGTGCTGAATGCCTACGAGCTGATGAAGAGCATGATCCGCGCCGGCGCGGCCGGTGTGCACTTCGAGGACCAGCTTGCCGCGGTGAAGAAATGCGGTCACATGGGCGGCAAGGTGCTGGTTCCCACCCAGGAGGCGGTGCAGAAACTGATCGGTGCCCGACTCGCGGCGGATACCATGGGCGTGCCCACCATTCTGGTGGCGCGGACGGACGCCCTGGCGGCGGATTTGCTGACTTCCGACATCGACGAGAGGGACAAGGCCTTCCTGACCGGAGAGCGTACCGCGGAAGGTTTCTACCGGACCAACGCCGGCGACGATCAGGCCATTGCCCGGGGTCTCGCTTATGCGCCCTATGCAGACCTGATCTGGTGCGAGACCGGCAAACCGGACCTGGAATTCGCCCGCAAGTACGCCGAAGCCATCAAGCGTGAGTTCCCGGACAAGATGCTGGCCTACAACTGTTCGCCCTCGTTCAACTGGAAGAAGAACCTGGACGACGCCACCATTGCCAAGTACCAGCGGGAACTGGGCGCCATGGGCTACAAGTACCAGTTCATCACCCTGGCCGGCTTCCATGCGCTGAACTACTCCATGTTCGAGCTTGCCAAGGGCTACAAGGAGCGGCAGATGTCGGCCTACTCGGAGTTGCAGGAGGCTGAATTCGCCGCGGAGAAGCACGGCTACACCGCGACCCGCCACCAGCGGGAAGTGGGCGCCGGCTACTTCGACGCATTGACCAACACGATACAGGGCGGCGAGTCCTCGGTGACGGCCATGTCCGGCTCCACCGAAGAGGAGCAGTTCTAGGGAGACGCTGTCTCCCTAGGTCAACCGTCCGTCGGGTGATTTGATCACTCTGTCCCAAGGGCCCGGGCATTTTTTGCCCGGGCCGTTTTGTCTGTGGAATTCAGTGCCTTCCCAGCTGTCTGTCTGTGGCGGACTTGAGAAATGCCGCACAACCCCAACCTCTCGTCATTGGAGCATCGAGCAGCCTTGCTTATAGTGGAGGTTGAACAGTGGCGCAGCGGCGAACCATGGGTCGTCTGCCGCGGCCTGAGGGCTCGATGTAGATGATTCCCAACAGATTGATGTGGACTCCCGGAACTCATGGGTGACGAACGACGCAAAGGGTCGGACGACGGTGTTGCGCTGCAGGAGGCGAAGCCGAAGCTAAAACGTCCGCCCCTCTACAAAGTGCTTTTGATGAACGACGACTACACTCCGATGGAATTCGTCGTGGAGATCCTGCAGACCTTTTTCGCAATGGACAGGTCCAAAGCGACACAGGTGATGTTGCAGGTCCATACTAAGGGAAGCGGAGTCTGCGGCGTTTATGCCAGGGATGTGGCGGAAAGCAAGGTGGAGCAGGTGAACGAGTACGCGCGGCAACACCAGCACCCGCTCCTGTGTACCATGGAAGAGGCATGAAGAAGGGTGGCGATGGAAGGTTGGAACCGGCCCGTCGACTACTTGTCCGAATGCAGGGTGCAGCCCTTGGCTGCACGTCTAGCCCACTGTCGAGGTGAGAACGCATGCTGAGCAAAGAGCTGGAGTTCACGCTTAACCTGGCCTTCAAGGAGGCTCGGGAGAAGCGGCACGAGTTCCTCACCGTCGAGCATCTACTGCTTGCACTGACGGACAATCCGACGGCGGTTGGTGTCCTCAAGGCTTGCGGGGCCGACCTGCCTCGCCTGAAGCAGGATCTCGAAGCATTTCTTGACGAAACCACGCCGCTGCTGCCGCCAAACGATAGTCGCGAGACGCAGCCGACGCTGGGCTTCCAGCGCGTCTTGCAGCGGGCGATCCTCCATGTTCAGTCGGCGGGCATCAAGGAAGTCACCGGCGCCAACGTGCTGGTGGCGATCTTCAGCGAGCAGGAATCCCAGAGCGTCTACTTCCTGCACAAGCAGAGCATCACCCGCCTCGATGTCGTCAATTACGTCTCTCACGGGATCTCCAAGGTCTCCGATGAGAGTGGCCCCTCACCCGAGGCGCCGTCCCAGTCGGTGAGCGGCGATGGCGATGAGGAAGGCCAGGGGGAGGGTAACGCCAACAAGTCTCCCCTGGAGAGTTTCGCCACCAACCTGAACGAGCGGGCCCGGCGGGGGCAGATCGACCCGCTGATCGGTCGGCAGCAGGAGGTTGATCGCACGATTCAGGTACTGTGTCGGCGGCGCAAGAACAACCCGCTCTATGTCGGTGAGGCCGGCGTTGGCAAGACCGCCATCGCAGAGGGCCTGGCCAAGCTGATTGTCGAGGGCGACGTTCCGGACGTGCTCAAGAAATCGACTATCTATTCCCTGGATCTCGGCGCGCTGGTGGCAGGTACCAAGTACCGCGGCGATTTCGAAAAACGGCTCAAGGGGCTGCTGAAGCAGTTGCAGAAGACGCCGGGCGCGGTGCTGTTCATCGATGAAATTCACACGATCATCGGCGCGGGTTCGGCCTCCGGTGGTGTCATGGATGCCAGTAACCTGATCAAGCCGGTGCTCGCCAACGGCGAACTCAAGTGCATCGGATCCACCACTTACCAGGAATATCGCGGCATCTTCGAGAAGGATCGTGCCCTGGCCCGGCGCTTCCAGAAGATCGACGTGCCCGAGCCGAGCGTTGACGACACCTATCGCATTCTCAAGGGGCTTAAAAGCCGCTTCGAGGAGCACCACGACGTCAAGTACGCGGACCGGGCCCTGCGCGCCGCTGCGGAACTGGCGGGCAAGCACATCAACGATCGTCGCCTGCCGGACAAGGCCATCGATGTCATTGACGAAGCAGGGGCCCGCATCAAGCTGCTGCCACCGTCGAAGCAGAAAAAGAACATCGGTGTCGCCGACATCGAGGCAGTCGTGGCCAGCATGGCGCGCATTCCGCCGAAGCGGGTGTCCAGCTCGGACATGAAGACGCTGGAGTTCCTTGAGCGCGACCTCAAGGCGGCGATCTTTGGTCAGGAGGTGGCCATCGAGACCCTGGCCGCGACCATCAAGATGTCCCGGGCGGGACTCTCGTCGCCGCAGAAGCCCACGGGCAGCTTCCTCTTCGCCGGGCCGACTGGTGTGGGCAAGACAGAGGTGACCCGGCAACTGGCGCAGCAGTTGGGCGTCGAGCTGATCCGCTTCGACATGTCCGAGTACATGGAGCGGCATACGGTGTCCCGGCTGATCGGGGCGCCTCCGGGCTATGTGGGGTTCGATCAGGGTGGGTTGCTCACGGAAGAAGTGATCAAACACCCCTATTCGGTGGTGCTGCTGGATGAGATCGAGAAGGCGCATCCGGACGTGTTCAACCTGCTACTGCAGGTCATGGACCATGGCACGCTCACCGACAACAACGGTCGCAAGGCGGATTTCCGCAACGTGGTGCTGATCATGACCACCAACGCCGGGGCCGAGCAGATGAGTCGGCCGTCCATCGGCTTTGCGCCACAGGATCACAGCACCGATGGGATGGAAGCCATCAAGCGGATGTTCACGCCGGAGTTCCGCAACCGGATGGACGCGATCATTCAGTTCAACGGCCTTGATGCCGCGACGGTGCGCCGCGTGGTCGACAAGTTCGTCAATGAACTGGTCGTCCAGTTGCGTGACAAGAACGTGGTGCTCAAGGTCGACGAGGAGGCCCGCAACTGGCTCGCTGAGCACGGCTACGACCCCAAGATGGGCGCACGTCCCATGGAGCGCCTCATCCAGGAGTCGATTCGCAAGCCGCTCGCCGAGGAATTGCTGTTTGGTCGTCTGTCCGCCGGTGGCGAAGTGGTCGTCCGTGTCGACGACGCCGGCAGCCTGAGCTTCCATTACAGTACGGAGGCGGAACCGGCGCTGTAGCCCAGGCTACGGTAAGCAATAAGGTAACGCCTTGCCCTACGGTGCGCTTCGCTCTGCGAACGCACCGTTTTTTATGCCTGGGTTCGAGTGGTCTGCGGGTCGTTTGCTAGCGGGCGCGGTAGGTGATGCGGCCCTTGGTGAGATCGTAGGGCGTAAGTTCAACCGTGACGGTATCTCCGGTGAGTATGCGGATGTAGTGCTTGCGCATCTTGCCAGAGATGTGGGCGGTTACCACATGGCCGTTCTCAAGTTCTACCCGGAACATGGTGTTGGGCAGCGTTTCGACAACCTTCCCCTGCATCTTGATGTGGTCTTCGCGAGCCATTCAGTCGTGTTCTCCCGATTCTGCTGCATCGAGTCGCGAGTTTGGCCCCCCGCGACAAAAAGTCAAGAGTCTACCAGATTGCCTGTGGTGGGGCAGCCGGCGTGCGGGTCATGGCGCATCATGGAGTGCGCAGCCAGCGCCCGCCGGTGTGGATTTCGTGGGGTCGAAAAGTGGCCTTGTAGCGCATCTTCGGTGATTCGGCGATCCAGTATCCCAGGTAGACGTAGGCGAGACCGTTCATGCGTGCATGCTCGATCTGGGCGAGGATCCCGAAAGTGCCCAGGCTGCGGCGGGCAAGCTCCGGATGGAAGAACGTGTAGACGGCGCTCAGGCCGTCAGCCAGACGGTCGGTAACAGCGACGCCAAGCAGATCCTGCCCGCGGCGCATTTCGAGGAACACCGTGTCCGACCAGTTGGAGACCAGGAACTCCATGTAACGTTCCGGATCGTGTTCATCCATACCGCTGCCGGGGTGGCGATGACTCATGTAATGCCGGTACAGGGCGAAATGTTGCTGCACGAAAACCGGAGGGCGCTGGATGATGCGTATGTCCTGGTTACGGTTCCAGCATCGCCGTTGTGCTCGATTCGCACAGAAATCCGCAACTGGGATGCGTAGTGACTTGCAGCTGCTGCAGCCGGCACAGCCGGGCTGGTAGATGAAGTGTCCACTGCGTCGCATCCCCTGGGTGATCAGGCGACTGTAGTGGGCGTTGGAGACCGGGAAGGCGGGGTCGACAAACACGGTTCTGGCGGAGCGATCTTCCAGGTAGGAGCAGGCATGCTCGCCCGTGGAATAGAGCCAGAGTGTACCTGAGCCGGGATTGCGCTGGTCGCTCTTCATGACTCGTCCAGAGGATGGAAGTCGCCGTCGAATTGCCAGTGTGGGCCTGGGGGTGGGGGCTGCGCAACCGCCTCGTTGAGTTCCTGTTGAAAACGACGTCTTGGGACGTCAACAGCGCCCAGGCTGTAGAGGTGTCCCGAGCCAACCTGGCAATCGAGAAACGGAAACTGCCAGCGTCGCAATTGCCTGACCAGCCATGTCAGGGCGATTTTCGATCCATTGGTCTCGTCGCTGAACATGGACTCGCCGAAGAATCCGCGGCCCAGGGAGACACCATATAGCCCGCCGATAAGGGCTTCCCCACGCCAGACTTCCACCGAGTGAGCCTGCCCGCGTTGGTGGAGTCGGACATAGGCAGCGAACATGTCGCGGGTAATCCAGGTGCCTTTCTGTCCCGGGCGGGGTGCTGCACAGCGCCGCATGACCAGGGGGAACGCTCTGTCCAGTGAAACCGTATAGTCCGGCCTGCGCAGACTGCGGCGCAGGCTGCGGGAAATATGGAGTTGGTCAGTATAGATCAGGGTGCGGGGGTCCGGTGACCACCAGAGCACCGGTTGGCCTTCCTCGAACCAGGGGAAGATGCCGCGTTTGTAGGCAAGCTCGAGGCGGGCAGTATCCAGTGATCCGCCAACAGCCAAAAGCCCGTTCGGCACCGGTAGCGCGTTGTCGATAGGTGGAAACTCCGGTGCACCGTCGGTTGGCAGCCATGTTATCGGCAGTTCCGCCATGGGATTGTTGGTCTACCTGTCCATTCAGCCGTGGTATTCCATCAGGTCCTTAGCCTACCGCGATTCCATGGCTGGCGCGCAGCCGGCCTTGTAGGGACTATGGGTTGCCAGTTCTTCCATGTAGCCCCGGACCATCGGGGTTTCTCGATGCAGGAAATCGGCGATCGCCCGGCGAAAGCCTTCGTCCTCGATCCAGTGCAGCGAATGTGTCTGACGTGGCAGGAATCCGCGCGCGATCTTGTGTTCGCCCTGGGCGCCCGGTTCGAACCAGTCCAGACCTTCTCGAATGCAATACTCGATGCCCTGGTAGTAGCAGGTTTCAAAGTGCATGCCCGGATGCTCCACCCGACATCCCCAGTACCGGCCATACAGGCTGTCGTCGCTGCGCAGGAGCAACGCCGCCCCGTCCATGCGGTTATCCTGCCAGGCCTGAACCATCAGGACACGACCGGCCAGCTTCTCGCCGATCTCGGCAAAGAAGGCTCTGGTGAGAACCGGAAGATTGCCGTGTTCCTCGAAAGTGCGGGTGTAGAAATCGTGGAAGGTGTCCCAGGCCCCGTCATCGACCTGGTCGCCGGGCACGATACGGAACGTCAGGCCTGCCTCCGCCGCAAGGCGCCGCTCGCGGCGTATGTTCTTGCGCTTCTTGTTGCTGAGGGTGTCGAGGAAGGCGTCGAAATCAGCGTATCCCTGATTGTTCCAGTGGAACTGGCAACCGGCTCGACGCATCCAGCCTGCCTCGATGAAACCGCTGCCCTGCTGGGCTTCGGCAAACAGGCAGTGCGCGCCTGACAGGCCCTGCCCGCGACACAGGGCGACTGCGGCGGCCGCCAGGTGCGCCATTGCCTGTTCGGCAGAGAAGCCGGGTTGGACCAGAACACGAGGGCCGGTTGCCGGTGTGTAGGGGACGGCCATCACCAGCTTCGGGTAATAGTCGCCGCCAGCCCGCTCGTAGGCATTGGCCCATGCCCAGTCGAATACGAACTCGCCCCAGGAGTTGCCCTTGAGGTAGGCTGGCGCAGCGCCCAGCAGCTCACCATTGTCGCTCTCCAGCAGCAGGTGCAAGGGTTGCCAGCCGTTACCCTGCGACACGGCGCCATGGCGCTCCAGGGCGTGCAGAAACTCATGCCGCAGAAACGGGTTTTCAGCGCCATTCAGGTGGTTCCAGCGCTGCGCCGGCACGCTGTCAAGGCTGGTGATTGTTCGGACCTGCAAGGTAACTGTTCTCCCTGGAGCGTTTCCGTTGTTCCCATCGGACACTACGAGGATGGGTATGTTGCAGCGCATGAACAAGGGTTGCTCATGGTACATTAGGCGCGATCGCTAGGCTGCGGATATCACCGCAACTGCAACGTGACAGCCGACTCGTGTCTTCGCAGACGACACCTGGGTGGTGGGCAGCCCTGTCGCCTGGATGCAACAGGGCTGTTTTGCAGAATTTCAGTATTCGTAGTAACTTGCGCAAATGATTTCAATTGATTTCTGATAACGGGACGCTGCGTGGCCCGCTCTGATTCCGAGAACAAGCTGCCGTCCCCGTTGGGGCATCATGTCGGTCGCGGCCTGCGCGAGGGTTTGCTGTTCCTGCTGCTCGCGGTTTCCATCTACCTGATTGCCGCCCTGGTGACGTATCACCCCAATGATCCCGGCTGGAGTTTCAGCGGTGCAGGGCAGCCCGTTCAGAATGCCGGTGGCGTTGCCGGAGCCTGGTTTGCCGATGTCTTCCTGTTTCTGTTTGGTTACCTGGCCTATCTCTTTCCGGTGATGATCGCCCTGTCCGGCTGGCTGGCGTGGCGCTGGCAGCGCCAGGACGGTCAGTTCCACTGGGGCATCTTTGGCCTTCGCACTCTCGGATTCCTGTTCACGCTTGTCACCGGGGCCGGCCTTGCCGCTCTCCACGTACAGGCGTTTCCCGGCAGCGTTCCACTGCATGCCGGCGGCATTCTCGGTGATCTGGTCGGGCAGGGGCTGGAACAGTTGTTCAGCTTCCTCGGCGCCACCTTGTTTCTGCTGGCGGCCTTCCTTGCCAGCGTCACGCTCTTCACCGGCCTCTCCTGGCTCAGCCTGATCGATCTGGTGGGGCGGATCACCCTTGCGGTCATGGCGTGGTTTGGCCAACGGCTCATCGCGGTTCGTGATGTCTGGGCCGGGCGGCGGGCCCGACGTGAGCGCCAGGAAACCGTGGCCCGCAAGAAAGACAAGGTACGACATCGGGAGCCGCCCCGAATCGGCGTGATGGAGCCCACCCTCAAGCCTGGAAAAAAGGCGGCCCAAGCCCCCCAGATGCCACTTTTCGAGGCCGACGTGTCCCCGGGGTCCAAGCCGTCACTGGGTTTGCTTGACCAACCGCGGGAGCACAAGCAGGGCTATTCCAAGGAGGCGCTGGATGCCATGTCTCGCCAGCTGGAGATGAAGCTTGCGGACTTCGGTGTGGAAATCCAGGTGGTTGCCGTGGAGCCCGGGCCGGTCATCACGCGCTTCGAGGCGCAGCCGGCACCCGGTGTAAAAGTCAGTCAGGTCAGTAATCTGGCCAAGGATCTTGCCCGCGCCCTGTCCGTGACCAGTGTTCGGGTGGTTGAAGTCATCCCCGGCAAGTCGGTCATCGGGCTCGAGATCCCCAATGAGCACCGGCAGGTCATCGCCTTCAGCGAGATCATCGGCTCCGAGGCGTGGGAGCAGGCGGGGCAACCTCTGTCGCTCGCCCTGGGCAAGGATATTGGTGGCCAGCCCATCGTCGTTGATCTTGCCAAGATGCCGCACCTGCTGGTTGCCGGCACCACCGGCTCGGGGAAGTCCGTCGGTGTCAACGCCATGATCCTCAGCCTGTTGTACCGCAACCAGGCAGAAGATGTCCGCCTCATCATGATCGACCCCAAGATGCTGGAGCTTTCCGTCTACGACGGTATTCCGCACCTGCTGGCGCCGGTGGTGACGGACATGAAAGAAGCCGCCAACGCCTTGCGCTGGTCGGTGGGCGAGATGGAACGTCGCTACCGTCTGATGGCGGCGCTGGGCGTGCGCAACATCGCCGGATACAACCGCAAGGTGCGGGAGGCGCGGGAGCAGGGTGAGCCGCTGAAGGATCCCCTCTGGCGGACTCCCGAACTGGATCCGGATGCCGAGCATCCAGAGCTTGAGGTCCTGCCCTATATCGTCATCGTCGTAGACGAGTTCGCCGACATGATGATGATGGTGGGCAAGAAGGTGGAAGAGCTGATTGCCCGGCTTGCCCAGAAGGCGAGGGCCGCCGGCCTGCACCTCATCCTTGCCACCCAGCGGCCATCGGTGGATGTGATTACCGGCCTGATCAAGGCCAACATCCCCACGCGCATGGCTTTTCAGGTGTCCTCCAAGATCGATTCCCGCACCATACTCGACCAGCAGGGCGCGGAGGCGCTCCTGGGGCACGGCGATATGCTTTATCTGCCACCGGGGACGGGGCTGCCCATGCGGGTGCATGGCGCCTTTGTGTCCGACGCCGAGGTGCACAAGGTGGTCGGCCATCTCAAGGAGCAGGGCGAACCCGACTACATCGACGGCGTGCTTGAAGAGAGCTCTGATGGGCAGCCGATACCCGGCATTCCCGGGGAATCCGGCGGCGACGCCGAGTCCGATCCGCTCTATGACCAGGCCGTGCGCGTCGTTACGGAGACCCGAAGGGCGTCGATCTCCGGCGTGCAGCGACGGCTCAAGATCGGCTATAACCGCGCCGCCCGTCTTGTCGAGGACATGGAGTCCGCCGGGATTGTCGGCCCACTCCAGTCCAATGGCAGCCGCGAGGTCATCGCGCCGCCCCCGCCCAAGGACTGAACCCACCGACATGCCGGCGGTCCGCATCTGGTAGCAGTCCAACCCGAGGTCTAGAACATGGTTCACATCCCCCGCCTTATTCTCTTCTTCGCGCTGCTGCTGGCGCCGCTGGCCCTTTACGCCGGCAAGGCGGAACTGGAACGCTACTACGCCGACGTGAAAACGCTGGAGGGGCGATTCGTCCAGGAAACCGCGGATGAGGATGGACGTGTTCTGGAGCGTAGCGAGGGGCATATGCGAATCGCCCGGCCGAATCGCTTCAACTGGCAGTACGAAACCCCCTACGAGCAGCAGATCGTCGCCGACGGAGAGCGGGTCTGGGTCTACGATGTGGACCTGCTTCAGGTCAGCGTGCGCCCGTTGGAAGACGTGCTGGGCAGTGGCCCGGCGTTGCTGTTGAGCGGTGAACTCGACGCGTTGGAAGAGCAGTTCCGCATCAGCGAGGATAACGGCTGGTTGTTGCTCGAGCCCCGCAGCCGTGGCTGGGAGATCGAGGAGGCGCGACTGCGCTTCGAGGACGGGGTGCCGGTGGAGGTGGTCATTATGGATGGGCTCGGGCAGAAGAACACGCTGCGGCTCAGTGAACTGCGGGTCAATGACGAAATTGCGCCGGAACATTTCCAG
This sequence comes from Natronocella acetinitrilica, assembly GCF_024170285.1. Classification (NCBI taxonomy): domain Bacteria; kingdom Pseudomonadati; phylum Pseudomonadota; class Gammaproteobacteria; order Chromatiales; family Ectothiorhodospiraceae; genus Natronocella; species Natronocella acetinitrilica. Next base: position 93,051 of record NZ_JALJXV010000008.1, read on the forward strand.
TTCGAGCCGCCACCGGAAGCCGACGTACTCGGCGAGGACGAGGAATGGTAGGCGGTGAAACGGTCCGCCCCCTTGCGGACCGCATGCGCCCCTGCCGCCTGGATGAATTTGTCGGCCAGCAGCATCTGGTGGGGGCTGGCAAGGCGCTCAGGCGCAGTATCGAATCAGGCCATCCCCACTCCATGGTGTTCTGGGGCCCGCCGGGGACGGGCAAGACTACGCTGGCACGGCTGGTGGCCGAAGCCAGTGATGCGCGATTCCTGACCCTCTCCGCGGTGATGAGCGGGGTCAAGGATATCCGTGCTGCGGTGGAGGAGGCGCGGGGCGAGCGGGAACGTGGCCGTGCCACCGTGCTGTTCGTCGATGAGGCGCATCGCTTCAACAAGAGTCAGCAGGACGCATTTCTGCCCTTCGTCGAGGACGGCACCATCATCTTCATCGGTGCCACCACCGAGAATCCGTCCTTCGAACTCAACAACGCCTTGCTCTCCCGGGTCAGAACCTACGTGCTGCGAGACCTGGAGCCGGCAGATCTGGGAGCCCTGGTGCATCGCGCCCTGGTCGATCCTGATCGCGGGCTGGGGCAGCGTGGTCTCTCTATTGACGAGGACGCGCTACAGACACTGGTGGCTGCAGCGGATGGCGATGCCAGGCGCGTGCTGAGCCTGCTGGAAGTGGCCTCCGACCTTGCCGAGGGGCGCATCGACGCGGCCGTGGTGCGAGAGGCAACGGCCGCCGGCCTGCGCCGCTTCGACAAGGGCGGGGAGGCCTTCTACGATCAGATATCGGCGCTGCACAAGGCGGTGCGGGGCTCTGACCCCGATGCTGCGCTTTACTGGTTCTGCCGCATGATCGACGGCGGCGCCGATCCGCTCTATGTGGCTCGGCGTGCGGTGCGCATGGCTTCGGAGGACATCGGCAACGCTGATCCGCGGGCCCTGCAGATGGCCCTGGCCGCCTGGGAGACCCAGGAGCGCCTGGGCAGCCCCGAGGGTGAACTGGCCATTGCTCATGCCATTGTCTACATGGCGGTGGTGCCCAAGAGCAACGCGGTCTACAAGGCCTACAATCAGGCCCGCAAGGATGCCCGTGAACTCGGCTCGCTGGAGGTGCCCCTGCATTTGCGCAATGCACCCACCAGCCTGATGAAGGAGCTGGGCTATGGCCGCGAATACCGCTATGCCCATGATGACCCCAGCGGCTATGCGGCGGGGGAGGACTATTTCCCCGAGGCCATGACGCCGCGGCACTACTACCAGCCCGTGGAGCGCGGCCTGGAGACGCGTATTGCCGAGCGGCTGCGCCAGCTTCGTGAAATGGATCGACAGGTTCCGGCGAACAAGCGACGCCGTCGCTAGCCATCGCTTATCTTCAGCCGCCTCAGCGGTTACAATCCTGCGCTGCTCAGCACACCGGGAAACAGATATGCTCGACCCCAGAGAGCTACGCAACCGACTCGACGACATGACCGCCGCCCTGGCGCGACGCGGCTACACCCTGGATGCCGAACGTTATCGTGCGCTGGACGAGCAGCGCCGCACCCTGCAGGTCGAGGTGCAGGACCTGCAGAACGCCCGCAACCGGAGTGCCAAGTCCATCGGCAAGGCAAAGGCGGCGGGTGAGGACATCCAGCCCCTGTTGAATGAGGTTGCCGATCTCGGGGATCGCCTCAAGCAAGCGGAAGTGGCACTTGAAGAGTTGCAGGCCACCCTGGACGACTGGCACATGGGTATGCCCAACGTGCCCGATGCCGATGTGCCCGCCGGCGAAGACGAAGACGCCAATGTTGAGATTCGCCGCTGGGGCGAGCCCGCATCGTTCGACTTCAAGCCACGGGATCACGTCGAGCTGGGGGCCGACAGAGGCCTGGATTTCGAGGCCGGCGCCAAGCTCACAGGCTCACGGTTCGTCGTCATGCGTGGTGGTGTCGCGAGGCTGCACCGGGCATTGATCCAGTTCATGCTGGACCTCCATGTTGAGGAGCATGGCTACAACGAGGTCAACGTCCCCTATATCGTCAATGCGGACTCGCTGCGTGGTACTGGGCAGTTGCCGAAGTTCGGTGAAGACCTGTTCGCGCTGCAGGGGGATCATCCTTATTACCTCATTCCCACAGCCGAGGTCCCGGTGACCAACCTGGCCAGGGACAGCATCATCGACGACGGTGACTTGCCACAGCGCTACGTCTGTCACAGCCCCTGTTTCCGCGCCGAGGCGGGCAGTTACGGCAAGGACGTGCGCGGCATGATCCGTCAGCACCAGTTTGAGAAGGTAGAACTGGTGCAGATGGTTCGTCCCGACGAGTCCGACGCGGCGCTGGAAATCCTCACCAACCATGCCGAGACCATTCTGCAACGGCTCGAATTGCCCTACCGGGTGATGCTGCTATGTACCGGTGACCTGGGCTTCTCGTCGGCCAGAACCTACGATCTGGAAGTCTGGCTGCCCGGGCAGGAGCGTTATCGGGAGATTTCTTCGTGCAGCAATTTCCGGGCTTTCCAGGCGCGGCGTATGCAGGCCCGTTGGCGTAATCCGGAGACCGGCAAACCCGAACCGCTGCACACACTGAACGGGTCAGGTCTTGCGATTGGCAGGTGCCTGGTGGCCATTCTCGAGAACTACCAGGAAGCCGATGGGCGGATACGCGTCCCGCAAGCGCTGCAAGCTTACCTGGGTGGGCGCGACTATCTCTGGTGACCCGGGGATTGTGTCAGGCCTCGATCAGGTTGGCGTTGAGCTCCTCGAACAGTTGCGCACGCTGCTCCGGCTCCCGCGCTTCGATGGCGCGCTGGATGATCTCCGGCGTCAGGTGTGCCGCGAAGAGCTGAATGAAGTCGTACATGTAGCTGCGCAGGTAACTGCCCCGGCGAAAGCCGATATTGGTAACGCTGGGTTCGAACAGGTGGGCTGCGTCTATGGCCTGCAGGCCGCTGTCGCGAATTGAATCGAAAGCCATGCTGGCAACGATGCCTACGCCCACCCCCAGGTTCACGTAGGTCTTGATGACTTCCGCGTCCGTGGCAGTAAACACGACATTGGGCTCCAGCCCCTGCTCCTGAAACGCCTTGTCCAGCTTCGAGCGGCCGGTAAAACCGAACACGTAGGTCACCAGGGGATACTGGGCGAGATCCTCCAGCGTGATGGGCATCCGGTCCAGCAAGGGGTGTCCGTCCGGCACGATGACGCTGCGATTCCACCGGTAGCAGGGCAGCATCACCAGGTCCTCGAAAAGTTCGATGGCCTCGGTCGCTATCGCGAAATCCACCGCGCCGCGGGCTGCCTCGTCGGCAATCTGCATCGGTGTGCCCTGATGCATGTGCAGACTGACGTTGGGATATCGATCGCGAAACAGGCTTACCACCCGCGGCAAGGCGTGCCGGGCCTGTGTCTGGGTCGTTGCGATGGACAGGCTGCCGCGATTGTCGTCCTTGTGCTCTTCGGCGATGGCCTTGATGTTACGAACATCTTCAAGTACGCGGTTCGCGGCCTTGAGGATCTCTTCGCCCGCCGGCGTGATCCGACTCAGGTGCTTGCCGCTACGCTCGAAAATCTGCACACCCAACTCTGATTCCAGCATGCGGATCTGCTTACTGACGCCCGGTTGAGAGGTATACAGTGCATCTGCGGCCGCTGATACATTGAGGTTCCTTCTGGCAACCTCGCAAATGTAACGCAGTTGATTCAGTTTCATAGACTAATCCACAAGTCGGACAGCAGCGTTGAACGTCAATTCTGGCGCAATAGTCTCATCAAGTATAACTAATTGGAATATGGCGGCGAGAAATCATTTCTTCGGCTCGCCATGACCGCACTTTAGAGTTGGCGTACGATTGTCCTGAAGAAACGATGATTAATGTCTGAACACAACACCCCGCTGGGAACAGTCTATCTGGTGGGTGCCGGTCCCGGAGCACCTGATCTGCTCACTTTGCGCGCCGCCCGGCTTCTTGGGCGCGCCGATGTCGTGGTTTACGATCGCCTGGTGGCACCCGCCATTCTTGAAATGGCTCGGCCTGAGGCCCGACTGGTCTTCGTCGGCAAGGAGCGGGATCGCCATCCGGTGCCGCAGGAGACCATCAACGCCCGTCTCATCGAACTCGCGAGGCAAGGGCTACAGGTTGTCCGACTGAAGGGTGGAGACCCCTTCATCTTCGGGCGCGGCGGCGAGGAACTCGATCAACTCCTGGAGAACGGCATCCCCTTTGAAGTGGTGCCGGGAATCACCGCTGCCAGCGGCTGTGCGGCCTATGCAGGCATACCCCTTACGCACCGTGACCATGCCCAGTCCTGCCTTTTCGTCACCGGACATCGTCGGGACGGTCGTCTGGATATCGACTGGGACGCCGTGGTGCGACCAGCCCAGACCGTCGTGTTTTACATGGGGCTGCAGAGTCTCGCCGAACTGTGCGCCGGGTTGATGCGGCATGGCATGCCTGAGGGGGTGCCCGCCGCCATCGTGGAACAAGGGACGACGGATTGCCAGCGGGTGATCAGCGGAACGATAGCGTCGCTGCCGGGGCTGGCGGAGCATGCGGGCGCCCGGGCACCCAGCCTCATCATTGTCGGCTCGGTGGTCAATTTGCGACGCCAATTGGCCTGGTTCGAGGGGGGCAGTAAAGGGGATGGCTTTCATCGACTGGGATAAAAAAACCGCCCCGCAAGCGCGGGGCGGTCATATTCTCCGGGATCGAGCCCGTCAGGTCAGCTTCAGACCGGGGTAACGTTCGCCGCAGCAACACCCTTGGGGGTGTTCTGGGTTTCGAACTGAACTCGCTGACCTTCGGCCAGGCTCTTGAAGCCGGTGCCAAGTATGGCGGAGTGGTGTACGAATACGTCCTTGCTGCCATCTTCCGGGGTGATGAAGCCAAAGCCCTTGGCATCGTCAAACCACTTTACTGTACCTGTCATCATGGGGTCTTTCCTCGTACGAAACATTGGGTTTGTGCAGGTCGGTCTGAAGAGCAATCTCGGGAGTGACTTGCCATGAAGGAAGGTACTGCCGGAAGACTTACAAGAGCGGCACTGCAGGTAAAATGGTAGGACCATTCCGGGAAAAAATCCACTGTTATCAACGTGAATTTGTCGTGACCGCCTGGTTGCTGCGCCGTGAGGAACTAGACTTTTGAGATGGGGGAGCAGGGAACACGGAGGAGGCGACACATGAGTAGATTCCGTTGCACCGTTGAGTATCGACTGAATAACGGCTCCATTCATCATGACACCCGCGTCTTCGATGCCGGTGATGGTCATGCTGCTGCGGAGATGGCCAGGCAGGCCTGGGTGGGCGAACACGAGCCCGGACCCGATGGAGAGGCGGGCGAAGTCGAGGAGATTGTTTGCATGGTTGTGGAGGACGACCAGCATTAGCCTTGAAAGCTGTTGGTCAATGCCGCACATCTTCGATCAGGGGGGACTATCCGCAACAAGGAGCGAGATCATGCAGATTCAGATCAATCCGGGACCGGGTATGCAGCAGTCTGATGCATTGGATGAGCACGTGTCTGCGCGGCTGGAGCGAATCGATCGGCGCTTTGGCGAGCGTCTGACCCGGATCGAAGTGCACATGACCGACGTCAACGGACCAAAAGGCGGTGAGAACAAACGCGTCAAGCTGGAAGCGAGGCCACGGGGACTGGATCCGGTGCTGGCAGAAGCCACCGAGGAGTCTGCCTACGATGCCGTCAACAGCGCGGTAGACAAGCTGGAGAGCGTGCTTGCGAGCCTCTTCGGCAAACAGGACGCCAAGCAGCGCTCCACGATGTCGTGAACAGGCTGACAGGTTCGGCACGCGCTGCCGGACCTGTCAGCCGGCCCCTTCAATGACTGGAGCGTTTGCCCAGCAGGCGGCGGCGCATCAGCCTGCTGACTGTCCACATGCCCACCACGATGAATGGCACGGAGGCGCCGACAATCAGGTTCACATTGAGTGCCACACCCGCCGCCTCGACTCCACGCAAGGCGTAATGCAGCAGGCCGGTCGTGTAGTAGCTCAGAACAACCACTGAGAGGCCCTCGACGGTCTGTTGCAGGCGTAATTGCAGATCGGTGCGCTGGTTCATGGAGGCCAGCAGATCGCGATTCTGCGCTTCCAGCGCGACATCAACCCGGGTCCGCAACAGCTCGGCCGCCCTGGACAAGCGTTCCGACAGGGCATGCTGGCGCAAGGCCACCGACTCACAGGTGCGCATCGCCGGCGTAAAGCGGCGCTCCATGAACTCGCTGATGGTCTGCAGGTCCTTGATGCGCTCTTCTCGCAGGTTGTCGATGCGGTTTTCCACCAGCTCCCGATACGCGTGCGCCGCGCTCAGGCGAAAGGTGTTCTGGGCGGTGATGCGCTCGAGTTCGCCTGCCAGGCCGGAGAGCTCGGTCAGCAGGGCCTGCTCTGACTCCAGGCTCTCCCGATGTGACATTCGGTCGGTGACGGACCGCAGCTGGTCATCCAGTTCCGTCAATTGTGCCGTGGTGCGCCGGGCGATGGGGAATGCCAGCAAGGCCATGAGCCTGTAGGTCTCGATCTCCAGTACCCGCTGCACCAGCCGACCCGTCCGACGTGCCGGCAACCCTCCTGCCTGAATGAGAATGTGTCCGAAGCCGTCGCCATGGAGGCGAAAATCCGTGAACAGGTGCGCACCACCATCGGCAACCATGCTGCCAGCCACATTTTCCGTGCCGAATAGCTCCAGGATCTCGTGAACACTCCGCTCGGGGTCGGCAGGGCCTTCAAGTATGAGATGGACCGCCGCTACCAACTCCCCGGGAATCGCCTCACGCCAGGCTGGTGGCACACGGTCGAGGGCCCGGTTGGTGAAGTGCTCATCCCGGCCCATGTAAGGGCTGCTGCAGAAGAACGTGTAGGTAGAGAATTCCGTGTGCCGTTCCCAGCGCAGGTGGAACGCCCCAAGGTTGACGCTGTGGTGGGTTGCGCTCTCCGGAGGCCGCACCTGCTCGAAGGCGTCGCATAGTGTCTCTACGTGGCGGCGATCCTCCTGGGCGTCGGCACCGAGCATGGCCAGATGCGTCGCTCTCAGTGGCGGCGTCAGGCTCTCGAAGGGCCGAGCATGGAGTTCCGAAGCGATAGCGAGCCTTTGCGGATGCTCGCGGATCCCCGGGCCATCCCGCCCGGTGGCGTGGGTTTTATTATTCATGTCGTCCATGATAGAGAACTAAGGCCATCCCGTGCCAGTGAAGCTTACAAGGAGATGCGTGGTCCGTCCTCGGCCCGGGGCATGGGCACGTCCGTCGGGAGTTCCACTTCCTGTTCTTCGTTACCATCCCAGTAGCGGATCCGGGCACGTGCCCCGGTGCTGGTCTCGCCAACCAGTTCAAGAAAATCCATGGGCGAGCGAGGGACTTCGCCATTGATGCTCAGAATCAGATCCCCCTCGCTGATGCCGGCAGACGCGGCACGACCGCGTGCCCGGCTCACCAACACGCCTTCGGCATCCTCAGGCAGGCCGAGTGCTTCCCGCAGTTCGGCGGTAACCGGTACCACGGTGATGTCCAGTGCCGTCACCACCTCGTCATCCTGCAGGCCTTCGAATTCCAGGTCCGGCCGGTGCTGGAGTATGGCCGGTGCTACGAGGATCATGGCTCCGGCTCGCAGGGCCAGCGCCAGTCCGTCGCTGGGGCGGGTGTCGACCATGATGGTCTCATCCGATGCGTTCTTGCGTAGTTGCAGCATCCCGAAATAGGTGCCGTCACGCAGTTCGTCCACCATGACCCGCTCCAGGCGTGCGTCGATGGCGCCAACCAGGCTATGCATGAGGTCGTGGGTCATGGGGCGACGGACCGAAACATCGTGCAGTGCCATGAGAATGGCCCTGGCCTCGTTGACCCCGACCAGAATCGGCACCACATCACCTGATTCAGGTTCCCGCAGGAGTACCACCGGCGCGCCGGATAGGCGGTCGAAACCCACTGTCGCCAGTTCTACGGGCACCAGCTCATCCGGGTGTACGGCGAGTTCCCGTGCGTGTGCGCCGAAGGTGGCAGCGGCGAGCAGGGGCGCGATCAGCGCGAGGATCAGGGGAATGCGAGGGAAGCGCGCGGCCATGGGCTGGTTCCTCCACGGGCTGGCCAGACCAGAGTGCGGCCACGAAGCAAGAATCTCTACTTCAATCTTTACACCGGTAATGGCGAGCGGTCCAGCATCGAGCAGGCCACTGGGGGGAGGGACCAGTGGTTCAGGGCAGGAGTTCCGTGGACAGGCCGTCGACCGCGACCCACTTCGAATCGGTGAGACGCTGGCGGATCGCCTTCCACGGTGCGTAGTCCTGTGAATGATAGAAATCCAGCAGCGCCGCCATGTCCGGGAACTCAATGATCACCATCCGGCGCGGACTCCAGTCGCCCTCGAGCACCGACATGTCACCGCCGCGCGCCCGATAGCGCCCACCAAACCCGGCGGCAATGCGTGGAACCGTGTCGATATAGCCGCTGTCACGGTATGCCTGCATGTCGGCAACGGCAACATCGGCGAGCAGAAATGCTGCCATTCTCTTGGCCTCCATGGGCGGTCGGGATCAACTGCCGCCGAATTGCCGGGTTATCAGAGTGCCGCGGCTGCGGTGGCGGCAGCGATCTCCCGGGGTCGCCGCGGACCGGCGTCACGGATCTCCGCCGAGGCCTGATCCTCGAACTTGCGGAAATTCTCATGGAACAGGGCTGCGAGGTGCTGGGCCGTTTCCTGGTAAGCAGCGTGATCGGGCCAGTTGTTCTCCGGAATCAGCACGTGCTCTGGGACGCCGGCGCAGTGCGTCGGCACGGCGACCCCGAATACGGGGTCGGTTACCGTCGGTGCCTGTTCCAGTGATCCGTCGTGTATGGCGTCGATGATGGCCCGGGTGTGGGCGATGCTCATGCGCTGGCCAACGCCGTAGGGGCCGCCGGTCCAGCCCGTGTTAACCAGCCAGACGGAGACTTCGTCGCGGCGGATGCGCTCCGCCAGCAACTCGGCATAACGTGTCGGGTGCCAGACCAGGAACGGGGCGCCAAAGCATGAAGAAAAGGTCGCCTCCGGTTCGGTCACGCCCATTTCGGTGCCGGCCACCTTCGCCGTGTATCCACTGATGAAGTGGTACATGGCCTGGGCCGGGGTGAGCTTGCTCACCGGGGGCAGCACGCTGAATGCGTCACAGGTGAGGAAGACCACGTTCTTGGGCTTGCCGGCGATGCAGGGGAGCTTGGCGTTCGGAATGAATTCCACGGGGTAGGAGCACCGGGTGTTCTCCGTGATGCTGCCGTCGCGGTAGTTCACCTCCCGGGTCGTCGGATCGAAAACCACGTTCTCCAGTACTGCACCGAAGCGAATCGCCTGGTAGATATCCGGTTCGGCCCGGGGGTCCAGGTCGATCACCTTGGCGTAGCAGCCACCCTCGATGTTGAAAACGCCGTCGTCCGACCAGCAGTGTTCGTCGTCGCCGATGAGGGCGCGACGAGGATCCGCGGAGAGGGTGGTCTTGCCAGTGCCGGAGAGGCCGAAGAAGATCGAGACATCGCCGTTGTCGCCCTGGTTCGCCGAGCAGTGCATGGACAGCACGTTATTCTTGGGCATCAGGTAGTTCATGATGGTGAACACGCCCTTTTTCATCTCCCCGGCGTATTCCGTACCGAGGATGATGAATTCGCCACTGTCGAGGCAGAGGCTGACGCTGGTCTGGCTGTCGACGCCGTCAATGCTGTCGTCCGCGCTGGCCCGCCCGGCGTTGTAGATCACGTAGTCCGGTGTGCCGAATTCCGCCAGTTCGTCCTCGGTGGGACGAATCAGCATGTTCCGCATGAACAGGGCATGGTAGGCGCGTTCGCAGATGATGCGGATGCGCACCCGATGGGCGGGATCCCATCCGGCGAAGCCATCAATGACAAACAGCCGTGGCTGTGCACCCAGGTGGGCAAGCGCCTGGGCACGCAACGCGTCGAATGATTGATCCGACAGGCCCTTGTTTACCGGACCCCACCAGATATCGGCTTCGGTTTGCCCGCCAAGCACCAGGCGCTTGTCCTTGGGGCTGCGACCGGTCTTTGCACCGGAGCGCGCCATGAGCGCACCCGTGGCGGAGATGGCGGTGCCGGGCTCATGCGTCAGGGCAAACTCGTAGAGTTGCGCTGGCGCCGGATTGCGCAGGACCTGTGGCCCGTCGATACCGTAGTCTGCGAGAGTGAACCGGTCCATGCTGCCCGTCCTCCGGATTCGATGATTTTGTTGGCGTTTTGTAGCTGCTGGAAGTCCGTCTGCCCATCTACTGTGGGCTATCTCCGAGATGCTCGCATAGATTATGAACCTTGTCGCCCGCTTCGGCGGCTTCGAATGCCGCCAGATACCGACAGCATTAACATCAAAAGTTTATAAAACAAAGTAAAAACAGAAGTTTAAGAATTTATTTTAAAGTTGATTGTTTCGTCAAGAATCAGCTACAAACGGGCTACAAATTTCCCTTTAATCGCTCCTACTCCGTGGGCGGGGCTTTCAACTCGAGCGACAAAGGCCCATCCTGCTGCAAGTTCACTGACTGCCTATGGAGCAGAATTCTTGCGCGCCCAGACCACAGGTGATGACGAGCCTCAGCGACGGCCCGACTGGCGCATTCTGCGCAGCCTGCTCCCCTATTTGATGGAGTACCGCGGCCGGGTCTTCCTGGCCCTGGCCTGCCTGACCCTCGCGAAACTCGCCAACGTCACCGTACCCATTGCCCTGAAATACATCGTCGATCACTTCGAGGGCCGCGCCGAAGCACTGATCGCGGTGCCCCTCGGCCTGGTGGCGGCCTACGGTTTGCTGCGGTTCAGCGCCGTGTTCTTCAGTGAGTTGCGTGATGCGGTGTTTGCCCGGGTTGCAGAACGGGCCATGCGCCGGGTGTCCCTCGCGGTCTTCGAGCACCTCCACCGGTTGGAACTGGCCTTCCATTTGTCCCGTCGGATGGGTGGACTGGCCCGGGATATCGAGCGAGGAACGACGGGAATCAGTTTCTTGCTGCGCTTCACGCTATTTAACATCCTGCCGACGCTGCTGGAGATAGCGATGGTGGCGGTGATCCTGGTGGTGGCTTTCAGCCCCGGGTTTGTCACCACCGTGCTCGCGGCGGTGGGTGTGTATATCTTCTTCTCCATCGTGGTGACGGAGTGGCGAACGCGTTTCGTGCGCGAGTCCAATGAGATGGACAGCCAGTCCAACACCCGGGCCATGGACAGCCTGCTGAACTACGAGACGGTGAAGTATTTTGGCAACGAGCGTTTCGAGGCGGAGCGCTATGATCACAATCTGGCCGCCTGGGAGGCGGCACGGATGAAAAACCGCCTGTCCCTGGCGGCGCTCAATTCCGGTCAGGCCCTGATCATAGCCGCTGCAGTTACGGTGATGATGATGATGGCCGCGAGCCAGGTTGCGGATGGCCGCATGAGCCTGGGTGATCTGGTCATGGTCAATGCCTACATGATCCAGCTCTTTATCCCCCTCAATTTTCTTGGCTTTGTCTATCGGGAAATCAGACAGGCCCTGGTGAGCATCGAGCGCATGTTCCGCTTGCTGGAAACCAACGAAGCCGTCGTCGACGCCCCGGACGCGGTGCCGTTGCAGCCTGATGGCGGCGAACTCCGCTTCGACTCGGTGGCTTTCGGCTATCAACCCGAGCGCACCATTCTTCGCGACCTGAACTTCACGGTTCATCCCGGGCAGACTGTCGCCATCGTCGGCCCCAGTGGTGCCGGCAAGTCAACCATTGCGCGCCTGCTGTTCCGCTTCTACGACGTTAATGAGGGGCGAATCCTGATCAATGGGCAGGATATCCGCGACGTCACCCAGGAGAGCCTGCGTCGGGCAATCGGGGTGGTTCCCCAGGACACCGTGCTGTTCAACGAATCCATTTACTACAACATCGCCTATGGCCGCCCCGACGCGCCCAGGGAAGCCGTGCTGGACGCGGCGCGTCGGGCCAATCTGCAGGGCTTTATCGATCGGTTGCCCGATGGTTATGACACCCGGGTCGGTGAGCGCGGGTTGAAGGTGTCCGGCGGCGAGAAGCAACGCATCGCCATCGCCCGCATGCTTCTGAAGGATCCGCCAATCCTCATTCTCGACGAGGCGACATCGGCCCTGGACAGCCATTCCGAGCAGGCCGTGCTGGCGGCTCTGGCGGCGGCCACCGTGCGCCGGACCACCCTGGCCATCGCCCATCGGCTGTCCACCATCATGAACGCCGACGCGATACTCGTGCTGGATCAGGGGCGGGTGGTGGAGCAGGGCACCCATGTCCAACTGCTGGCTGCTGGCGGGCTCTATCACGCGCTGTGGCAACAGCAGCAGCACAGCCTTGATCGCGATGCGTCCGAACAGGGTAGGGCAGACTAGTGCGCGGCGGCAAGTCAGCGCGTGAGTCGTTGATCCGGGTGTTGTTTCCCGATGAATCCCGTGCTCTCCCCGGGCAGCGCTGGATCCGCATCGGCCTGCGCACGCTGCATCTGATTGGCGTTGCCGGACTGGGCGGTGCCTATCTTTACGAAGCAGCGCCGCACAGCTGGCTGCCATACTTCTGGCTGACCATGGCCACCGGCCTGCTCATGGTGATGCTGGAGGTCTGGAGCAACGCGATCTGGCTGTTGCAGATCCGGGGGCTGGCCATCGTGTTCAAGGTGCTACTCCTGGTCGCCATCGCGCTCCACGATGTCGCGGCACTGCCGTTGATCCTGATGGTGATTGCCATTTCCGGCGTGATTGCCCATGCCCCGGGCAATCTGCGTTATTACTCTCCGTACCATCGACGCCGGCTCGAGCGTCTCAGTGATGCCCGCTGATCGGGCCTGATTTTTTCTGCAGACTTTATTAGTCTTGCCCGCCGAGCCGAGTGCTTTCGTGGCGTCGGCGCGTTTGGGCAAAACAAGGACTCCCCCAATGCAGGAACGATACTCCGATCCCGTCTGGCGAGAAGCGCTGGCCGGATCCCAGATGCTGTTGGTCGCCTTTGGTGCGCTGGTGCTGATGCCGCTGATCACCGGGCTCGATCCCAGCGTTGCGCTGTTCACCGCCGGTGTCGGGACGCTGATCTTTCACCTCGTCACGGGCAAGCAACTGCCAATTTTCCTGGCGTCGTCCTTCGCCTTCATTGCGCCTATCGGCGTGGCTACCGGCGAGTTCGGTCTGTCTGCCACCATGGGTGGTCTCATGGCGGCAGGGATCACCTACATGCTCCTCGCAGGTGCCGTGAAGTTGAACGGCACCGGCTTTGTGGACCGGCTGTTGCCGCCGGTGGTCATTGCGCCGGTGATCATGAGCATCGGTCTGGGCCTGGCTCCCGTGGCGGCCAACATGGCCATGGGCCGCACCGGCGACGGTGCTGCCGAACTCGTGCCGTATACCACGGCAATCGTCATCGCGGCCATTTCCCTGGGCGTGACCATCGTCGTGGCCGTGCTGGGTCGCGGCCTGTTCCGCCTGCTGCCCATCCTGTTCGGCGTGCTGGCGGGCTATCTGGCGTCCTTCGCGGTGGGCATTGTTGATATTTCCACCATCACCGATGCGCCGTGGCTCACCGTGCCCGCTTTCAGCGCGCCCAGTTTCCACTGGGGCGCGATCCTGTTCATGCTGCCGGTGGCCATCGCGCCCGCCATCGAACACGTGGGCGACGTGCTTGCCATCAGTAACGTGACCCGGCGCAATTACCTGCGTAAACCCGGCCTGCATCGGACGCTATTCGGTGATGGCCTTGCCACCACGGCGGCGGCCAGTGTCGGTGGACCGCCCAACACCACCTACTCGGAAGTAACCGGCGCCGTCATGCTCACCCGCAACTTCAACCCCAACATCATGTTATGGGCCGCGGGAGTCGCCATCGTATTGGCCTTCGTTGGCAAGTTCGGCGCCGTGCTGCAAGCGATTCCGGCCCCCGTGATGGGCGGTATCCTCTGCCTGCTGTTCGGGTCCATTGCAGTGGTTGGCCTGAATACGCTGATCCGTCATCAGGTCGATCTCTCCCAGGCCCGCAACCTGATCATCGTCGCCGTGACGCTGGTGCTTGGTATTGGTGGCGTCGTGGTGGGTGGTACCGCCATCGGCCTGCAGGGTATTGCCCTGGCCAGTGTGGCGGCAATCCTGCTCAACCTGGTGCTGCCGGGCTACACCGCATGGCGCCGCGACGACGAAGACGAGCCGCGGCAGGCGGGTTGAGGTCAGTGCCGCGGCCGGTGCCGGGGGCGGGGCCTCGGTATGAGGCGTTTGCCCAGGGATGGCGGCTGGAAAACGGCGTCGCCGCGGCGGCTACGATCGACATCCGTTGCCGCCGCCTCCATCAGTTCGTGGAGCATCCGTCGTGCGGCGGCGTCCGTCCTGGGGGCCAGACGATCCCTGTCGTCGGCTGTCAGCAGTTGCTCCAGGAATTGCAGTTCCCCGGAGATCCGCCGCAGCGGGCCGATGTAGAGGCGGTGCAGGGCGCGGCTCACGCCGACCACCGGAAAGCGGTTTTTCACGGCCCATCCACCGCTGGCGCGGGCGTGCCACTCGCTCGAGCGAAGCAGGCGCATCATCTCCCGGTGGGCGGCGGCATGTGTCCGCCGCAGCCTGCCGCTTCTGGCCGCTTGCCGGAGGGCGTGCAGGTGCCGGTGGAGTAGTCTGCGGTTTTCGATAATTCGCCGCAGGCTGTGTTCCGTTTTCTGGCGTCGCCGGTTTTTGAACGCCCGTTCCACGGACGGCTGGAGCAGGGGCGTCTGAATGAGCACGTCGGGGATCCGACGGCCCTGGCATGCGCCCCTGTCAAACCAGGCGAGGGCCTCGACCGCGGTACGGGGGTGCTGCGTTTCTTCTGGCAGTGCGGCGAGCGTCTCCAGGAGAGTGCTTGTATCGACGTTCCCGGCGCCGGCAAAGTGTTCCCGCAACGCTGCGCCAGCCGTGAAATTGACGACGATGGCAAGCATGTCCTCACGCAGATAGCCTGGCCGCAATCGATAAACCCGGGCCACCGCGTCAGCGTGTTCCCTGCAAAGCTCGGTCAGTGTCTGCCAATAGCGTTGCTCGTCAGCCATGGTCGGTACCTGTAAGGACCTGATCCCATTGTAGTGCCCCTGCGCCGACAAGACATCCGGCACGTCGCTGTGATGGTCATGTTAGACTGTAAGGGTTGGTTAAACCCTAACCCACTGGGGGTGACCCGAGCCCCCCGATGCCGAGCCGGCCCCATCCGGCGGAGGTCCATGGAACCGACTACCGACCAGCCCAACGTCCTCGAACATGCGCTCAGCCGCGCCCACCAGCAGCCGGCCATGCGGCCCGATTTCTATCGCGCCCTGCTGCGCTCGGAGATCTATCTCATTGGCAGCAGTTCACCGGCCGACAGCACCCGGTCCGGCCAGGAACTGACGCTTATGCAGTGGGAAACCGAGCGTGGCGAGCGGGTGATTCCCGTATTCACGTCGCTGGAGGAGGTTCGCCGCTCAATCGACAGCGAGGAGCAGGTGTTGCGCATGCCCGGTGCCCAGCTCATGGCCCTGGGTACTGACGTCCCATTGGTGCTCAATCCGTTGTCAGAATTGCAGGAGATCCTCTCGCCGGACGACGTGCAAGCTCTGGCGGCAGGGCACCTCCCGGGCGTCGATGCGGTTGCGAGCCGCCAGCATGAAGCCGGCCGGCCGCGGCGGGTAGGGCCTGCCAGGCCCTATCCAGCCATCCTGGTGGATGCGCTGACGACGCTGTTCGTCGGTCGCCGTGAAGTGCGTGCTGCCTGGTTATGCGCCATGGAGCCGGAGTTGCGTGGCGATCCCGACCAGTTGCTGGTCGGTCTGGACCTTGAACCCGATACCTTCGAGCAGGTCTCCGAGGACGTCATCTACGTTGCCAGCAGAGTCGAGGAGCGAGGCGGTTTCGTCAGCGCCGATGTTCTCGAGTTGGGCGACTCTCCGCTGTCTCGTCAGGTACGGGCTGTAGCAGAGCCCTTCTACAGCCGGAGCTGGGGTGAGCGAATCACCGATCCACTGCTCCCCGGGCACGCCTGATCACGTGCAGACAAGAAAAAGCCGGCAATCTGCCGGCTTTTTTTCTGTTTTGCTACCGTCCTGATCGGACTCAGGTGCCCTTCAGCTCCCGTCTCCGGCGGTGCAGCACCGGCTCGGTGTAGCCACTGGGCTGCTCGCGGCCCTTGAACACCAGGTCGCAGGCAGCCTTGAAGGCGATACCGTCAAAGCTCGGGGACATGTTGCGATAGGCGGGATCGCCAGCGTTCTGGCGGTCAACCACCTCGGCCATGCGCTTCATTGTCTCCATCACCTGCTCTTCGCTGGCAACGCCATGGTGCAGCCAGTTGGCGATATGCTGGCTGGAGATGCGCAACGTTGCACGGTCTTCCATCAGCCCCACATCGTTGATGTCCGGCACCTTGGAGCAGCCGACACCCTGGTCGATCCAGCGGACCACGTAGCCGAGGATGCCCTGGGCGTTGTTGTCCAGTTCCTGCTGGATCTCCTCTGCGCTCCAGTTGGGGTTGTTCTCCACCGGAACCGTGAGGATGTCGTCAAGACTGGCGCGTCCGCGGCTCTTGAGTCGCGATTGCACTGCCTGGACGTCAACCTGATGGTAGTGCAGGGCATGCAGGGTGGCCGCCGTGGGGGAGGGCACCCAGGCACAGTTCGCGCCTGCCTTGGGATGGCCGATCTTGGCTTCCAGCATCTCGGCCATGCGGTCGGGCTTCGGCCACATGCCCTTGCCGATCTGGGCATGACCCTGCAGGCCGCACTCGAGGCCTACATCGACATTCCAGTCCTCATAGGCCTTGATCCAGGGCTCACCCTTGATGTCGTCCTTGCGCTTGAAGGGGCCGAGTTCCATGGATGTGTGGATCTCATCGCCGGTGCGATCGAGGAAGCCGGTGTTGATGAAGATCACCCGCTCCCTGGCGGCACGGAGGCATTCCTTCAGGTTGACGGTGGTGCGTCGTTCTTCATCCATTACCCCGATCTTCAGGGTGTTGCGGGCAAGACCGAGAGCGTCTTCCACACGATTGAGAATCTCACAGGCAAAGGCGACTTCTTCCGGGCCGTGCATTTTCGGCTTGACGATGTAGACGCTGCCTTCCCGTGAATTGCTGACCCGCCCCAGGCCCTTGAGGTCGTGCATGGCGCACAGCGACGTGATCATGCCATCGAGCATGCCTTCGGGGATCTCGTTGCCCTGCTCGTCGAGCACCGCCGGCGTTGTCATCAAATGACCGACGTTGCGCACCAGCATGAGTGCACGCCCCGGCAGCGTCAGTTCGCCGCCCTCGGCCAGAGTGTAGGTGCGGTCCGGGTTGAGCTGACGGGTGATCGTCTTGTCACCCTTCTTCACCTGCTCTTCCAGGTCGCCGCGCATCAGGCCCAGCCAATTGCGATAGACCAGCACCTTGTCGTCGCCGTCCACAGCGGCGATGGAATCCTCGCAGTCCTGGATTGCGGTAAGCGCCGATTCCAACACCACGTCCTTGACGCCGGCGGGGTGTCGCGAGCCGATGGGGTGGCTGCTGTCGATCTGGATTTCCAGATGCAGGTTGTTCTTCTGCAGGAGAATGGTCTCCGGCGCATTCTGTGGGCCGACGAAGCCGACAAACTGCGATGGATCCTTCAGGCTGGTGGTGCCCCCTTCCAGTGACACCTGGAGCTTGCCGGCGTCGATCCGGTAGCCGGTGACGTCGGCATGGCTGCCAGTCTCTAGAGGTGCGGCGTCGTCAAGCATGGTAGCGGCGTGCTTGACCACGGCGTCGCCACGATCGGGGTTAAACCCGCCGGTCTTCTCCAGCCCACCGTCCTCGGGAATGATGTCTGTGCCATACAGCGCGTCGTACAGGCTTCCCCAACGGGCGTTACCCGCATTCAGCGCGAAACGGGCATTCATCACGGGAACCACCAACTGTGGCCCGGCGATAGTCGCGATTTCAGGATCAACGTTGGACGTCGTTGCCTGGAAATCTTCCCCCTCTGGAAGGAGATAGCCGATTTCCTTGAGAAACTGCTTGTACTCTTCTGCGTTATGCGGCTGCCCTTTGCGTTCGCGATGCCAGGCATCGATTTTCGCCTGGAGGCGATCGCGCTTTTCAAGCAACTCGCGATTACGGGGACCAAGATCACGAACCATGCGGCCGAGTTCCGTCCAGACATGGTCGGCTTCTATCCCGAGGTCGGGCGTGACTTCGTTGGCAATCAGGTCATACAGCGGCTTGGCAACCTGCAGGCCACCGATGGCTATTCTCTCGGACATGGACTAAGCCTCCTCCCGCTATCGGGTGTGGGGCGCCGCACGAGGACCCTGTCGGGCGGCGATGATCAGTTCAGCGCATATCATAGACCATAAATGGAATCAGGTCATCATGAACGCTTCGGCAATCAACAAGAGTCTGTTTTTAATGAATTAAATGGAATTTAAATAAAATGGAAACCGTGTCCATAATCAGGTTTTTTTACCGGTAGCGGCGAAACTGTGCCACCACCACCCCCTGGATCTGCACTTGCTCCGGTGTATATCGCTGTACAGCATATTCCGGGTTGGCGGGGTGAAGGAACACAGCCTCCGGACTCTGCTGAATGAACTTCAGCGTGGCCTCGTCCCCGTCGATGAGAGCGACCACCATATCGCCATTTTTGGCCTGTTGCTTGTGCTCGACCAGCACCCAGTCGCCGTCCAGTACGCCAGCGTCGCGCATGGAGTCGCCGCGGACTTCCAGGGCGTAGGAGGCCCGTCCGCCATGGAGTTCCGACGGGATATTCAATGTGATCTCATCGGTCACGGCTTCGATAGGGCGACCGGCTGCGATCCGGCCGAGCAGCGGCAGTGATTCGGGGCTGTCGTGGTCGGGCTGGATCAGGTGGATGCCCCGGCGCCTTCCCTGGGTGGGCGCTACCAGTCCGGCGTTCACCAGGGCCTGGATATGCTTGTGCAGGGAGCCGCGTGAGCGCAGCCCCAACGCCTCGCATACTTCCATCAGCGTAGGCGCGGGCAAACCCTCAGCGGCGCGCTGGGAAAGCAGATCAAGAACCGCCTGCTGCCGCCGGGTCAATGAGGGCGCGGAATGCGTGGCCTGCGACTTGCCATGTTGCCCATGGCTGTGCGGGTGCGAATCCATGATCGGCACAGCTCCTCTCTTGTGTGTTCTCCATTTGTTCTCTACATTCAGCGGATCAGGAGAACAAATGGAGAATACGCGTGGTCAGGCTGGCAGAACAAGCTGCGCCGAGCGCCGCTGACGACCCGGTACGTCGTCTCGCAGCCAGGCTCAAACGCAAGTACGGCAGCCGAGTTACCGGAGAGCTCGTGGCACCCGGCAGTCCGGGACGGTTCGAGCCGTTGCCTGATGAGCTGCATCCTGCGTTGCGGCAGGCACTGCATTCGCGGGGTGTCGACCAGCTGTATAGCCACCAGAGCCGGGCCTGGGGTCAGGTGCGGGCCGGTGTCGATAGCGTGATGGTCACTCCCACGGCCTCGGGCAAGACCCTCTGCTACAACCTTCCCGTGTTGCAGGCAGTGCTTGAGGGCGGTGGCAAGGCGCTTTACCTCTTCCCGACCAAGGCACTGTCGCAAGATCAGGTGGCCGAGTTGACCGAGCTCAACCAGGCCGGTGAGCTTGGCATTCGGGCATACACCTTTGACGGCGATACGCCCGGCGATGCCCGTAAGGCGGTCCGCACCCATGGTGACATCGTCGTGTCGAATCCGGACATGCTGCATCAAGCGGTGTTGCCGCATCACACCAAATGGGCACAGTTCTTCGAGAATCTGCGTTTCGTTGTGATCGACGAGATGCACATCTACCGGGGTGTGTTCGGCGCTCACATGGCAAACCTGATGCGGCGGCTGGACCGCATCTGCCGGTTTTACGGCGCCCGGCCCGTGTTCGTGCTTTGCTCGGCGACCATCGCCAACCCTGAAGACCTGGCTGCGCGGCTGGTCGGGCGGCCGGTAACGGCAATCAGTGAAAGCGGGGCGCCAGTGGGAGAGCGGCATCTGTTGCTATGGAATCCCCCGGTGATCAACCCCGACCTGGGTATTCGTGCCTCGGCGCGGTCGCAGACCACGCGTATCGCCAGAACGGCAATCCGGGCAGGGCTCAAGACAATTCTCTTCGCGCAGTCCCGCCTGATGGTGGAAGTGCTGACCAAGTATCTGAAGGATGTCTTCGACGCCGACCCGCGCAAGCCAGCCCGGGTGACGGCTTATCGTGGCGGCTACCTTCCCGTGGAGCGCAGGGCTGCCGAGAAGGCACTGCGTGCCGGGCGGGTGGACTGTGTTGTGTCCACCTCGGCGCTGGAACTGGGCGTGGATATCGGCGCCCTGGATGTCTGCGTGCTGAACGGGTATCCCGGCAGCATCGCAGCGACCTGGCAGCGTCTGGGCAGGGCCGGGCGCCGGCAGCGCGCCGCACTTGGCGTGCTGGTGGCTTCCAGCCAGCCGCTGGATCAATACATTATCCGCAATCCGGAATTCTTTCTCGGCGCTTCTCCAGAGCACGCCCGTATCGATCCGGACCAGTTGCTCATCCTGCTGGATCACGTGCGCTGCGCGGCCTTCGAGTTGCCCTTTCAGAGGGGTGAGCGATTCGGTGGCGAGAATCTGGAGGAGCTGCTGGCATACCTGGAAGAGCAGGGGGTCGTGCATCGCGAGGCGGATGCCTGGCACTGGATGGCAGACAGTTACCCGGCCCACAGCGTCAGCCTGCGCTCTGTGGCGGAAGGCAACTTTGTGGTGATCGATGCCACCAACGGGGGCAAGCAGATCATTGCCGAGGTGGACTACACCAGCGCCGCGGAGACGATCTACGAGGGCGCGATCTACATGCGCCAGGCCAATCCCTACCAGGTGGAGCGGCTTGACTGGGTGGGCCGCAAGGCCTACGTGCGTCAAACCCGCGCCGATTACTACACTGACGCCATTGACTACACGCGCCTGCGGATTCTGGAAAACTTCGAATCCGCCCCGGTGGTTGCCAGCAGCACCTCCAGGGGCGAAGTTCATGTGGTAAGGCGGATTCCGGGCTACAAGAAGATCCGATACTACAGCCACGAGAACATCGGCTACGGCAATATCAACCTGCCGGACCAGGAGATGCACACCACGTCGGTATGGTGGGAACTGGCTCCTGGCGTGCTGGAAGCGCGCTTTACCTCCCGACAACAGGCCCTGGATGGATTCCTCGGCGCGGCCTATGCCATGCACCATGTTGCTGCATTGCGAGTGATGGCTGATCCAGGTGATCTGGGGCGATCGGTGGGCGACGGGGATGGCCGTTGGTTTGCAACGGTGGGCTCGGACGGGCGGGGCCGGATTCTCGGCCCCGAGGGAAGTCCAAGGGATCCGGCGTCCGAAGCCCGGTTTCGACCCGCCGTGTTTCTGTACGACAACTATCCCGGCGGCATCGGATTTTCGGCGCCGCTTTACGAACAACGGGATGCCGTGGTCGGCGGCGCTCGCGATCTGGTGGCCCGGTGTGACTGTGCCCATGGTTGCCCGGCTTGTGTCGGGCCCATACTCGCGTCCGACGAAGTGCGTGGCTATTCGCCGAAATCAGTGACTGCGACGGTGCTGGACACCATGCTGAGCCATGCCGTTACGCACGCGTCTTGATGCGCTCCGTCGTGCCGCTGGCACCGAACCGGGACCGGCGGAGGCAAACACAACGGCTCTGGCCAGGCGGCTCGGGCAGTTGCGCGCACCCGGGCAGGGCACTCCGACGCGGCGAGCCTGTCGGGATAACGCCGCCACGGCGCTCGCCGGGAGCCTCGGTGCTACTGTGCTCGGCCCCGGGGTATTGGTCATGGAGAAGCGCTGGCCCCTAGTTCACCAGCATGGGAGTTGGCCCGTCGCACTGTCGGGCGTCATTCCCGAGACCCTTATGCCGCAACGGCTCCCGAAGACCGGATTGGTCGGCTATTTCGATACCGAGACGTCCGGGCTCAGTGGCGGCGCTGGAACCGTGATTCTCAATTGTGGTCTCGCCTGGCGTGAGGGTGCCGCACTGGTGCTGCGACAGTGGCTGCTCACTGCATTTTCCGGCGAGGCTGCCATGCTGCGGGACCTGCTGCCCCGCCTTGCGGCTGTGGGTGTACTCGTCACGTACAACGGCACAACCTTCGATTTGCCTTTGCTGCGCGATCGGCTGCGCTTTCACGGCATTACCACCATGGCCGAACCCGCTCATGTGGATCTGCTGCACCCGGTGCGGCGATTGTTCGCTCGTGTCTGGCCCCGGTGCCGCCTGGTCGATGTCGAGCAGCGGTTGCTTGGCTTCCATCGAAATGACGATATGCCGGGGAGCGAAGTGCCTGCGGCATGGCGAAACTGGTTATCGGGCAGGCCGGCGCATGGCTTTCAGCGGGTGCCTGAGCACAACGCCCTGGATGTGCTCAGTCTGGCAGTCCTTCCCTCGGCGCTGGCACGGGTGCTGGAAGACCCCCTTGCCTACAGTGCCAGGCCCATCGCCGCTGCCCGTATGCTGCGGCAGGCTGGCAAGCACCAGTACTGCCATCGCATACTGAACGGGATCAACGCCCAGCAGTGGCTGGACCTACCCGACCCGATTGCCTGACACATCCCTTTCCTGATCAGGCTGTGCTATTTCTTGTGAAGAAAGATCGAACACATTCCGTTCCTGCCCGAGCCGCCATGATGGATGAGTTGCTGATTCGGAAATTGCAGATTCAGCCCGGTATGCGCGGGACGCTGTTATTTTCTCCGCCTGGCTTTGTGCGCAGGCTGGAGCACCCGGGAATTCACCTTGATGCGGGCCAGCGACTCGACTTTCTGTTGCTATTCGTTTCCAATGCCGGCGAATTACAGTCACGATTCCTTGGTGCGCATAGACGCCTGCGCTATGACGGTTTGCTCTGGATCTGCTTCCCCAAGCCCCCGGCCGTTCGGGATGACGACCTCAGCCATGACAACGGCTGGTCCTGCGTCACCCGACGCGGCCTTGCCGGTGTGGCGAGAGTCTCCCTGGACCTGCGATGGGCGGCAACGCGCTTTCGACCGCGGGAGCGGCTGGCGCGGTGACTCCGCAACGTCGGTAGACTGCTGTCGTCGGCAAGACTGCAAATCCACCGCGAGCATGTGAATGATTCAGTGTCTCCTTGATGCAGTCGCTGTTATGCGTGGTGACTTCCAGGACAAGTTCGGCACCCCCAGGCAGCCCGGTCTGGTGCCATCGGCCAGAGGTCGGGTGGTGTTGTTGCCGCCCTATGATCAACCTGCCGCAGTTGCCGGACTTGAGCAGTATTCCCACCTCTGGTTGCTGTTCTGGTGTCACGCCAATCGGTCAGAGGATGTCCGGCTGACGGTTCGTCCCCCACGGTTGGGCGGCAACCGACGGCTCGGGGTGTTCGCCACGCGCACCCCGTACCGGCCGAATCCCATCGGGCTGTCTCTGGTGCGCTTCCGCGGGGTCGCGGTGGAGAGGGGGGAGATGTATCTCAAGGTAGAGGGGGCCGATATCGTTGACGGAACGCCGATTCTGGACATCAAACCCTATCTGCCCTACGCCGACCAGGTTGCCGGCGCACAGGCACCCGAGGCCTTCTCCGCGTCGCCGCCGGTCCAATACCGGATCATCTTCAGCCCTGAGGCCGCCGTCGAACTGCAACGACACCCTGATGGCGAGCGTCTTCGCTGCCTGATTGAGGAGGTTCTGGCGCTGGACCCCAGGCCTGCCTACCACGCGGATGGAACAGGGCGGCAATACGGGATGCGACTGGCGGGGCTGGAGATCAACTGGGCGTTGGCGGGTGATGCGATACAGGTTATCGGACTCAAGCCTGCAGACGATCATGCGGCGACGGATTCAGCAAGGTGACATGCTGGCGGCAAGTCACCTTGCTGATGTCGTTTCAGTTCTGCCGCTCTTCTATGTAGAGAAGCTGCAGGCCGGATTCCTCGACGGCGCGCTCGAGAGCGGACCGGCTGAACAGGCCGCGGCTGCGAACCACAAGTACACTGCGGTCCATGTCGATATTCTGCAGGGTGATTCGTGGAAGGTCCTGCACGGGACGCGTCTGCGTCCAGGCACGCCCAGCCGGTGGCAGACCGCGCACATGGACTTCATACACAGTCCCACCACTGACGTGGTTACTACCCATCGCAGGCCCTGCACCCAGGAGCAGGCCGATGGCCAGAAACATGGTGATAAGGTGTCGCATCTCTTTAACCCTCCCGTCATTATTTTATCTGAGGAGACACTGGACGTTGCGCGCTTTCGCCGGATGAGACCGACGAGCTTGAATCAACGCCGGGATTATTGCACATGATACGCCCGCGTTCCGTAGCCATCGTGACTGGTCTGATCTGTCTCGCCTGCCTTGGGGGCTGGATCTGGCTCTACAGCCTCATTCAGTTCCAGGAGTCCGGTGAATTACCGGTTCCCGGCTTGACGGAAGCGGTGGAGGTCTTGCGTGACGGGCGGGGGATTCCCTACCTGTTTGCCGCCAACACCCGTGACGTCTATATCGCCCAGGGGTTCATCACCGCCCAGCATCGGCTGTTTCAACTGGAGGTTTATCGGCGCCTGCTCGAGGGCCGACTGGCGGAGGTGCTTGGTGAGACGGCGCTGGGCTCCGATCGACGGCAGCGTATCCTCAATCCGGCGGGTCATGCGCGGGCTCATTGGCAGCGACTCGAACCGGCTGATCGCATCGCCTTGCAGGCCTATGTCGATGGGGTGAATGCCTACGTTGAGCACTACGGCCACGAACACCATCTCGAGTTTCGCCTGTTGGGAATGGAGGCAGAGCCCTGGGAACCCGAGGACCTCCTGGCCATCGCGCATTTCGTTGCATCCACCCAGAGCCAGAGCTTTACGTCGGCGGCGGTCATGCAGCGCATTGTCGATCGGATTGGCATCAGCAATGCCCGGATACTGTTCCCGCACCTGGGGGCCCTGGAGCCCGAGCCGGTCTCGACTCACGCGGGCGCCTCGATTGACGCTGCCGGCGACGGCGATAGTAGCGAGCTTGGAACACAACCATCCGGCCCCGGGTTTGGCAGCAATGCCTGGGCGTTGGCCCCGTCGCGGGCGACTGGCGGCGCAGCCGTACTCGGCAATGATCCCCACCTCGACGCCCGCACACTGCCGGGGATCTGGCACCCGATCGGTCTTTACACCCCGGAGCGTCGCGCTATCGGCGCCGCGGTTCCCGGGCTCCCCGGCCTACTGGTGGGGCGTAACGAGTCCGTCGCCTTTGGCGTCACCAATGCCTACGGCGATACCCAGGATCTGTACCTCGAGGTGCTGGATCCGGATGATCCCACACGCTACCTGGACGGTGAGCGGTCGTTGCGCCTGGTCATCCGCGAGGAGCGCATTCGGGTGGCCGACGCCGCCGCGCCCGACGGCTACCGGGATGAGATCCTGCGCGTCAGGGAGACGCGGCGTGGCCCGATCGTGTCCGACCTCCCGGCCATGGCTGCAACGGGACACTTGATGAGCTTGCGCTGGACGGCAGCAGAGCCCGAAGCCACGGGTAGTCGCCTTGGTTTTGACCGGCTCTGGCAGGCCGACTCGGTCTCGCAGTTACTTGAGGCGGCGCGGGATATCGGTTTGCTGACCCTGCACGTCGTCTATGCAGCGGACACCGGGGAGATTGGCTCCCAGGCCACCGGGCGTATTCCGGTTAGGGCCAGGGGCGATAGCAGTCTGCCTCGCCGGGTCGACGGTGCGGATGACTGGGTGGGGTGGATTCCACCCCAGTGGATGCCGGGGGAGCGTGATCCTGCGGTGGGCTGGGTAGCCGCCGCCAACCACGATACCCGGCCGGCTTATTTTCCGTTCCAGTATTCGGAATTCTTCGCACCCGGCTACCGCTATCGCCGACTCGTGGAACTGCTGGACAGGGATGTCCCCCTGTCGCCGGCAGAACAATGGCGCATCATGCTGGACCGTCGCAACCTTCAGGCAGAACGGTTGACGCCCGGTTTCGTCGCTGCGGCGGATCGCTTGCTGGCCACTGGCAGGGGCGGGGAGACCCTGGGCCGGGCGCGGGGCCTGCTGGCCGCCTGGGACTTCGAGGATCGCGCCGACCGTCCGGAATCCCTGATCTACCAGCACGCCTACCGGGAGTTGAGCCGCCGAATCATGGTAGATGTCCTCGGCGAGGGTCTCACCCGCGCTTACCTGTCGCATACCTACCTGTGGAAAGAACGCCTGGACGATATCCTCTCGGCGGGGGATCGGACTCCATGGCGTGGGCCTGATGCACCGTCGCCCGATGCGGTGTTCGAGTCTGCACTGATGGCTGCGCTGGACACACTGGCCGCCGAGCATGGTAATGATGTCGATCGGTGGCGATGGGGGGATGCGCATCGGATCCGGTTTACCAGCCCCATACGGCCCGAGGGGTGGGGCCGGGATTTCCTCGGTGGCGGTGAGCACCCCTACGATGGTTCCGGCGAGACCCTGCTGCGCGCCGCCCATGGCTGGCATGGTTCCTTCGACGTGCAGTTGCATGATTCACTGCGTTTTCGGGCCGACATGGGAGATAACGAGGCCGTGCAGGCATCCCTGGCCGGTGGCGTGGTCGGACGCCAGTTCCATCGGCATTTCCGGGATGGCCTGTCGGCCTGGTTATCAGGTGAGGCGGAAACCTGGTGGTTCTCCGAGGAACAGGTTCGCGCCAATGCTCGCCGTTCGGCCCGGCTGGTACCTGTGGAGAGTCCATGAACACGGCAAGTCCTAAAGAGACTGCGTTTCCCGACTGGCTTGCGGTGCTGCGGGAGGGCCTGGCCATGGGGCGTCAGCGTCGCCTGGTCTGCCTTGCGGGTCGCCGCGACTGGGCGTTATCGCTGGCCGCGGAGTTGGCGCCGGTTGAGAGCGGGCTCTGGGTCGGTGATGATGAGACGGCTCCGCCCAACTGGCCTAGCTCTCAGGCCACTGGAGCCCGGGACTGCCTCGGATCTGAGCTTGATCTCGCCGCCTGGGATGCCTGGGCCGGGCTGGATCCCGACGGCTTCGGTGCCCTGAGTGGTGCGATTCGCGCCGGCGGCGTCCTGATACTGTGCTGTCCGCCACTGGATGACTGGCCGCATTACGCGGATCCGGAGCATGTCCGACTGGCGGTGGAAGGCTACCCGATGGCGTCCATCTCCGGTCGCTTTCTCGCCCGATTCGCTCGCTGTCTCAGGGAAGACGAGGACGTCCTGGTTGTCCGCGAGGGGGCGCCACTTCCGCCGTTGCCGGCGGCACCGGTGGAGGCGGTCGATGATCCGCAGTGCTACGTCGAACAGGGCCTGGCAATCGAGGAAGTCTGCCGCGTGGCAGGTGGGCGCCGCCGACGGCCTCTGGTGCTGACCGCCGACAGAGGGCGGGGCAAGTCAGCAGCGCTGGGCTTTGCCGCTGCCCGCCTGCACAAGCAGATGCCGCAGGCACGCATCCTCCTGACGGCCCCGCGACACGAGCAATGCGAAGCGGTATACCGCTTCGCCGGTGCGGCCGCGCCAATCTATGTTTCTCCGGCGGACCTGCTGGAGCAGACGCCACCGGCGGATCTGCTCCTGGTTGACGAAGCGGCAGGGATCGCGCCCGACATCCTTCAGGCGCTGTTGTTGCGCTACAACCGCATCGTCTTCTCCACCACCGTTCACGGCTACGAGGGAACCGGGCGCGGATTCTCGCTGCGTTTCCGTTCAGCACTGGACCGCGACGCGCCGGGTTGGCGGCAGCTTGAACTCCGGGAGCCCATGCGATGGGCCGCAGATGATCCCCTGGAGCGGCTCACATTCTCATGCCTGCTGCTGAACGCGGAGTTGCCGGAAGCGCCAGCGGTTGGTAGCGCCGACCGCCTGCGTTGCCGGTTGCTGGACCGGGACGCGCTGCTCGCCGATGAGCCCCTGCTTCGCCAGGTGTTCGGTTTGCTGGTGCAGGCCCACTACCGCACCCGGCCCATGGACCTGCGCCATCTGCTCGATGGTCCCAATCTCAGCGTGCACCTTGCGGCCATGGCGGATCAGGTCGTGGGCATCGCGCTTGTGGCGGAAGAGGGCGGCTTTCCGCCGGAACTTGCGGAGGCCATCTGGACCGGTCGGCGACGGCCCCAGGGACACCTGCTTCCACAGTCCCTGGCCGCCCACGTTGGTGTGCGGCAAGGTGCCGCTCTGCGCGGGCTGCGGATCATGCGTATTGCTGTCCATCCGGACTGTCGGCGTCGGGGTGTTGGTTCTGCCTTGCTTGGCAGTCTCGTGGAGGCGGCGGAGGCAAACAGCCTCGACATGATCGGTTCAAGCTTCGGTGTGACCCCGGACCTGCTGACCTTCTGGTGGAGCAACGGCTTCCTGCCCTTGCGTGTAGGCATGCGTCGCGACGCCGCCAGTGGTACCCACTCCCTGCTGGTAGCCCGGTCTATCAGTGATGCTGCCCGGGAACGGGTTGCGGAGGGTCGGCATCGCTTCCGTCGGGAATTGCCATTACACCTTCAGGACACGCTGTCCACGCTTGCCTGGGACGTCTGTGACGGCGTGCTGGGGCAACTGGGGGAGGCCGGCAGCCCGCCCGGCGGGCAGGACTGGCTTGACGCGGCCGCCTTTGCCAGTACCTGCCGGGCCTATGAGGCCAGTCTGGCCTCGCTGCACACCCTGGCCTGGTGGGCGCTGGTGGAGCGCGCTGCCAGACACAGCCTGACAGAGCGCCATCGGGCGGTTTTCATTCTGAAATTGCTCCAGGGGCGGAGTTGGAGAGATACCGCGCGGTCACTCGGTCTTTCCGGGCGTGGCGAAGTCATTGCAGTACTCAAGGAGGCGGTTCTGGAACTCGTCCATCACCACGGACCGTCTTCGGTCCGGGAATTCCCGGCGGTCTGGCAGGCTCAGCGCCCTGACAGCGAGAACTGCTAATCTTTGAGCAGTGCAGTGTCCCATAACGGAAGTTCGGCACGTTTCTGCGCCCCGAAGGCCCGGCCTGGCAAGGCGGCGCTCGCAGCGAGGGTCGACGTATTTTCCCAATGATGTCGGAGACTCACCATGGAAACGATCCACCACGCGCGCAATGTACTCGGAGAGCCCCTGGCGCTTTGCTGCGACAATCCCGTGACCGGCTTCACCCGGAGTGGCTTCTGCGAGACCAATACCTACGACGTGGGTTTGCATGCGGTGTGTGCCAGGGTAACCGCGGAGTTTCTCGCGTTCAGCCTGGAACAGGGCAACGATCTGGTGACACCACGGCCGGAGGCGGGTTTCCCCGGGCTCAAACCCGGCGACCAGTGGTGCCTGTGCGCAGCGCGCTGGCAACAGGCCCTGGAGGCAGACGTGGCGCCGCCGGTACTGCTCATGGCAACCAACGAAACCGCGTTGGAGGTCTGCAGCCTGGCGGATCTCAAGGCCCATGCAATCGATCTGTCCTGATCAGCGACCGACGGTGTGTATATGGTAGTCACCAGTCCGCCTGGCCAGCACCGACGCCGAGAAGGGGCGGTGGTGGCCGCTGACCGCAACCGCCTCCCAGCCTTCGGGGATAGCGCCTAGCCGTCGGATTGTCGGCTCGGCCGTCACGCCGTTCGGCCAACGGAGGCGATACACCCAGCCATTGGCGGTCACCGCCAGCCCCAGCGCGGGAGCTTCCGTGTCCTCTGCGCCGTGGTCCAGGGTTTCGCCGCGGTGGCTTGTGAATACCACGTCGACAATCACGGAATCGGCCAGGGGGGCGAAATTGATCCCGGAATTCGCAAGATTGTCGGTAGTCAGCGCCGAGCGTGACGCTGGTCCGTCGCTGTTTCGCTCGTAGGCGGCACCGGCACGCCAGCCGATGGACGGGTCGTAGATCAGCAACCTGTTGTCCACGATTACAAGATAGCCACCTCCCGGAAGCGAGGTGAATGCATCCACGCCCTGTGCCGTGGCAGGCACATCCAGCGGATGTGAGTCGCAACCGCTGATGGCCAGACATGCCAGTAGGGCGAACTGCAGGGGTGTAGGCCTGCGGAATCCCATGGGAAGCCTCCCTCAGTCATCGATCCCGATGGCATTATCCCCAATGAATAGGTACAAAATAGGTACAGTTAAAAGAGACTGTCACCCTATTGATTCAGAGACACCGTCATGAAAATGATGCCGCTCAGTCGGGAAATCAGGCAGCCGCTGGTCGATCAGGTGGTCATGGTGGTGGAGCAGGCCGTCGAGCAGCTGGAACTGCGTGATGGCGATCGCGTACCGTCCATCCGTCATGCGGCGCAGCAACTGGAGGTGAGCCGCAACGTCGTCGTGGAGGCCTATGACCGGCTGGTGGCGCGGGGACGGTTACAGGCGCGCCCCGGTTCCGGCTTCTTTATTCGTGCCCGGCAGCCCGCGATCGGACAACCGGAACCGCTTCCGCACGAGAGTCAGGACATCGATGCGGTCTCCCTGCTCAGGTCCGGCATGCAGACCGCCGGCACCATGCACAGACCGGGTTGGGGCGAGCTGCCCGCGGATTGGCTGGACAACGACGGACTGCGCCGTGCGCTACTCGCTGCAGCTCGGGATGCGACTGGTGAACCCATTCAGTACGGGCATCCCGCAGGCTTGCCCGGCCTGCGGATGCAATTGCATCTCACCCTGCTCCAGGCCGGGATCAAGGCCGATCCCGGGCAGATCATCACCACCCAGGGCGCCTCCCAGGCGCTGGATATTATTGCCCGGCTCTTCCTCCAGCCCGGTGACACCGTGCTGGTTGATGATCCTGGTTATTACACGCTCTTCGCGCATCTTCGGACACTTGGTGTCCGCATTGTCGGTATACCCCGGGGCGCACAACGCCTGGATACCGACCTGCTCGAGCAGCGTATCGAGCAGCACCGCCCGGTGGCGTACTTCATCAATGCCGTTTTGCACAACCCCACCGGTACCAGCCTGTCGCCCGCCTGCGCGCACCGACTACTTGCCATCGCGGAGCGCAATGATCTCCTGCTTGTCGAGGATGATGTCTACGGTGAACTCCACCCCGGTGAGCCAATGCGGTTGGCAGCCCTGGGCGAGTTGGGGCAGGTGATCTACGTCTCCAGTTTCTCCAAGACCCTGTCCAGCTCCCTGCGGGTGGGCTACCTGGCCGCCAGCCCGGAGGTTGCCAGGCGGGCTCTGGACATGAAACTCTTGTCCTCGCTTGCCACGCCTTGCATCACCGAACGTGCGGTGCTGTTCATGCTGGAGAACGGGCAATTCCGACGGCACCTTTCCGGCGTGCGCAAGCGTCTTGCCCGTGTGCGCAGGCGCGTCGTCCAGCGTCTCGAGGAGCTCGGCCTGAGAGTGGGGGACGACGGCATTGGCGGGCTGTTTGTCTGGGCAGAATTACCCGGCGGCGTGGATGCGGCCGAATTGACGCGAATCGCCGCCGAAGATGGTGTCATGCTCGCGCCCGGGCATGTCTTCCGCCCAGGCGGTGAGCACGGATCCTACCTTCGCTTCAACATTGCCCACACGGATCATGCTGCGGTCTACGAGGTGCTTGGCGGAGCGATCAGGCGTCTCAGTACGCCTTCGTAGATGACGCTGAGGGTATCAAGATCGCTCACCGACACGTGCTCATCGATCTGGTGGATGCTGGCGTTTACCGGACCGAGTTCCACCACCTGGGCACCGGTGGGGGCGATGAAGCGACCATCCGAGGTGCCGCCGGCGGTGGACAGGGTCGGTGCATTGCCGGTGGCCTCCTTGATGGCGCCCGCGGTCGCCTCCACCAGGGCACCTTCGGCGGTCACAAATGGCCGTGCGGAGACTGTCCAGTCGATGGCGTAGTCAAGTTGATGACGGTCGAGGATGGCCACGATCTCTGCTTGCAGCTGCTCGGCGGTCCACTCGGTGGAAAACCGCAGATTGAACAGCAAGTCCACCTCGCCGGGAATCACGTTGGTCGCGCCAGTGCCGCCGTTGATGTTGGAAATCTGAAAGGTTGTGGGCGGAAAGGCTTCGTTACCGTCGTCCCAGTGACGGGCGCCCAGTTCCACCAGGGCCGGGCCGAGCAGGTGAATGGGGTTCGCCGCCTTGTGCGGGTAGGCCACATGGCCTTGCCTGCCCCGCACGGTCAGCCGCCCGTTCAACGACCCGCGACGACCATTCTTGATGATGTCGCCGACCCGGGCCTCGCTGCTGGGTTCGCCCACCAGGCACCAGTCGATCTTCTCACAGCGCTGCTCCAGCACCTCGACCACCCTCACGGTGCCATCCACCGACGGGCCTTCCTCGTCGCTGGTAATCAGCAGGGCAATGGAGCCGTCGTGGTCGGGATGCCGGTCGACAAAGCGTTCCAGGGCGGTGATGAAGGCGGCGATGCTGCCCTTCATGTCTGCGGCACCCCGACCATAGAGCAGACCGTCTCGTATCGTGGGTTCGAAGGGTGGTGATGACCAGCGCGCCTCGGGGCCCGTTGGTACCACGTCCGTGTGGCCCGCGAAGGCCAGCAAGGGGCCGTTGTCACCGCGTCGTGCCCAAAGGTTGGTGACATCGTTGAATCGCATCCATTCAGGCTTGAAGCCCAGGGCTTCAAGCCGCTCCTGAATCAATCGTTGGCAGCCCGCATCGTCAGGTGTGACGGAGCGCCGCCGGATGAGATCGCAGGCCAGATCCAGCGTGTCACTCATGGAGGAGGCTCTCCCGGTAGTCCGCTTCCCTGAAGCCGGCAATGCATGCGTTGGGTGCTTGCAGTATCGGCCGTTTGATCAGGGTGGGGTATTCCATCAGCAGCCTCAGCAGATCGCCGCTGCCAGCGCGTTCCCGGTCCTTGGCATCCAGTTCCCGCCAGGTGGTGCTGCGCCGATTCACCAATGTGTCTGGCCCGTGCACGTCAATCCACCGCTCCAGCAGCGCTGCATCCACGCCGGCTTCCCGCAGATCATGGAAGCGAAAGGTCAGGCCGTTGGCTTCCAGGAACTTGCGTGCCTTGCGGCAGCTGTCGCAGCTCTTGATGCCGTAGAGGACAATCACGACTCCCTCCGAAGGCGCCTCAGGGGCGCAGCAGTTCGTTGATGCTGACTTTCGCCCGCGTGCGCTCGTCCACCTGCTTGATGATCACGGCGCAGTACAGGCTGTGCGTACCGTCCTTCGCCGGCAGGTTGCCGGGCACAACCACCGCGCCCTTCGGAACGCGGCCATAGGTGACCTCACCGGTCTCCCGATTGTAGATCTTGGTACTCTGGCCGATGTAGACACCCATGGAGATCACCGCACCCTCTTCGACAATGACCCCCTCGACAACCTCGGAGCGGGCACCCACGAAGACGTTGTCCTCGATTATCACCGGGTTCGCCTGCAGCGGTTCGAGCACACCGCCGATGCCGACACCGCCGGAGAGGTGCACGCCCTTGCCGATCTGTGCGCAGGACCCCACGGTTGCCCACGTATCCACCATGGTTCCCTCATCCACGTAGGCGCCTATGTTCACGTACGAGGGCATCAGTACCGCACCAGGTGCAATGTAAGAGCCGCGGCGAGCCACGGCCGGCGGCACCACGCGCACGCCGCCGTCGCGGAATTGCTGGGAATTGTAGTCGGTGTACTTGAGTGGAACCTTGTCGAAGTAGTTGATGGCTCCGGTGCGCATGACGGTGTTGTCGTGCAGACGGAAAGACAGCAGCACGGCTTTCTTCAGCCACTGGTTCACCACCCAGTCGCCATCACGCTTCTCCGCAACCCGGGCTTCGCCGCTATCCAGCAGAGCGAGGGCGGCCTCCACCGCTTCGCGCACCTCGGCGGGGGCCGTGGCGGGGTTGAATTCGGCGCGCTTTTCGAAAGCGCTCTCGATGACAGACTGCAGTTGCTCCATGGTCTACTCCCAGTTTGATGATCCGATCAGGTGCATTGCTCAGAGGCTGCGGCAGAAAAGCTTGATCCGCCGCGCCGCCTCGACGCAATCGTCCAGCGATGCAACCAGGGCCATGCGCACATGCCCGGCCCCGGGGTTGCCGACATCGGTCTGCCGTGACAGATAGCTGCCCGGTAGAACCGTCACATGGTGTTCGGCATAAAGCCTTCGGGCAAATTCAGTGTCGTCCAGCGGTGTTCGCGGCCAGAGATAGAAGCCTGCAACCGGGCGGCGCACCTCCAGGCAGCCCTCCAGTATTCCCAGCACGGCGTCGAATTTCTGCTGATAGGCCTCGCGATTGTCGACTACGTGCTGCTCGTCTTCCCAGGCGGCGATACTGGCGGTCTGGGTCTGCTCGGGGAGGGCGCAACCATGATAGGTGCGGTAGAGCAGGAACGCCCGGATCAACTCGGCGTCACCGGCCACGAAACCAGAGCGCAGGCCGGGAGCATTGGAGCGCTTGGAAAGACTGTGGAACACCAGTAGTCGACGAAAGTCGGATAGCCCCGTCTCGAGAGCTGTCTGCAGAAAACCACGGGGTGGCGTCGCGCCGGGCGGGTAGAGCTCTGAATAGCACTCATCCGCGGCGATCACGAAATCATGTTTCTGGGCCAATTCGATGAAGCGATGCTGCAGGGCCGGTGGCATCACCGCACCGGAAGGGTTGCCGGGGCTGCACAGATACAGCAACTGACAGCGGTCCCAGTCTGCGGCGGATATCGTGTCCGGATCTGGCAGGTAGTCCGTGTCGGCAGCGCAATTGAGGAACAGCGGTTCCGCTCCCGCCAAAAGGGCGGCCCCCTCGTAGATCTGGTAGAAGGGGTTGGGCATGCCTACCAGCGGTTTGCCGCTGCGGTCGACCACGGTCTGGGCGATGGCAAACAAGGCTTCGCGTGTGCCTGAGACGGGCAGTAACTGCTCATCCGGATCAAGTGACCCTGTGGGCAGCGAAAAACGCCGCTGTGCCCAGTTGGCAATAGCCTGCCTCAGGGCCGGCTGACCCTTGGTCGCCGGGTAGCGCGAAAGGCCATCCACTGCCCCTGTGAGTGCGTCCACTACCTGCGACGGCGTTGCATGTCGCGGTTCGCCGATACCAAGGCTGATGGCTTTCAGGTCTGTCGGTGGCTGTACCCCCTGGAACAGGCTTCGCAGGCGCTCGAAGGGGTAGGGCTGTAGGCGTTGCAGATCCGGGTTCATGGTCGTCGATTCACAGACCGGTGGCGCGTTCGGCGAGGTTGGAACGTTCGTCCAGCAGATCGATCAGGGCGTCGCGGATACAATCGAACTGCTCCGGACGGCTCAGTGGCCTGTTGTCCTCGTCGGTGACAAAAAACACGTCCTCGACCCGGGCACCGATGGTGGCGATCTTGGCGTTCTGCAGGCGGAAGCCGCACTGGGCGAAGCCGTATCCGACACGGGCCAGCAGACCCGGCCTGTCGCCGGTAATGAGTTCCATCACCGTGCGCTCATTGGTTTCATCGGGGCTGAAGTTGATCTCGGTCTTGATCGTGAAGCTGCGCAGCTGCCTGGGGACTGGTCGCCTGGCCGGCGGACACAGTCTGGTCTGTTGCAGTGCTGCTTGCAGACGCCCGGCGATCTCGTCGATACGCCAGGTTTCCCGCGCGGGTTCGCCGTCGTCCTCCAGGACCAGATAACTGTCCAGCGTGTGGCCGTGTTCGGTGGTAATGATACGGGCGTCCTGGATATTCAGATTCAGCTGGTCGAGTGCCTGTACCGTCTGGGCAAAGACATGGTCGCGGTCCTCCGTATACACGAACACCTCTGTGCCACCGCGCGCGCTCTGGGCGTCCACAAGTACTAAAGGTAACTCCTCGGGTCTCGTCCGGGCGATGGCTTCCGTATGCCAGGCTATTTCTTCCGCGGAATAGCGCAGGAAGTAATCGTCGGTGAAGTGTCGCCAGATGGATTTCACCGACATGTGGTGCAGGCCCATCACCTTGAGCCGGCGCCTTGCCTGCTGCTGGGTTTCCCGAACCAGTTCCTCATTGTCGATGGGGTGCTCCAGGCCGCGCCGCAGTGCCCGTGTGGTTGCCGTGTAGAGTTCCATCAGCAACGAGTCGCGCCAGGAGTTCCAAAGCCCCGGGTTGGTTGCGCGGATATCCGCCACGGTGAGCAGGTAGAGGTAGTCAAGCCTGACCCGATCGCCCACCTGGCGGGCGAAACGACTGACCACTTCCGGGTCGGAAATATCCTTGCGCTGGGCGGTCATGGACATCAGCAGATGATGGCGCACCAGCCAGGCCACCAGGCGGGCGTCGTATTGACTGAGCCCATGGTGGATGCAGAACTCGTAGGCATCGTCGGCGCCCAGTTCGGAGTGATCGCCGCCGCGACCCTTGGCAATATCGTGAAAGATTCCCGCCAGGTAGAGCAGCTCGGTCTTGGGCAAGCGCTGCATGATGGTGTTGCAGAACGGCAATTCGTCTGCGTGCTCATCAATGGCGAAGCGGCGCAGGTTACGCACCACGAACAGAGTGTGAGAGTCAACCGTGTAGGCATGGAACAGGTCATATTGCATCCGGCCGCTGATTGCGCCGAATGCCGGAATGTAGCGGGCGAGCACACCATAACGGTGCATCCGCCGCAATTCATGGGTGAGCCCGCGGGGTTGACGCATGATCTCCATGAACAGGCTGCGACAGCGCAAATCCCGACGAAACTTGTCGTCGATGAGGTGGCGACTGTCGCGAATGAGGCGAATAGTGGACGCGCGCACACCTTTGAGCTCCGGGTGCTGCTGCATCAGCAAGAAGGCTTCCAGCAGCGCAAACGGATAGCGCTTGAAGACATTTCCGTGGGTGACTTCGAGAAACCCCTTTCGCGCCTGGAAGCGTTTGTTAAGCAGTTGCGGTGGCTCCACGTCGTCGACGTAGAGAATGGCTTCCTGAAAGAGTTGCAGCAGCATTTCGTTGAGCCGGCCCAGGTCGGCGACCGTTCGGAAGTAGCGCTGCATGAGCTGTTCGACACCCAGGGTATGGTCCTGGTCGGCGTAACCGAATTGCTTGGCAAGTGCGGTCTGGTGGTCGAACAGCAGCCGGTCCTCGCGTCTTCCCGCCAGCAGGTGCAGGGCAAAGCGGATATCCCACAGAAAGTTCTGGCCGCTGATCAGTTCTTCATATTCGGATTCGTTCAGGAAGCCCTGGCCGACCAGATCCCGCAATGTTTCGGCGCCAAAGTGCCGCTTGGCGACCCAGCCCACCATCTGGATATCGCGCAGTCCGCCGGGGCTCTCCTTGATATTGGGTTCCAGATTGTGGGCGGTATCGTGATACTTGAGGTGCCGCGCCTCCTGCTCGGCCAGCTTTGCGGCAAAGAAGTCGCGGCTTGCCCAGACATGTGCTGGCGCTGTCGCCTCGCGCATATCGTCGAATAGCGTCTCCGCGCCGGCGAGGAGGCGTGATTCCATGATGTTGGTGGCGACGGTGATATCCGCGGTGGATTCCCGAACGCAATCTTCAACCGTCCGAACGCTATGGCCGACCTCAAGGCCGATGTCCCATAGAGAGGTGATGAAGCGCTCGATCCGGCTTGACAGGTCCTTGCCGCAGTCGGCCGGGATCAGAACCATGATGTCGATATCCGATCCGGGGTGAAGTTCACCGCGACCGTAGCCGCCTACCGCCACCAGGGCTGCGTTCCCGGTCTCGCCATCCATGAGGCGCTGCCAGGCGCGGCCCAGGACCTGGTCGATCAGCCAGCTGCGTTGTGGAACGACCAGTCGGGCGGGCGTGCCCTCGCGGAAGCGCCCCTCCAGCATGGCGTCCCCGGCTTCGAGGCAGTGGCGGAACGCTTTGACAGGAGCCGTTCCGGCGGCTAGACGGGCGTCCAGATCTGTCGGATCGAATAGCAGTGCGTCTACATCGGCGTGCACGATTGCCATCAGCGCTGGGAAACCTCAGTTCGGCATAACGCCAGGGGTTTCCCCCTCGCGCAGAGTCAGGACTTCGAATCCATCGGCGGTTACCAGAATGGTATGTTCCCATTGAGCGGACAGGCTGTGATCCTTGGTCACTACCGTCCAGTCGTCCTTCAGCAGGCGGGTCTCCTTGCGACCGGCGTTCACCATTGGCTCGATGGTGAAGCACATGCCCTCCTTGAGGGCCATTCCCGTGCCGGGCTCTCCATAATGCAATACCTGGGGATCCTCATGGAACTGGCGTCCGATGCCATGGCCACAATATTCCCGCACCACGGAATAATTGTGGCTCTCCGCCAGTTGCTGGATCACGTGACCGATATCTCCGAGATGGGCGCCGGGACGCACCAGCCTGATCCCTTCCCACATGCAGGCATGGGCGACTTCGCTCAGGCGCTTGCCAAGTACCGGTGGCTCGCCGATGAAGAACATCCGGCTGGTGTCACCGTGATAACCGTCCTTGATCACCGTGATATCGATGTTGAGAATGTCGCCTTTCTTCAGGCGCTTGGGCCCTGGAATGCCATGGCAGACCACATGATTGACCGACGTGCAGATTGACTTGGGGAAGCCACGATAGTTAAGGGGTGCCGGCACGCAATCAAGTTCATCGACGATAAACTCGTGGCAGATCCGGTCCAGTTCCTCGGTGGTGACTCCCGGCGCAACATGTGGCTCGATCATGTTCAGCACGCTGGCCGCCAGACGGCCTGCAACGCGCATCTTCTCGATCTCTTCTCCACTCTTGATGGTAACTGCCATTCGGTTGAGACCTGTTGGTTCATGGGGCTGGTTGTCAAGGCGGCGCCAGCGGACGGTGGCCGCGTCAGCCGCATTACTCTACACGCTGATGCCGGGGGTACAATCTTCGGCGCACTCGCCCGGGCTGGCATTGAACGGCACCAGAGTACGCAATTTCGCTGCGACTGAATCACCGCGGCGAGGGTGTCAGCCAACGGTCGGTATCGTTGCCTGCGCTTCACCCTGGAGGGCGCGCCAAAATTGTCGCAAACACCCATGTATGGTATAAAGCGCGCGCCGAACAGGCAAACCACCAATTACTTGTCGGCACACGTTCACGCGGCCCCGGGCCGCTTGAGAATCCGCACATGCACCGTCACATGCAATGGGTTGCCCTCCGGGGTTTTTGCATGCCGGGTGCATGGAGGCCCAAACCCAAGGAGCAGTCCATTGGCTAACGTATCCATGCGAGAAATGCTGGAGGCCGGCGTTCACTTCGGTCACCAGACGCGCTACTGGAATCCGAAAATGGCCCCGTTCATTTTCGGCGAGCGCAACAAGATCCACATCATCAACCTGGAAAAATCCCTGCCTCTGTATCAGGAAGCCCTTAATTATATGGGCAAGCTGGCCGCGGACGGCGGGCGTATCCTGTTCGTCGGCACCAAGCGTCCGGCTCGTCAGGCCGTGCGTGAAGAGGCCGAGCGTTGTGGCATGCCATTCGTCGATCACCGCTGGCTTGGCGGCATGATGACCAACTTCCGCACGGTCAAGCAGTCCATTCGCCGACTGAAAGACCTTGAGCAGCAAGAGCAGGACGGCACCTTCCGCAAGGTTGTCAAGAAAGAAGCGCTCATGCTGACCCGTGAGAAGGACAAGCTGGATCGCTCCCTGTCCGGTATCAAGTTCATGGAGCGTCTGCCCGATGCCCTGTTCGTCATTGATGTCGGCTTCGAGAAAATCGCCGTTCAGGAAGCGCGGAAGCTCGGTATCCCGGTCATTGGTGTCGTGGATACCAATAACGAACTGCGTGGCATCGACTACGTGATTCCCGGCAATGACGACGCTATCCGCGCCATTCGCCTCTACCTGAAGGGTGCCGCTGACGCCATTCTCGACGCCAAGGCGTCGTCGGTGCGGCCTGGCAGTGAGTCGGATGATTTTGTCGAGTTGCGCGAAGGCGCCGAATCCGGAACTGACGCAGAGCAGACCGGCGCCACCCACTAGGGTTTCAGCGCGACCGGTTTGTCAGATGGGCGCCGCGGGTACAGGGCCTGCGGCGTCTTCATGTACACGTTTCAGAGGTATTCACAGATGGCGATTTCCGCTGCACAGGTGAAGGAACTGCGGGAGCGCACCGGCTCCGGCATGATGGAATGCAAGAAGGCCCTGGTCGAGACCGACGGTGATCTCGACAAGGCCGTCGAACTGATGCGCAAGAAGGGCCTGGCGAAGGCTGACAAGAAGGCTGATCGCGTAGCCGCCGAGGGTCGCGTGGTCGCAGTTGTCAGCGAAGCCGGCAACGAGGGCGTGCTGCTTGAAGTCAATTGCGAGACGGATTTCGTCTCCAGTGGCGAGAACTTCACCGGCTTTGCCGAGCGCGTCGCCGCGATCGTGCTCGAGAGCAAGCCCGCCGATGTGGCGGCGCTGCTGGCGCTGCCGTATGGTGGCGGCAACGATGTGCAGACGGCACAGAAGGAACTGGTGGCAAAGATCGGCGAGAACGTGCAGGTACGCCGCTTCACCCGTTTCGAAAGCGCCTCTGGCAAACTCTACTATTATCTCCACGGCACCCGCATCGGCGTGATGGTCGAACTGCAGGGTGGTGATGAGGCCTTGGGCCGTGATATCGCCATGCATGTCGCAGCGAGCAACCCGGTTTGCGTGAACGAAGACGGCATGCCGGCCGAGACACTGGAAAAGGAGCGCGAGATTCTCCGTGCCCAGGCCCAGGACAGCGGCAAGCCTGCCGAAATCATCGAGAAGATGATCGAAGGCCGTGTAAAGAAGTTTCTCAAGGAGACGACGCTCGTCGGTCAGCCTTTCGTCAAGGATCCGGACCAGACCGTCGGCCAGTTGCTCAAGGGCGCCAATGCGCAGGTGTTGAGCTTCTCCCGTCTTGAAGTGGGAGAGGGTATCGAGAAGGCCGAGGGGAACTTCGCCGAAGAGGTCATGGCGCAGGTCCGGGGGTCCTGAACTCCCGGCCTGATCAGGGTGCAGTCACCGACATGATTTGAGGGGCAAAGAATGGCGACTCCTGTCTATCGCCGCATTATGCTCAAGCTCAGTGGCGAGGGCCTGATGGGCGATGCCGACTACGGCATCGATCCTGCCGTCATCCGACGGTTGGCCATTGAGATTCGCGAAGTCAGGGAGATGGGGGTCGAGATTGCCCTGGTCGTCGGGGGTGGCAACATCTTCCGCGGTGCCGGGCTGGCCCAGGCGGGTATGGACCGGGTTACCGCGGATCACATGGGCATGCTCGCCACGGTGATGAATGCGCTGGCGTTGCAGGACGCGCTTGAGCATGCGGGCGTTTTCACCCGGGTCATGTCCGCGATCAAGATCAACCAGGTGTGCGAGGACTACATTCGCCGTCGCGCCTTGCGTCACCTGGAGAAGGGGCGGGTCGTGGTATTCGCGGCGGGCACCGGCAACCCGTTTTTCACGACTGATTCAGCCGCCAGCCTGCGAGCGGTTGAGGTCAACGCCGATGTGATGCTCAAGGCGACCAAGGTCGATGGGGTATACAGCGACGATCCCATGCGCAATCCGGATGCCGAGCGCTTCCGCCGGCTAACCTATGACGAGGTTCTAGAGCGCAAGCTCATGGTCATGGATGCTACAGCGATCGTTCTCTGTCGGGATCATTCCCTTCCCATCCAGGTCTTCGACATGACCCGTCCCGGTTCGCTGAAGGACGTTGTAACCGGGGCTGATGTCGGTACGATCGTGCAGAGAGGATAGAACCGTGATCGATGAAATCAGGAAGGATGCCGAAGACCGGATGCAGAAATCGGTCGAGGCTCTGAAGGGTGAATTCGTAAAGATTCGCACCGGCCGCGCTCATTCGAGCCTGCTGGATCATGTGACCGTCGAGTACTACGGGGCTGAGATGCCGATTGGTCAGGTTGCAACCGTGACCGCGTCGGATGCCAGGACCCTGCTCGTCACACCTTACGAAAAGACGATGGTGTCGGCGGTGGAAAAAGCCATCCTCAAGTCCGACCTGGGCCTGAACCCGGCAAGTGCGGGCAGCGTCATTCGGGTGCCGATGCCGCCTCTGACCGAGGAGCGCCGTAAGGATCTGGTGCGTGTCGTCCGGGGTGAGGCGGAGCAGGCCAAGGTGGCGGTGCGCAATATTCGCCGCGACGCCAACAATGATCTCAAGACGTTGCTGAAGGAAAAGGACATCTCCGAGGATGAGGAACGCGGCGCCAACGATCTTGTTCAGAAACTGACCGACAAGTATGTAGCGGAGATCGACGCGCTACTAGAGAAGAAAGAAACAGAACTCATGGAGATCTGAGCAAGGTGGGCGAGGGCCGCGAGTCTTCGTCGCCACGCCGAGTCTGCAGGTCTCGAACGCGGTGGGTGTCTTAGGGCATGAGCAAGGCCAGGCTGCAACTGGATGAAGACCCGGATCAAGGCGTGTCGGGGCCGGACCACGTCGCGGTCGTCATGGACGGCAACGGCCGCTGGGCGAGTCGGCGATTCATGCCTCGGCCAGCCGGCCATCGCGCGGGTGTGGAAGCGGCCAGGCGCCTGATCGAGGCCTGTGGCCGCAAGGGCGTCAAGGTCCTGACGCTGTTTGCCTTCAGCAGCGAGAACTGGCGCCGTCCCGAAGAAGAAGTCTCCGTCCTCATGGATCTGTTCCTCAAGACCCTGGAAAAAGAGGCCGACAAACTGCACGAACACCGTGTGCGTATTCGCCTGGTGGGCGAGCGCGAGCGTCTGGGCGAGCGCCTCTGCAGGCAGGTGGAGCGGGTCGAGGAACTGACCCGCAACAACGACGGAATGACCCTCGTGGTTGCGGCGAGCTACGGTGGCCGCTGGGATATCACCCAGGCGGCGAAAGCAATCGCTGCCCGCGTCGCAGCAGGGGAACTGGATGCCGACGCAATCACCGAGGAGCACCTGAGTCAGGGATTGGCTCTGGCGGATCTGCCTCCGCCGGATCTGCTGATTCGAACCGGGGGCGAGCAACGCATCAGCAACTTTCTGCTCTGGCAACTCGCGTACGCGGAGTTGTATTTCACGCCCACCCTGTGGCCTGACTTCGACGTCAAGGAACTTGACCAGGCGCTCGCCTGGTATCACGGACGTGAGCGCCGTTTCGGTCTGACCAGCGAGCAACTCGGACAGGCCTCCCGTGCTTAAGCTTCGCCTGATCACCGCCCTGGTGCTCTTGCCCCTGGTTCTGGCTGCCGTACTCATCGCGCCGACGTGGATGTTTGCCGTCTTCATGGGCTGCGTTGTCTTGTTGG
The DNA here is from genome assembly GCF_024170285.1 of Natronocella acetinitrilica. NCBI lineage: Bacteria > Pseudomonadati > Pseudomonadota > Gammaproteobacteria > Chromatiales > Ectothiorhodospiraceae > Natronocella > Natronocella acetinitrilica. The sequence continues at coordinate 135,956 of NZ_JALJXV010000008.1, forward strand.
GTGCCTGGGAGTGGAGTCGCCTGATCGAATTGCAGCAAACCTCATCCCGTTGGTCGTTTCTGGCCCTGATCGCCGCCTCACTGGGGCTGGTCTACAGTGAAGAGCCCGGCATCGTGCTGCCCGTGTTGCTGGGTGCTGGCGTCGCCTGGTGGCTGTATGCACTGACCCGGCTCGCCGCCTACGGGGCGGGCCGTGGCGGTCAGGCGCCGTTGCGGGGCGCGGCCGGGATGATCTCGGGGTGGCTTGTGCTGGTTCCTGCATGGGGTGCGATGGTGTGGATGCACACCCTGTTTGCAGGCCCCTGGTTCATCCTCCTGATGCTGGTGATTATCTGGGCGGCGGACTCGGGCGCCTATTTCGCTGGGCGTGCATTTGGTCGCCGCAAGCTGGCACCGGCTATCAGTCCAGGCAAGACCTGGGAAGGCGCTATGGGCGGGCTGCTGGTGGCCGTGGTGTGCGCCCTGCTCGTGCTGGCTTTGCCTCAGGTCCCACCGATCCAGTTCGGCGGCTTTATCCTTCTCGTGGTCACCACGACCGTCTTCTCCATAGCCGGTGATCTTTACGAGAGCATGATCAAGCGACGCCGTGGTGTGAAGGACAGTGGCAGCCTCTTGCCGGGACACGGTGGCGTGCTCGATCGCATTGACAGTCTGACTGCCGCCGCACCGATATTCGCCGCAGGTCTCTACCTCTTATGACGATCCCGGATCCGCAAGCAGTGACGGTGCTTGGCGCCACCGGCTCAATCGGAGTCAGTGCGCTGGACGTTATCGGTCGGTACCCCGAGCGTTTCCGCGTCTTTGCCCTGACGGCTCATGACAATGACGAGCTGTTGTACGAACAATGCCGCCGTTTTCAGCCGGCACGGGCCGTGCTCGGAGAGGATGACAGGGCTGCACGACTTCGCCGACGCCTGCAGGCCGACGGGCTGGCCACCCAGGTTGACTCCGGGCCACGGGCACTGGAAGAGGTTGCCGCGGCTGGAGAGGTGCAGACGGTGGTCGCCGGGATTGTCGGCACGGCAGGTCTGGCGCCCGGCCTGGCCGCAGTAAGAGCCGGCAAGCGGGTCCTCCTGGCAAACAAGGAGGCCCTGGTGACCGCCGGAGCTGTCTTCATGCAGGCCGTCGAGGAGAGTGGGGCGAAACTGTTGCCGCTGGATAGCGAGCATAATGCGATTTTCCAGTGTCTGCCGGCGGATTTCCATCGTGGCGAGCTTGCCGCCAGTGGGGTACGGCGGATATTGCTGACCGCCTCTGGTGGACCGTTTCGGGACGCGGATCCGGCGACGCTCCATGCCGTGACACCGGATCAGGCCTGCGCACACCCTAACTGGAGCATGGGGCGGAAGATATCCGTCGACTCGGCGACGATGATGAACAAGGGCCTGGAGCTGGTGGAGGCCTGCTGGCTATTCGGGCTGCAGCCGGATGACGTACAGGTTGTGGTGCATCCGCAGAGCATTATCCACTCGCTGGTGGAATACCTGGATGGTTCCGTGATTGCGCAAATGGGTAATCCGGACATGCGCATTCCCATCGCCCACGCGTTATCCTACCCGGAGCGCATCGCCTCCGGGGCGCAGCCGCTGGACCTGTTCCAGCTGGGGCGTCTCGACTTCCAGCCACCTGACCTGGAACGTTTTCCATGCCTGGGCCTGGCGCAGGACGCAATGAAGGCCGGCGGCAACGCCTGCGCGACACTCAATGCAGCCAATGAGATCGCAGTCGCGGCATTTCTGGACGAGCGCATCGGCTTCATGGATATTCCACGACTCCTGGCGGCTGTCATGGAACAGTTGCCGAGCGTCGCGGTCAGTTCACTGGACGGCGTGCTGGCTGCGGATCAGCACAGTCGGCGTGTGACCAGGGATCTGGTCAAACGATTCGAAGCGGGAAGACGGACGTGACAGGCATCGGCACCAGCATTCTGGCCTTCGTGGTGGCCATTGGCGTTCTCGTGGCATTTCACGAGTTCGGGCACTACTGGGTCGCCCGGCGTCTTGGTGTCAAGGTGCTGCGCTACTCCATCGGATTCGGCAAACCCCTCTACACCTGGCGTGGTGGTCGCGATCAGACCGAGTACTGCCTGTCGGCCATTCCCCTGGGTGGCTACGTCAAGATGCTCGATGAGCGCGAGGGCAACGTTGCGCCGGAAGATCGGCACCGCGCCTTCAACGTACAGCCCCTGTGGCGGCGAACGGCCATCGTTGCTGCTGGTCCGGCCTTCAACTTCATTTTCGCCATCGCCGTGTACTGGCTGATATTCGTTGCCGGTACGACCGAGGTGCGACCTGTGATCGGCGCGGTCCAGGAGGGCACCCCGGCGGCGGAGGCCGGTCTCGAACGCGGCGACGAGTTGCTGGCGGTGAATGGCCGTGCGACGCCGACCTGGGATCGTGTGCTGATCACATTGCTCGACGGCGCCCTGTCCCGGGATCGGGTCGAGTTGTCCCTGCGCGGAGAGGACGGTGGGGAGTTCAGTCGATCGCTTGATCTGAGTGGTCTGGGCCGTGTGGGAGACAATCCTGATCTGTTGGGCGCAATTGGCTTCCGGCCATGGCAACCCGAGATCCGCGCCCGGATCGGCGAACTGATTGCCGGCGGCTCGGCGGACGAGGCAGGGCTGCTTGCAGGCGATGAAATTCTGACCGTGGACGATCGCCCCGTTGATGACTGGTCGTCCCTGGTGGCAGCACTGGGCGATCGTGCCGGTAGCGCCGTGATTCTGGAAGTGGACCGCGGCAACCGCATCGAGCGGGTGGATGTGCAGCTCGGGGAGCAGGGCAGCGACCGGGGCATACTCGGCATCCGGCCGGATGTCCCTGCGGGCGCTTACGATGGCATGGCCCACACGGTGCGCTACGGGCCGCTAGAGGCCACCGGGCAGGCCGTGGTGGACACCTGGCGTGCCAGTGTCCTCACCCTGAACGTACTGTGGAAGATGATCGTCGGTCAGGCATCACTCAATAATCTCAGTGGCCCGATTACCATCGGGCAGTTCGCCGGTGACACCGCGTCCAGCGGCCTTGTGCCATTCCTCAAGTTCCTTGCCATAGTCAGCATCAGCCTCGGAATACTCAATTTGCTGCCGATTCCTGTTCTCGACGGCGGCCACTTGCTGTATTTTGCGGTCGAGGCGATCAAGGGCAGCCCGCCATCAGAGCGGGCGCAGATCCTTGGCCAGCAGGTGGGCATCATGATGCTGTTCGGGCTGATGGGGCTTGCCTTCTACAACGACCTGGCGCGATTGCTGGGCTGAATCGAATCCAAATCAAGAGTTTATGCGCAGATTTCTAGCGACGTGCCTGCTCTGCCTTGCGGTGACTTACCCCGCAATGGCTTTCGAATCCTTTACGGCCACGGATATCCGCGTGGAGGGCTTGCGACGACTCTCCCCCGGCACCGTGTTCAATTACCTGCCCATCAGTGTCAATGACCAGGTGGATCGGCAGACCGCCGCCGAGGCCATGCGGGCGCTGTATGACACGGGTTTTTTCCAGGATATCGAGCTGGCGCGGGATGGCGACGTGCTGGTGGTCAACGTGGTCGAGCGGCCGTCCATCGCCCGAATCGAGATTTTTGGCAATACGGCGATTCAGACCGACCCCCTGATGGAAGCCCTTCGTGAAATCGGGCTTGCGGAAGGTGAGACGTTCAATCGCTCGCTGCTCGACAATGTCGAGAATGAGCTGCGTGCGCAGTATTTCGGCCAGGGCCGGTACGATGTCGAGGTATCCAGCACGGTCTCGCCCCTGCCGCGCAACCGCGTTGGTATCCGCATCGATGTCGATGAAGGCGAGAGCGCGCGGATTCGCGAGGTGCACTTCGTTGGCAATCAGGCATTCACGGACCGGGAATTGCGCCGTCTGTTCGAACTCGGCCCGAGGCCCTGGTATCTGCCTTTCTCGAGGCGCGACCGCTATGCCCGGGAACGTCTGAGTGCCGACCTCGAGCGGCTCCGCAGTTACTACCTCAACCGGGGCTACGTCAATTTTGCAGTGACCTCGACCCAGGTGTCCCTGTCGCCGGACCGCCAGAGCATCTATGTGACGGTAAACCTCTCTGAGGGTGATCGCTTCCGGCTCGGCGATGTCGAGGTCGTCGGCGATCTGATCGTCGAGGAAGACGAGCTGCTCGAGTTGTTGGAGCTGGAATCCGGCGCCATATTCTCCCAGGCGGACATCACCCGGGGATCGGACCGCATTCGCACCCGCCTCGGCGTGGAAGGCTACGCGTTTGCCAATGTCAATGCGGTCCCGGATATCGATCGGGACACCGGGCTGGTCAACATGACCTATTACGTGGATCCGGGCGCTCGCGCCTATGTGCGGCGCATTAACATATCCGGCAATTACCGCACGGATGACGAAGTGATTCGTCGCGAGTTCCGGCAGCTCGAGGGCGGCTGGTTCTCCGGCGACAAGATCCGACTGTCGCGGACCCGGCTCAACCGGCTTGGCTTTTTCGAGTCGGTCAATATCGAGACACCGCAGGTGCCCGGACAGCCGGACCAGGTGGATGTCAACGTTGATGTGGTAGAGGGGCTGTCCGGCAGCCTGCAGGCCGGCGTGGGCTACGGCAGTGGCGCCGGCGTGTTGCTGAACCTGTCTGTGGCGCAGGACAACGTGCTTGGTACCGGTGACCGCATGGGCGTTGCAGCGAACCGCAGCGACGATACCCGTCTCTACCAGATCAACTATACAGACCGCTACTACAACGTGGACGGCGTCACCCGCCATTTCTCGGCGTTCCTCAGAGACACCAATCTGACGCGGCGCCGGTTGTCCGACTACAACCTGCGCTCCGGCAACGTGCAGGTGGGGCTCGGCGTGCCGCTCAACGAAGAGGATCAGATCCGCTTCGATGTGGGTTATGAGGATATCCGGCTGTCACCGGGGTCGCAGGCGCCATCCCGGATCACCGACTTTGTTGACGAGTTCGGTGATACGTACCAGAACTTCAAGCTTCTGGCCCGTTGGAGTCGTAACACCACCGACCGCTTTACTTTCCCGTCGGCCGGGGGCACTCAGGAGTTCGGCGGTGAGGTTGCGGTACCTGGTAGTGATCTCACCTACTACAAGGCAAACTACAGCAACCGTCGTTACTTCGGCGTTACCGAGAACACCACGCTGTCGCTGTTCGGCCGGGCATCGTACGGCGAGGGCTACGGTGACTTCAGCGAGCTGCCGTTCTTCGAGAATTATTTCAATGGCGGCATCCAGTCGGTGCGCGGTTACCGGGTCAGCTCTCTCGGTCCTCGCGATGATGAGGATGGGCGGCCCATCGGCGGTAACTTCCGGGTCAACAGCTCCATCGAGTACTTCTTCCCGCCACCTTTCATCGAATCCAATGCCGTTCGGTTCTCGTTGTTTGTTGATGCAGGTCAGGTCTACAACACCAAACAGGAGGACATTGATCTGGATCGTTTGCGGTACAGTGCGGGCACGGCGTTCACCTGGATCTCGCCTCTGGGTCCATTGACAATGAGCTACGCGTGGCCGTTAAATGACGAGCCGGAGGACAACCTTGACCGGTTCCAGTTCTCCATTGGTACATTCTTCTGATCCGAGTGTGAGAGTGGATAGACCGAACGGAGTCGCAGGATTCCTGGCGATCTGCCTGATTCTGACCACCATGGTCGTTCCTGGCGGTCTGCTTGCCTCGGAAGCCAGTATCGCTTTCGTGAATTGGTCGCGGCTGACCAATGAGGCGCCGCAGGCAGAGGCTGCGCTTGGATCTCTGGAGGAGGAGTTCGGGCCGAGAAATCGTGAGCTTGCCGCCGAACTCAGCGACGTACGGCAGCTTGAGGAACGCCTTTCCAGGGATGGCGCTGTGATGACCGACGACGAGCAGCGTCGACTGCAGCGCGAGGTCGTGACACGGAAACGCGACCTGCGTCGCGTGGAAGAGGAATTCCGCGAAGACTTCAATATGCGCAGGAACGAAGAGCTGAATCGGCTGCATCGTCTGGTGATCGATACCGTGGGCGAGGTTGCCGAATCCCGTGGTTTTGATCTCGTTATTACGGATGGAGTTGTCTACGCTAGTGATCGGGTGGACGTGACGGAACTGGTATTGGACCGGTTGCGGGAGCGTCATCAGAATCGCTAGCGTCCGCCGTTGGTGCGGGGTCTGCCGGGCCGGGCGAACTTCCCGGCTTCTTTTTGTGTTTCCTGTGGGGCAATACGTAGGAGAGGTGCGTGGGAGTCACTGTTGGCGAGTTGGCGAAATCACTGGGTCTGGCGTACCGGGGTGACGCGACTGCCGTAGTGAATCATGCGGCGTCTCTGGCAGAGGCGGGGCCTGGCAGCCTGACATTCCTGGCCAACTCCCGTTACCGCCGCCATCTGGCGGATACCCAAGCCACTCTGGTCGTGCTCGAGGAAAGCCTGGCCGGTGAATGCCCGACCAATGCCCTGATTGCGCCCAATCCGCACCTGGCCTACGCCCATGCACTGGCACTCGTGATGCCACGTCATCGGCCACCGCCTCATGTGCACGATAGTGCCGTGGTTGACGAAACCGCATATCTTGGTGAGCGCGTGCATGTGGGCGCACAGGCCTACATCGGTCCGGATTGCCACATCGAAGACGACGTCGAGATCGGACCTGGCTGTGTGCTTATGCGTGGGGTTATGGTGCGCAGAGGGGCCCGTCTGGTAGCCCGGGTGACGATCTGCGATGGCAGCGTCATCGGAGAATCCAGTGTGCTCCAGCCAGGTGCGGTGATCGGTGCAGAAGGCTTCGGGTTCGCCCAGGACAATGGTCAGTGGATCAAGGTGCCGCAGGTTGGGCGTGTGGTGATCGGTGCCCACGCGGAGGTGGGCGCAAACACCACTATCGACTGCGGCGCCATTGGCGATACCGTCATCGGGGACGGTGTCAAGATCGACAACCTCGTACAGGTCGGACATAACTGCCGTATCGGTGACCATAGCATCATGGTGGCCTGCTCGGGTGTTGCCGGCAGCACCGAAATCGGTCGTCACTGCGCCATTGGCGGTATGTCGGCCATCGCCGGGCACATTCGGCTCGTCGACGGCGTGCAGGTAACCGGCATGGGCCAGGTGACCAAGAGCCTGACCGAGCCGGGCGTCTATTCCTCGGGCACGGGAGTAGAGCCCAACCGTCAGTGGCGCAGGAGCGTCGCTCGCTTCCATCAACTGGACGACATGGCCAAGCGCTTGCGGGAACTCGAAAAGAGACTGCGGGAACTGGACGGTGACCGCGACGCAGAGGGCCCATAGGACGGCGCCCGCGCACCGATCGCCCTCCCTGTGGGGCCGCTCCCTGAATACCTGGCTCCGCACCGGAGCCGCCATGAAAAGAGATCAGGACAATATGGACATACACCAAATTCGTGCTGCCTTGCCGCATCGATACCCCTTTCTTCTGGTGGATCGTGTGCTGGAGAGCGTCCCGGGCGAGCGACTGGTCGGTATCAAGAACGTCAGCGTCAATGAGCCGTTTTTCCAGGGGCATTTTCCCCAGCGGCCGGTGATGCCCGGCGTGCTACTGGTCGAGGCGATGGCCCAGGCTTGCGGCCTGTTGGCCTTCGAGACCGAGGGAGAGTGGCCGGAAGGCAACAAGATCTTCTACCTGGTCGGCAGTGACAAGGTGCGCTTCAAGCGCCCCGTTGAGCCGGGCGACCAGGTCCGCATGGAGGTCAGTATCCTGCGTCGGAAGCGCGGCATCTGGGTTTTTGATGGCATCGCCACGGTGGACGGTAACACCGTCGCCGAGGCGGAGATCATGTGCACCATGCGGGACCTGACGATTTGATTCATTCAACGGCGATTGTCGATCCGACAGCCTCGCTCGGGGAAGGTGTGCAGGTCGGACCTTATTCCATCATCGGCCCGGATGTGGTGATTGGCGACCATTGCGAGATCGGGCCCCACGTCACGTTGAGTGGGCCGACCACCATCGGGCGGGGCAACCGGATCTTCCAGTTTGCCTCGGTGGGCGCGGATCCGCAGGACAAGAAGTACGCCGGTGAGGTGACCCGGCTGGTGATCGGTGACAACAATACCATCCGCGAATTCGTCACCATCCATCGCGGAACGGCCCAGGACAACGGCATCACGCGTATCGGCAACGATAACTGGATCATGGCCTATGTGCATATTGCCCACGACAGCCTGATCGGCGATCGAACGGTGTTTGCCAACGGCGCGTCACTGGCCGGGCATGTCTCGGTTGACGATGACGTGATTCTGGGCGGCTTCACGCTGGTGCATCAGTTCTGCCGCATCGGTTGCCACAGCTTTACCTCCATGGGCAGTTGTATCAAGCAGGATGTGCCGCCCTATGTCACCGTCGCGGGCAACCCCGCCGAACCCCATGGCATCAATGCGGAAGGCTTGCGACGCCGTGGCTTCGGCGCGGAAACGCTGCGCACCCTGCGGAACGCCTACAAGACCATCTACAAGCAGGGCCTGCGGCTGGATCAGGCCATCGAGCAGCTTGAACCAGCCAGCCGCCAGGAAGCGGCCCTGACGCCGCTGGTGGACTTCCTGCGCCAGGACGGCCGGGGCATCGTCCGCTGAGCCATGGCCGACATGCCAGAACGCCGTAGCCTGCGTGTGGGCATCATTGCCGGTGAGGTCTCCGGCGACTACCTGGGTGCCGGTCTGATGCGGGAGCTGCAGGCCCTGGAGCCAGAGATCCAGTTCGAGGGCATCGGTGGCGAACGCATGCTCGAGCAGGGCATGACATCTCACCATCCCATGGAATCCCTGTCCGTCATGGGACTGTTCGAGGTGCTGAAGCACCTGCCGGGGCTCTTGCGGATTCGGGCGGATCTGGTCCAGCGCTTTCTGCAGAACCCACCGGATGTGTTCATCGGAATCGATGCGCCGGACTTCAACCTGGGGGTGGAAAGCCGCCTCAAGGCGGCGGGCATTCCCACCGTGCACTACGTAAGCCCCACGGTCTGGGCGTGGCGGCAGGGACGGGTCAAGACCATTCGCAGGGCAGTGGACCTGCTGCTCAGTATTTTTCCCTTCGAGGTCGAATTCTTCCAGCGCCATGCCGTTCCCGTCACGTTCGTGGGTCACCCGCTGGCTGACGAGATTCCGCTGGAGCCTGACCAGATTGCCGCGCGGCAGGCGCTAGAGATCGTGGTGGAGCCCGACGGGATGTTGGTAGCCTTACTACCCGGCAGCCGCATGAGCGAAGTGACGAAGCTGGGGCCCGTATTCCTGCAAACCGCTCGCTGGTTGCAGGAGCGGCAACCCGGACTTGTCTTCGTCATACCTTGTGCGACAGACCGTATTCGGCAGGCGATGGAAGAACAGCTCGCCGCCGAGCCCGGGCTGGACAACGTGCACTTGTATCGTGGCCAGAGCCGGTTGTGCATGGAAGCCAGCAACGCAGTGCTACTGGCGTCCGGCACAGCCACGCTGGAGGCGATGCTGTACAAACGGCCTATGGTGGCCGCCTATCGTGTTTCGGGCATGACTGCATGGTTGGCCAGGCGCCTGGTCAAGGTGCCGCACTTCGCCATGCCCAATCTCATTGCCGGCCGCCACCTGATCGAAGAGTTTGCACAGGAGCAGGCTGTGCCGGAACAGTTGGGTCCTGCCATGCTGCGGTTGCTGGAGCAATCTGAGACTCGCGCCGACCTGCGCCAGGCTTTTGCGGATATGCATCGGCAATTGCGACTTGACGCCAGTCGGCAGGCTGCCCTTGCAGTTCACCAACTCCTGCTGTCGGCCCGGAAACTGCCGGCATGAAACCCAGCGCCGGAGCAATGTCTGAAACCCCGCAGGCGTTGACGCTGGTTGCCGGCGCGGATGAGGCTGGACGTGGCCCGTTGGCCGGTCCGGTGGTGGCGGCCGCGGTGATTCTCGACCCGCGAAACTATCCCCCTGGCCTGGCTGATTCGAAGAAGCTCACGCCGCGGCGGCGGGAACAGCTTGCCGCCAGCATCCGGGAGCAGGCATTGAGTTGGGCTATCGTTCCCTGCAGTGTCAGCGAAATCGATGAGCTGAACATACTGCAGGCGTCCTTGCTTGCGATGCGGCGGGCGGTGGAAGGTCTGGCGCACGCCCCAGCCCATGTCCTGGTGGACGGCAACCAGTGTCCCACCGGACTGGCCTGTCCGGCCACCGCCGTCGTCGGGGGCGACGCACTGGAGCCGGCGATCAGTGCCGCTTCGATCCTCGCCAAAACGGCTCGTGATGCCTGGATGCTGGAGCTGCACCAGCGCTATCCCGCCTATGGCTTTGATCGACACAAGGGCTATCCGACGCCCGCCCACATGGCCGCCTTGCGTGCCCATGGGGCCTGTCCCGAGCACCGGCGCTCCTTCGCACCGGTGCGGGCTATCCTGGAGACCGGCTGAGCCGCGTCTCCTGCAGGGTTCAGTTCAGCGCTGTCCGCAAGGCGTCTATCACGGTTTGCTGTCTGGCCGGGTCGAGCTCCGGATAGATGGGCAGAGAGAGGCAGCGCTCGGCAGCGGATTCCGCCACCGGCAGTGACACGCCGGCATAATCCCGGAGGAACACCTCCTGACGATGCAGCGGAATCGGATAATAGATAGCGCTGGCGCTGCCCGCCTGCTTCAGGGCTTCCATTACACGGGCGCGATCGCCGTCCAGCAGCAGGGTGTACTGGTGATAAACGTGATGGGCACCGGCAGTCTCTGCCGGCACGGTGATACCGGGTAGCTCCGCCAGGGCTTCGCTGTAGGTGCGCGCGACCCGGCGGCGCTCGTTGTTGTAGCGGTCGATCCGCTTGAGTTTGGCCCGCAGGATGACGGCCTGGAGTTCGTCCAGTCGACTGTTATAGCCGATCACATGGTGATGATAGCGTTCCCGGCTGCCGTGATTGCGCAGCACGCGGAGTTCTTCGGCTATGTCCGCTGACTCGGTGCAGACCAGCCCGCCGTCACCGTAACCGCCGAGATTCTTGCTGGGAAAGAAGCTGAAACAGCCGGCAATGCCGAAAGTCCCCGTCTGCTTGCCCCGCCAGCTGGCGCCAAAGGATTGTGCGCAATCCTCGATCATGAGCAGGTTGTGCTCGCAGGCAAGCGCCTGGCAGGCCTCGGCGTCTACTGGCTGCCCGAATAGATGGACCGGCATGATGGCACGGGTTCTCGGGGTGATGGCCCGGGCGGCGAGTTCAAGGTCGATGTTGAAGCTCTGTGGGTCGATGTCCACGAAGACCGGGGTTGCGCCGACGTAGCGAATGGCCTCCGCAGTGGCAATGAAGGTGAACGGCGAGGTGATCACTTCGTCGCCTGGGCCGACGCCGGCAGCGGCCAGCGCCAGATGCAGGGCGTCCGTTCCCGAGGCGCAGGACACCGCATGCCGGGCACCGAGATACTCGGCGCATTCCTGCTCGAAGGCCTGCACATTGGGCCCCAGAATGAACTGGGCGCCATCCAGCACTTCGCTGAAACCCTTCTCGATTTCCCCGCGAATATCGTCGTACTGGGCGGTGAGGTCTACCATCGGAATCATCGGTTATCGGCCTCGTCGTTATGGCAATCGCCGGCCGTCTGTGTCTGGCCGGGCAAGGGATGTTCGCTTAGTTGGCGTGTGATTTCGATGGCGGTTGCAAGAGCCTGCCGCCCATCTTCACCGCTCACCACCGGTCGGATGCCGTGGCGAATGCTGTTCAGGAATGCCTCGATTTCGGCGAGGATCGCGTCGCCGCTGGGGAACGCCTGTTTGTCACTCTGGATCTCCGGGATCTGGCCGCCACCGATGGGTCCGGACGTGCGCCGGACGTCCAGGCTTCGATTCTGGAAATCCAGGGCGATGTAGCTGCTGTGCTGAAACAGCCGCATCTTGCGCTCGCTCTTCAGGCTGACCCTGCTCGCCGTGACATTGGCGACACAGCCGTTTTCAAACTGCAGCCGGGCGTTGGCAATGTCGATATCGTCGGAGATGACCGGGACGCCGTTGGCATCGATGCGCCGCAGAGGTTGCCCCACCAGGTTCAGGATGATGTCGATGTCGTGGATCATGAGATCCAGCACCACACTGACGTCGGCGCCGCGGGGGTTGAACGGGGCCAGCCGGTGAGACTCGATGAACATGGGTGTGCTGACCATGCCAACCAGGGCCTGTACGGCGGGATTGAACCGTTCCAGGTGGCCCACCTGCAGGCGCAGATCCGCATCCCGCGCAGCCGCTATCAGCTCGTCGGCCTCGGCGAGGGTGACGGTCATCGGCTTTTCCACCAGCACATGGCTGCCGCTGTGTAGCATGTCCAGGGCCACCCTGTGATGGGCCTGGGTGGGCACCACGATGCTCACCGCATCCACTTTTCCGTTGAGAGCGGTATGGCTGGACAGGGCCTCACAACCGACTTCATCGGCCACCTCCCGGGCGCGCTCCAGGTCTGTGTCTACAACGGCTACCAGTTCGGAGTCGGGTAGTGCGGCGTATTTCTGGGCGTGAAATCGGCCCAGGTAACCGGCACCGATCACTGCGGTACGCAGTCGACTCATCGGGTGATTCCCCTTTTTGATCCTCGGATGAACGTCAGCAGATAGCGGATGGAGTCATCAGACAACTCCGGGTCCGCCTCGATGGTCTTCAGCGCTGTCTCCAGGCGGAGCCCCGACTGAAACAGGATCCGGTAGGCCTTCCGGATTCGGGTGACGGCTTCCTTGTCGAAGCCGTGGCGTTGCAGCCCGCGGCGATTGAGGCCGAAGAGCCGGGCATGATTGCCCGACACCATGGCGTAGGGTGTGATATCCATGGGAGCCATGGTGCCGCCGCCGAGCATGGCGTAGGCGCCGATGCGTGCGAACTGATGGATAGCGCAGAGCCCGGCGATATTCACGTGGTCATGTACAACCACGTGGCCGGCAAGGGTCGCCCCGTTGGCCATGACAATGTGATTGCCCACCTTGCAGTCATGGCCGACATGACAGTAGGCCATCAGCATGTTGTCGTTGCCCACCTCGGTGACCCGATCTGCCTTGACGGTGGCGCGATGGATGGTCACGAACTCCCGGATCACGTTGCGATCGCCGATCCGCAACTCGGTGGGCTCGCCCTGGTAGCCCAGGTCCTGGGGGCCCATGCCCAGCACCGCATGGGGGCCGATGTCGTTATCCGCACCGATGCGCAGGGGCCCCTCGAGGACGGCGTGGTGGCCAACCCGGCAGCCGTCGCCCACCTCGACGGCGGGGCCGATGTAGGCGTAGGCTCCCACGGAAACGTTGCGACCGAGTGTGGCGTCCGGATGGACGCTTGCTGTTGCATGGATCATCAGGGTCTTCCATGCCCGGTTGACGCCGGGGTCTAGATGGTCGAGTCTCGCCGCCGGAAGTCGCCATGACGGTTCCGGCCGGCTCTTGGGTCCGTCATAATACACGTCCACCACGGCTCGTCGCGAAGCCTCCGCCGAGGGGCGGGCGACGACACAGGATCAGACACGCGCATCCATGACACAGAACAGCAAGGGCTTCGTTCACCTCAACCTGCATACCGAGTTCTCGCTGGTGGACGGCATCGTGCGTATCAAGCCGTTGATCGGGGCGGTTGCGGAGGCGGGTATGCCCGCCGTCGCCATGACCGACCACGTCAATCTGTACGGTATGGTCAAGTTCTATCGCGCAGCCATGGCCGCTGGCGTGAAGCCCATCGTTGGTTCCGAGCTGTGGCTGCAAGAAGCTGTCGATTTCGCTGAAGGGCCGTCAAGATTCATCGTCCTGGTACGCACCACACATGGCTACACAACCCTCACCCGGTTGATCTCCCGGGCCTATATGGAAGGCCAGCAGGGTGATCGACCGGTGATCCGGCGAGACTGGATCGAAGCCGATCATGAAGGCCTGATCGTGCTCTCCGGCGGCCGGGACGGCGATGTCGGCCGCGCCTTGCTGGCCGGTGATACGGGCCAGGCGCGGGCGCGATTGCAGTGGTGGCTGAAACTGTTTCCGGACAGCTATTACCTGGAGCTGCAACGCTGTGGCCGCCCCGGAGATGAAGACCACCTGCATGCGGCCGTGGCACTGGCCAACGCGGAGTCCGTACCCGTGGTTGCCACCAACGCCGTGCGCTTCCTCAAGGCTGAGGATTTCGAAGCCCACGAGGCCCGCGTCTGCATCCACCAGAGCCGCACCCTGGACGATGCACGCCGACCGCGGGACTACTCGGAAGAGCAGTATCTGCGCACACCGGATGAGATGATCGAGCTGTTCTCCGATGTGCCGGAGGCAATCGACAATACCCTGGAAATTGCACGCCGCTGTAACCTGGACATCACCCTGGGCGAGAACTTCCTGCCGGACTTCCCGATTCCGGATGGCATGACCATTGATGATTTCCTGCGGCGGGAATCCCGGCTCGGGCTTGAGCGTCGGCTCGAGCGCCTGCTGCCCGCCGAGGCGCCGGATCGCGAGCAGCGTTGTACCGTATACCGGGAACGTCTCGAACGGGAACTCGACGTCATCATCCAGATGGGCTTCCCGGGCTACTTCCTGATCGTCGCGGACTTCATTCGCTGGGCCAAGGATAACGGCATTCCCGTGGGGCCTGGCCGGGGTTCCGGCGCGGGTTCCCTGGTGGCTTATGCCTTGGACATAACTGACCTGGATCCATTGCGTTACGACCTGCTGTTCGAGCGGTTTCTTAACCCGGAACGGGTCTCCATGCCGGATTTCGATGTGGATTTCTGCATGGAAGGCCGCGACCGGGTCATCGATTATGTCGCCGCCAAGTACGGTCGGGAAAAGGTCTCGCAGATCGCCACCCACGGCACCATGGCGGCCCGTGCCGTGGTGCGGGATGTGGGGCGCGTCCTGGGGCACCCCTATGGTTTCGTTGATCGCATTGCCAAGCTGATTCCCTTCGAAATAGGCATGACGCTGGACAAGGCGCTGAAGCAGGAGGCGGAGCTTCGCGAGCAGTACGAATCCGACGAAGAGATCTCCACCTTGCTGGACCTGGGGCGCAAGCTCGAAGGGGTGGCAAGGAACGTCGGCAAGCATGCCGGGGGCGTGGTGATCGCGCCCTCCGAATTGACGGATTTCTCCCCGCTCTACTGCGAGCCCGGGGGCACGTCGCTGGCCACCCATTACGACAAGGATGACGTGGAGTCCGTTGGCCTGGTGAAGTTCGACTTTCTGGGCCTGCGCACGCTGACCATCATCGACTGGACGGTGAAGGCCATCAACGTGATTCGTGGCGAGCGCAACGAGCAGCCTCTGGTCATCGAGGATATCCCCCTCGAGGACCGGCCCACCTTCGAGTTGCTGAAGCGCTGCCAGACCACGGCGGTGTTCCAGCTCGAATCCCGGGGCATGAAGGATCTGATCAAGCGCCTGCAGCCCGACAGCTTCGAGGACATTATCGCCCTGGTGGCGCTGTTCCGTCCCGGGCCGCTGCAATCCGGCATGGTGGACGACTTCATCGACCGCAAGCAGGGCAGGGCGAAGCTCGCCTACCCGACCCCGGAATTGCATCATGTCGACCTCGAACCCGTGCTCAAGCCAACCTATGGCGTGATCCTCTACCAGGAGCAGGTACAGCGGATCGCCCAGGTGCTGGCCGGCTACTCCCTAGGCGGGGCGGACCTTCTGCGACGGGCCATGGGCAAGAAAAAGCCCGAGGAGATGGCCAAGCAACGGCAGATTTTCCTCGACGGGGCCATGGCCAATGGGCTCAGCGCCGAACATGCCGGCGGCATCTTCGATCTCATGGAGAAGTTCGCAGGCTACGGCTTCAACAAGTCCCATTCCGCCGCCTACGCGCTGCTGTCCTACCAGACGGCCTGGCTGAAGGCGCACTATCCGGCGCCCTTCATGGCCGCCGTGTTGTCCTCGGACATGGACCACACTGACAAGGTGGTGACCCTCATCGAGGAGTGCCGGGACATGGGGCTGGAGGTCCTGCCGCCCGATGTGAACCGCAGCGGCTACAAGTTCCGGGCCGCGGACGAGACCACCATCGTCTATGGCCTTGGCGCCGTGAAAGGCGTGGGGCAGGGTGCCATCGACTCCATGGTGGAGGAACGCGAGGCCAACGGCCCCTATCAGGATGTGCGGGATCTCTGCCGGCGCGTGGACAGCCGCCGCATCAATCGTCGCGTGCTCGAGGCGCTGGTGCGTGCCGGCTGCCTGGACAGTATCGGTCATAACCGTGCGTCCCTGATGGCGGCGATTCCCGATGCCCTGCGTGCAGCGGAGCAGCAGTCAAGAAACGCGGAAGTGGGGCAGAACGATCTGTTCGGCACTCTCGACGCCGCGGCGGACGACAGCCTGCTTCCCAGTGCCAGCGATCCCGAGCATCCGGAGTGGCCCGAGGAAGAGCGCCTGCAGGCGGAGAAAGAAACCCTGGGGCTTTATCTCACGGGGCATCCCATCAGCCGCTACGAGGCCGAGCTGGAAAAGGTCGTGACCGCACGGATCAATGCGCTGGCCGGCGGTAACGGCGGTCAGCCTGGTCAGGATGGCGGCCGGGGGCGTGGCGAGCGGAAGGTTGTGGCGGCGGGGCTGGTCATGTCCATCCGCACCCGCAACACGCAAAGTGGCGACCGCATTGCATTCCTGGTGCTGGATGATCGTACCGGGCGCATCGAGGTGTCATTGTTCACCGAGGCCTATCGGCAGTACGGCCGGCTGCTGGGCAAGGATCAGCTGGTCGTTGTGGAAGGGGCGCTTGGTTACGATGACTTCAATGATGGCTGGCGCATCAATGCCGAACGGGTGCTCGATATCGGTGATGTGCGCGAAGCGTATGCGCGGCGGCTGGTCATGAAGCTCGGTCATCAGAGACTGGGCAACGGCGCCCTGGATCACCTGCAGCAGACCCTTGCCCCATTCCGTGATGGGCGTTGCCCGGTCTGGCTTGAGTACAGCGGTGACGATGCGGATGCCGTCTTGCGCTTCGGCGAGTCATGGCGGGTACGGCCCACCGATGAACTGCTGCAACGGCTCACGGCTCTCACCGGTGACGGTGCCGTGCGGGTAGAATACTGACGAACGAATACATGGATAGCGACTCGTAAAGACATGAATCCGAATTTTCTAGAGTTCGAGAGGCCCATAGCGGAACTGGAAGCGAAGATCGAAGAGCTTCGCTATGTGGGCGATGACAATGATCTGAACATCAGCGAGGAGATCCAGCGGCTCCGCGCGAAGAGCGTGAGCCTGACTGAACAGATCTTCTCCAATCTGACGTCATGGCAGATTGCGCAATTGGCGCGCCACCCTCAGCGGCCCTATACGCTGGATTACGTCAAGGAGATGTTCACCGAATTCGAGGAGTTGCATGGCGATCGCAGCTATGCGGATGACCCGGCCATCGTTGGCGGCGTAGGTCGTCTTGAAGGTCGCCCCGTGATGGTGATTGGTCACCAGAAAGGCCGGGATACCCGGGAGAAGGTGCGCCGCAATTTCGGCATGCCCCGTCCCGAGGGCTATCGCAAGGCCTTGCGCCTCATGCAGACCGCCGAGCGCTTCCGGATGCCGGTGCTCACCTTCATCGATACCCCGGGTGCCTATCCCGGGGTTGGTGCCGAGGAGCGGGGGCAAAGCGAGGCTATCGCCCGCAACCTGCAGGAAATGGCCTGCCTGCGTACCCCCATCATCTGTACAGTGGTGGGAGAAGGCGGATCCGGTGGGGCTCTGGCCATTGGTGTGGGCGATCGCCTGCTCATGCTTGGCTACAGCACCTACTCGGTGATCTCGCCGGAGGGCTGCGCATCGATACTCTGGAAGAGCGCTGAACGCGCACAGGACGCCGCCGAAGCCATGGGCATCACGGCGCGTCGCCTCAAGGAGCTGGAGCTGATTGACCTGGTCGTGGATGAGCCGCTGGGTGGCGCCCATCGCAATGCGGCCGCCATGGCCGAGAACTTGAAGTCCCGCCTGCTCGAGCAACTGCAGGCGGTGGAGCAGGAAGATCTCGAAACCATGCTAGAAAGGCGTTATCAACGCCTGATGGCCGTGGGCAACTTCAAGGAATAGCCCCTATGGCCCGGCGGACTCTCACTCCCGATGGCGTGCTCCAGGCCTTGCGGGAGCTGGGAGCCGATTCGGTGGTGCATGTCGGTTTCAGCGGTGGGGCGGATTCCCTGGCGTTGCTGCATGCCCTCAGCGAATCACGAGGTGCCGCGCCATGGGAGCTTCGTGCCGTTCACGTCAACCACCATCTCCAGGATGCCGCAGACGCATGGGAAGAGCACTGCCAACGGGTCTGTGACGCTCTGGACTTGCCCCTGACCGTCCTCCACGTCTATCCCGCGGGCGATGCAAACCTTGAGGCCCGCGCCCGCGCAGCCCGCTATCAGGCCTGGGCCGAACTACTCAAGCCGGGTGAGGCCCTGGTGACTGCGCACCACCAGGATGACCAGGCGGAAACGCTGTTGTTACGCGCGCTTCGTGGCTCCGGTGTGGATGGTCTCGCGGCCATCCCGGCAAGTCGCAGCCTGGGTGCCGGCCGACTGCTACGCCCCTTGCTGGACGTGCCTCGCGCCAGCCTGCGGCATTACGTGGCGGAGCACGGCCTTCATCCGGTGGAGGACCCGAGCAATGCCTGCCTGGCGCGGGACCGCAATTTCCTCCGCCATGAGATCCTGCCTCGCCTGCAGCAGCGCTGGCCAGATGCCGTCGGTGTACTGGCCAGGCTGGCCGATGCGGCTGCGGAGTCCCGGCGGCTCGGACGGGACCTTGCCGGGGTAGACGGTCTGCCGGATGGCCCGGTGCTGGATTGCACGAGACTCTGGGCCCTGCCGGGGCGGCGGCGGCGAAACCTGGTCCGGGCCTGGCTGCAGTCGCTGTCGCTGCCCCCGCCCGGTCGCCAGCGGCTGGTGCAGGGGCTGCACGATCTGCTCCATGCCGAACCGGACCGCCGGCCAGAACTGCGTTGGCCCGGTGGCCGCATCCGCCGGTATCGCGAGAGCCTCTATGCCGATGACGGCATCGATCCGCCACCATTCACCGCACCGCGCCCCTGGCGTGGGGAGGAACGGCTGCTGTTGCCATCCGGTGTGCTGCACACCCGGTGCAGCAGCGGTGCCGGACTGCGGGCCGGGGTGATCAGCAGCGGCGTTATGGTGGGCGGCTATCGCCCGGGGGAGTACTGTCAGCCCGTGGGCCGACCTCATCGTCCGGTGAAAAAGCTGCTACAGGAGGCGGGTATTCCGCCCTGGTCCCGGGAGCAGTGGCCGCGACTTCGGTTGCACGGTGAGATCATCGCCATTCCCGGCGTCTGCATCTGCGAGAATCATGCAGCAGACTCCGGTG
Organism: Natronocella acetinitrilica; assembly: GCF_024170285.1. Classification (NCBI taxonomy): domain Bacteria; kingdom Pseudomonadati; phylum Pseudomonadota; class Gammaproteobacteria; order Chromatiales; family Ectothiorhodospiraceae; genus Natronocella; species Natronocella acetinitrilica. Next base: position 155,168 of record NZ_JALJXV010000008.1, read on the forward strand.
AGCCGGGCTTGGAACTGCGCTACGAACCGCGGGATTGACAGGCCCCTTGATTGTGCGCTCAGGGGCATTCTGTTAGTGTTTCGTCCCGTCTTCAGCGGACTTCCCGTCCCGCGTGTGTGGCCTGCCATTCGGCACCGGCGCACAGTCTACTGTCACCTGGATGCGTAGTTCATATGACCCGATATATCTTCATTACAGGCGGTGTGGTTTCCTCTTTGGGCAAGGGAATTGCCTCCGCCTCCCTGGCCAGCATCCTGCAGGCGCGGGGCTTGAATGTCACCATGATCAAGCTCGACCCGTATATCAACGTTGATCCGGGCACCATGAGCCCGTTTCAGCACGGTGAAGTCTATGTGACAGAAGACGGGGCCGAGACCGACCTGGACCTGGGTCACTATGAGCGCTTCGTCCGCATGCGCACCGGCCGGAAGAACAACTTCACCACCGGTCGAATCTACGAGAATGTCATTCGCAAGGAGCGCCGCGGAGAGTATCTGGGCGGCACCGTGCAGGTCATCCCGCACATCACGGATGAGATCAAGCGCTGCATCCGGGAAGGCGCTGCCGGTCATGACGTGGCCCTGGTGGAAATCGGCGGAACGGTAGGTGACATCGAGTCTTTGCCATTCCTGGAAGCCATTCGCCAGATGGGCGTCGAGCACCGCCATGACAGCCTCTACATCCACCTGACCCTGGTGCCGTTCATCGGCGCCAGCGGCGAGATGAAGACCAAGCCGACCCAGCACTCCGTCAAGGAACTGCGCTCCATCGGGATCCAGCCGGACATCCTGCTGTGCCGGGCGACACGGCCGATCCCGGATGACGAGCGTCGCAAGATCGCGCTGTTCACCAACGTCGAGCACGAGGCCGTGATCTCGGCCCTGGACGTGGACGATATCTACAAGGTTCCCCTGGTCCTGCATGAGCAGGGCCTGGACCGTATCGTCGCGGCCAAGCTGGGGCTCAAGCTTCCCCCAGCTGACCTGGCGGACTGGCAGCGTGTGGTTGACGCCAAGAATCATCTGGATGGAGAAATCACCATCGCCATGGTTGGCAAGTACGTCAATCTGGCAGATGCCTACAAGTCCCTGTCCGAGGCACTGATTCATGCCGGCATTCACACGCTGACCCGGGTCAACATCCGTTACGTTGATTCCGAGGAGCTGGAACGGGACGGTCTCGGGCAATTGAACGGCGTGGATGCCATCCTGGTGCCAGGCGGTTTCGGCGGCCGCGGTGTCGAGGGGAAGATTCTTGCCGCCCGGCATGCCCGGGAGCATGGCATTCCGTATCTCGGCATCTGTCTGGGCATGCAGGTCGCAGTGATCGAGTTCGCCCGCAATGTCATGGAACTCAAGGGCGCTCACAGCACCGAGTTCAATCGGGAAGCCGAGAATCCGGTGATCGGTCTGATCACGGAGTGGCGCACCGAAGACGGGCGCATCGAGCGGCGCGGCCCCAATGACGACCTGGGCGGCACCATGCGCCTTGGTGGGCAGGCTTGCCGGCTCGAACCGGGCTCGCTGGCGGAGAAGGTGTATGGCAGTGGCGAAATCATCGAACGGCATCGCCATCGCTTCGAGTTCAACAACAACTATGCCGATCGCGTCCAGGAAGCGGGCATGCGCATCTCGGGCTGGTCCGTCGACGGTAACCTGGCAGAGGTTGTGGAGTTGCCGGATCACCCCTGGTTTCTCGGTTGCCAGTTCCATCCGGAGTTCACATCCACGCCGCGGGATGGGCACCCCCTGTTTTCCGCCTTTGTCCGCGCAGCACGCGATGTGGCCGCCGCTGGCGGCGGGAGGACGTAGCCATGAAGCTTTGCAATTTCGACGTCGGACTGGATCGGCCGCTGTTTCTGATTGCCGGTCCATGCGTCATCGAGTCCGAGCAGTTGGCGCTGGATACCGCAGGAGCCCTCAACGAGCTTTGCACTCGCCTCGGTGTGCCCTTCATCTACAAGTCGTCCTTTGACAAGGCGAATCGCTCGTCCCACGACAGTTTTCGTGGTCTCGGTATAGAGCAGGGGCTGCGCATACTCGAGTCCGTACGGCAGCAGGTTGGGGTGCCGGTGATCACCGATGTGCACGAGGACACGCCGCTGGCGGAGGTTGCCGCGGTGGTTGACGTGCTGCAGACCCCGGCGTTTCTCTGCCGTCAGACCAACTACATCCAGGCCGTGGCGAGTCAGGGCCGACCCGTGAATATCAAGAAGGGTCAGTTCCTGGCACCGTGGGACATGGCCAACGTGGTGGACAAGGCGCGGGCTGTCGGGAACGAGCAGATCATGGTCTGCGAGCGGGGCGTGTCCTTTGGCTACAACAACCTGATTTCGGATATGCGAGCGCTGGCGGTAATGCGCGAGACGGGTTGTCCGGTGGTCTTTGATGCGACCCACTCGGTGCAGCTACCGGGCGGGCAGGGCAAGGCGTCCGGGGGGCAACGGGAATTCGTTCCCGTTCTGGCGCGCGCGGCGGTGGCCGTTGGTATCGCCGGGCTCTTCATGGAAACGCATCCGGACCCCGCCAAGGCGCTTTCCGACGGACCCAATGCCTGGCCGCTACCGCACATGGAGCAATTGCTTGAGACCCTGGTCGCGCTTGATCGCCAGGTGAAGCAGGCCGGGTTTGCGGAAGACCTCATCAACTGAACCATCGAGCAGCATAGGAGTGCACTGTCAGCATGGCGACAATCAAGGAAATCAGGGCTCGAGAAATTCTGGACTCCCGGGGCAACCCGACCGTCGAGGCCGATGTCTGGCTGGATAACGGTGCATTCGGCCGGGCCGCGGTGCCTTCGGGCGCGTCCACGGGAACCCGGGAAGCAGTCGAGCTGCGGGATGCCGACAAGTCCCGCTACCTGGGCAAGGGTGTGCGCAACGCCGTGGAAAATGCCAACACCGTGCTGGCCCGGGCACTGCAGGGCATGGACTCAAGTGATCAGCGCGGTGTCGACCAGGCGATGATCGAGCTTGACGGCACCGACAATAAAGGTCGACTCGGCGCCAACGCGCTGTTGGCCTTGTCGCTGGCGACGGCCCGGGCCAATGCCGACGAACAGGGCCTGTCCCTGTTCCGTTCCCTGGCGCCGGACGGCCCTTATGTGTTGCCCGTGCCGATGATGAACATCGTCAACGGCGGCGCTCACGCCGATAACAGCGTCGACCTTCAGGAGTTCATGGTCCTGCCCATCGGTTTCGACCGCTTCAGTGAGGCGCTGCGATGTGGCACCGAGATATTTCATGCCCTGAAAAAGGTCCTGACGGCGCAGGGGTTGAGCACGGCCGTGGGCGACGAAGGTGGTTTCGCGCCGGATCTGCCTTCCAATGAGGCTGCCCTGCAGACGATCCTTGTAGCCATCGAGCAGGCGGGTTATCGGGCCGGCGAGGATGTCTGGCTCGGTATCGACGCGGCCAGTTCGGAGTTCTACAAGGACGGCGTCTACGATCTGGCCTCGGAGGGCAAGCGCTACTCCGCCGAGGAGTTCGCCGGTGTGCTGGCCGACTGGGTGGACCGCTATCCCATCATCAGCATCGAAGACGGTATGGACGAAAGCGACTGGGATGGCTGGAAGGTGCTCACCGAGCGGATCGGCTCCCGCTGCCAGCTGGTGGGCGATGATCTGTTTGTCACCAATACCCGCATTCTCAAGGATGGTATCGATCGCGGCGTTGCCAATTCGATCCTGATCAAGTTGAACCAAATCGGGACGTTGACCGAGACGCTTGACGCCATTGCCATGGCCCACGCGGCCAACTACACCTCGGTGGTCTCGCACCGTTCCGGTGAGACCGAGGACACCACGATTGCCGATCTGGCCGTCGCCACCACGGCCACCCAGATCAAGACGGGTTCCCTGTGCCGTTCCGATCGGGTCGCAAAGTACAACCAGCTGCTGCGCATCGAAGAGGAGCTGGGTGACGATGCCGTGTACGCCGGACGCAAGGCCTTTCCCAATCTGAAGGCGTTCTAGCTGTGGGTCGCGCAGGCCCGTTGCAGTCCATCGGGCTGTTCCCCGCCGTGGAGCTGGGGTATGGTCGGATGCAGCACTCATCAAGCCGAGAGTGGCTAGAGCGGGCCTGATTGCCGATGCGCCTAATGATCGTCGCTTTGCTGGGCTGCCTGTTGTTGTTGCAGGCACAGCTGTGGACGCAGGATGGCGGACTGCGGCACATGTGGCAGTTGCGGGCCTCGGTGGACGCGCAGATCGACGAAAACGAGACACTGCAGACACGCAATGCGGCGCTGGAAGCTGATGTGGACGATCTCAAGAGCGGTCTTGATGCTCTTGAGGAACGCGCCCGCAGCGAACTGGGCATGATTCGGGAAGGCGAGGTGTTCTACCAGGTCGCCGAACCATGACCCACGCCGATCACGTCTATGCCGTGGTGCCCGCCGCCGGGGTGGGGCGGCGCATGGGTGGACCCACACCGAAGCAATACCTCTCCCTTGATGGTTCGCCGGTTATCCGCTGGAGCCTGGATGCCCTGCTGGTGCATCCGGAGGTACGTGGGGCCGTGGTGGCCATTAGCCCCGACGATGACTGGTGGTCGGCGCTCAATCTTGGCTTCGACAAGCCGGTGGATGTGGTCCAGGGCGGCGCGGAACGCGCGCAGTCGGTGCTCAATGCGCTGAACTGGTTGCATGACCTGCCCACGCCTCCATCCTGGGTGCTGGTGCATGATGCGGTCCGGCCCTGTGTGTCTCCGGATGAACTGACACGGCTGCTCGCGGTGGCCCGTGCCGCTGACGATGGCGGCCTGCTGGCATCGCCGGTGCGCGACACGCTGAAGCGGCAGAACCCCGGTGTGGAGAGGGTGTCTTCCACGGTCGACCGCACCGGGCTGTGGCATGCCCTGACACCCCAGTGCTTCCCCCTGGTGCGGCTACGCGCGGCCCTGCAAGAGGCTCTGGGCGCTGGGCAGCAGGTCACCGATGAAGCCCAGGCAATGGAACTTGCCGGCTATCGTCCGGCACTGGTGGAAGGCAGTCGCCTCAATATCAAACTTACCTATCCTGCAGACCTTTCCCTGGTGGAGTGCATCCTGCAGGCTCAGAGGGACGATTCGAACACATGAGTATGCGCATTGGTCAGGGCGTTGACGCCCATCGGTTTCAGGACGGTGGCCGCCTCGTGCTCGGTGGTGTCGATATACCCCATGACCAGGGCCTGGCCGCCCACTCGGATGGTGATGCCTTGCTGCATGCCATTGCCGACGGCTTGCTTGGCGCAATTGCCGCCGGCGATATTGGTCAGCACTTTCCCGACACCGATGAGCGCTGGCGTGGGGCGGACAGCCGCATGCTGCTTCGGCACGTGCTCTCCCTGGCCCGCGAAGCCGGATTCCGCCCGGTGAACGTGGACGGCACCCTGGTTGCCCAGAAGCCGAAACTCGCACCTTACATTCCCGCCATGCGCCGCAATATCGCCGAGGACCTCTCGCTGCCGATGGAGGCCGTTAGCGTGAAGGCGACCACCACCGAGCGCATGGGCTTTACCGGCCGGGAGGAGGGCATCGCCGCTCTGGCGGTGGTGTTGCTTGAGTCGTCCCGGTGAGCGGGATCTCGGCGACGACGGCGTGGACGGATCTGCCTTGTGCCCTGGGCCCGCCTGCGGCCAGCGGTCTGCTTCGCGCCGCCACGGCAGATTTTCAGGTTTTCGAGGAACTGGGCTACAGCCCGGATGGCGCCGGAGAGCATCTGTTTGTCCGGGTCAGGAAAGAAGGCTGGAACACGCCGGATGTTGCCCGCTGGCTTGCCGGGGCGCTACAGATCCCCCAGAAGGCCATCACCTGGGCGGGACTCAAGGATCGACACGCCGTCACTGAACAGTGGTTCGGTATCCATGCCGCGGGACAGGCGTTGGAGCTTCCCGAGCCACCGCCGGGGCTGACCTGGATCGCCACCCTGCGTCATGGCAAGAAGCTGCGTGTCGGAGCCCTGCGCGGCAACCGTTTCCGCCTGGTACTGCGGGATGTACAGGGCCATTCCGCTGACATTCACCGGCGTCTGCTGCAGATCGCACGTGTCGGCGTGCCGAACTACTTCGGTGCCCAGCGTTTCGGTATCAATGGCCGCAACCTGGAGCGAGCGGCAGCACTGTTCGCAGGCAGGCGGGAGCGGGACAGGACCAAGCGGGGCCTGTACCTGTCGGCAGCCCGTTCCTTCCTGTTCAACCAGGTGCTTGCCCACAGGGTATCCGCCGGCAACTGGAATCACGGGTTACCCGGTGACTTGATGACCTTCACCGATAGCCACAGCCTGTTCATGGCCGATGACAACACGGCGGGCGATGCCCGCCTCCCGCGGCTGGACATCCACCCCACCGGGCCACTTCCCGGTGAGGGTGGGAAGCCGCCGTCCGGTGATGTCGCCACCCTGGAGCAGCAGGTGCTGGCCGGCTATCCGGAATTTGTCGGTGGTCTTGCCCGCTGCGGCCTGCGGGGTGAGCGGCGTGCGTTGCGGGTACCGGTGGCGGGTCTGTCATGGCGGGCGCTGGACGGCAGCGCCTGGGAACTCGGGTTCGAACTGCCGGCGGGCAGTTATGCCACCGCCGTGCTCCGGGAACTGGGGCAATTTCCCGATGCCCGTGATCAGGCCCGGAGCAGTACGTAGACTGCTCCCGTGCCGCCATCCCGCGGGCGTGCGGAGCAAAAGGCAATGACCTCATCCCATTGCCGAAGCCAACGGTCGACCTTGGTCTTCAGCACTGGCCCACGGTTACTCGAACGCTGCCCCTTGCCATGGATGACGCGCACACATCGCAGATTGCGTAGCCGACACTCGGCTATGAATTCACGTAATGCAGCATGGGCCAGTGGCACGGTCAGCCCGTGCAGATCCAGTTCCTCCTGGATGCCATATTGCCCACGACGGAGCTTGCGGGCCACGCGCCGTTGCAGGCCGGGGCGGGCGTGGAACAACTCCTCGCCGGTCTCCAGCATCTCCGGATCGAAATCATGGGTCAGCAGTTCCTGCATCACCCGTTCTTCGTCGGCGATGCGTTGGCGGGGGATGGGCTTCGGTGGCTTTGGTCGCAGAACCACGCGATCCTGTGGCAGGGGTCGCACGTCCGCCATGGCTTCCCGGAACAGCTCGAGATCGTCTTCCCGGTTGTCGGTCATGGTGGCTCCTGCGCATTCCCAGGCATTTTCGACAAGGTACCGCCCACGCTGGTTCAAGCGGAATTCAAACGCTGTGATCAGCTGCCCACTTCCATGGATGCAGCAATGTTGCAGGCCAGTATACTGTGTCCCCTGACAGATTAGGGGGCGCTACTGGCCCCGCCACGGCGACGCGCCGTTCTGGCCGTCGACCTCAGTGCAAGCAATTGTCCAGAGGACGCAATGCGTATTCTCGTAAGCAACGATGACGGCTACCAGGCGCCGGGAATCAGGCGACTGGCGCTGGAGATGCAGAGTCTCGGCGATGTGGTGGTCGTGGCCCCGGATCGGGACCGCAGCGGGGCCAGTAATTCCCTGACCCTGGACCAACCCATCCGCGCGACCATGGTTGAGCCGTCGGTCTATCGTGTCGAGGGGACGCCCACCGATTGCGTGCATCTCGCCGTAACCGGCTTGTTGGACGACGATCCGGACATGGTCGTCTCCGGGATCAACGCCGGAGCCAACATGGGGGACGACATCCTCTACAGCGGAACCGTGGCCGCGGCAACCGAAGGGCGTTTCCTTGGTCTGCCAGCCATTGCCATCTCTCTGTGCTCCCACGATCCGCGTCATCTGGATACAGCTGCTCGAGTGGCCCTGCTGCTGGTGCAGCGACTGCTGCGCGATCCATTGCCGGCGGACACGATTCTGAACGTGAATGTTCCTGACATCCCCTGGAGTGCCCTGCGCGGCTTCGAGGCAACCCGGCTAGGTCAGCGCCACCGGGCTGAACCGGCTATTCGGGAAATGGATCCGCGCAACCGTCCCATCTACTGGATTGGCCCTCCCGGCAGCGAACAGGATGCCGGGGAGGGCACCGACTTCCATGCGGTCCGCAACGGTTTTGTCTCCATCACGCCGATCCAGATCGACCTGACACGTTACGAGGCGCTGGACAAGATCGCCGGTTGGGTCACGGGGCTGTCATGATCGACGAGCGTTTGCGAAAGGGCATCGGCATGACCTCCGAGCGGACGCGGCAGCGCCTGGTCGAGCGCTTGCGCGAGGGGGGAATTACCAATGATCGCGTGCTCCAGGTCATCCGCGACCTGCCCAGGCACCTGTTCGTTGACGAGGCGCTGGCCAGTCGCGCCTACGACGACACCGCACTGCCCATCGGCCTCGGCCAGACCATTTCGCAGCCCTACGTGGTAGCACGGATGACCGAGGCGCTGATCGTGGATGGCGAAGGCGGAGACATGCTTGAGGTTGGCACCGGTTCGGGCTATCAGGCGGCGGTGCTGGCTCGCTTCGCCTCCATGGTCTATTCCGTGGAGCGCATCGGATTCTTTGCCCAGCAAGCACGTCAACGCCTCCGCTCCCTGGGCGTCCATAACGTTCGCGTTCGTCACGGGGATGGTTATGAGGGCTGGATTGGTCAGGGGCCGTTCCGGGGGATCGTGGTCACTGCAGCGCCGAACGATGTGCCGAGCGTATTGCTGGATCAGTTGGCCCTGGGCGGACGTCTGGTAGCACCGGTGGGCGACCGTGAGCGGCAGGAACTGGTCTGTTACACCCGACATGATGACGGCTACGAGCGCGAGGTGCTGGCCGAGGTCAGTTTCGTGCCCATGCTTGGCGGGACGCAATGATTCGTGTGTTCTCGCGCATGTACGAGCAGACCCTGCGCTGGGCAGCCCATCGTTATGCGCCACGTTATCTTGCTGTTCTAAGTTTTGCAGAATCCTCGTTTTTTCCTATCCCTCCGGATGTGATGCTGGCGCCCATGGCGCTGGCGCGACCAAATCGTGCGCTGCACTTCGCCGCACTGACCACGGTGTTCTCGGTGCTCGGCGGCCTGTTCGGTTACCTGATCGGCTATTTCGCCATCGAACTGGTCATGCCGCTGATTGTCCAGTTCGGACAGCTTGGGGCTTATGAGCAGGCCCAGGACTGGTTCATGGAGTATGGCTTCTGGGTGGTTCTGATTGCGGGTTTCTCACCGATTCCCTACAAGGTTTTCACCATTGCCGCCGGTGCCTTGATACTGCCAGTGATTCCCTTCGTGCTGGCGTCCCTGGTGGGGCGGGGCGGCCGGTTTTTTCTTGTGGCCCTGCTTGTCGGCTGGGGAGGCCCCAGGGTTGAGCCACTGCTCAAGCGTTATATTGACTGGCTGGGGTGGGGTACGGTCATATTGCTGATTGCGGCCTACTTCTACCTGAGGTGACACGGATTGACTCGAGCGCGAGCGCGCGAATCAATCCGTGTCTCCATGAGCCGCTGATCATGGATAGGAGTGGTGACGGTATGGGGAACCGAGCGAGCATAAGGCGTGCGGTGTCGGCCGTCGGCCTTGCCTGCGTGCTGTTGCTCCTCGTGGGCTGTGCCGGTGATACCTACGCGCCAGTGTCGGATCGCACCGCCCGTGCCACCGGCGACACGGCAAACGGCGTCTACCGTGTGGCGAGGGGCGACACGCTTTACTCCATTGCCTTCCGACATGATGTTGATCATCGGACTCTGGCTCGCTGGAACGATATCCGCGAACCCTTCACCATCTATCCCGGGCAAGAGCTTCGTCTCTCGCCATCCGCCTCCACGTCGCGGACCGCGTCCAGCCCACCGCCTGCCCCACGAGAGCCAGCAACGGCCTCGCGGTCTCCATCAGCTCCGCCTGCTCCGCCACCACGTCCGTCGGCCCCGGCGTCGACGGGCAGCAGCAGTACCAACGGGTGGGTCTGGCCCGCCCCAGGAGATGTGCTGAAGCGATTTTCCGCCGATGCCGATGGCAAGCAGGGCATCAATATCGGTGGCGATGAAGGTGCTGAAATCAAGGCGGCTGCCGGGGGGCGTGTGGTGTATAGCGGCAGCGGTCTGGTGGGCTATGGCAACCTCGTGATCATCAAGCACAACGACCAGTACCTGACAGCCTATGGATACAATCGGGAGCTGTTGGTGGATGAGGGGGATATGGTCGATCAGGGCGAGACGATCGCGCGAATGGGGCGCAATGGTGGCCAGCCGATGCTCCACTTCGAATTGCGCAGAGATGGTCGGGCGGTGGACCCGGTGCCCCTGCTGCCACGCTCAAGATAACCGCTGTCCAAGCTGGAGCCCCTGTGGTTCAGGGGTTTCATGAGGTAGTTGTACAAAACCTATGCAGTCCTAATCTTCAAAGGCTTGCACCGTTTTTCTCGGAGGCATATATTGGTTTTTCGAGGGGAGTGAGTGTGCTTCCCGAGGCTACCCCTCTCGTCCCGACGGGCGGCGCGCGCTGCGGGAGCGGAGGCTCACGGAGGGAACAGCATGGCGAGGAAACGGACTGCCGGGCAGCGTGTGGACGCGGCGCAGGATGCCGCAGTCGAAGACGGTACCGGGCTGCTGGGTGTGTCGAAAGACGACGCGCAACTCGTAGAAGAAGTCGATGCCGTCGACGAAGAAAAAGAGAATGAAGAGGAGGAGGAAACACTGCAGTTCTCACCCGGTGAGCACGCCGGGTCCAGTCTGGATGCCACGCAACTCTATCTGAACGAGATCGGTTTCTCGCCGCTGCTGACGGCCGAGGAAGAAGTCTACTTCGCGCGCAAGGCACAGCGTGGTTGCGCCGCGTCCCGCCGTCGCATGATCGAGAGCAATCTGCGCCTGGTGGTCAAGATTGCCCGGCGATACATGAATCGCGGTCTGGCGTTTCTTGATCTGATCGAAGAGGGCAACCTCGGTCTTATCCGTGCGGTGGAAAAGTTCGATCCGGAACGGGGCTTCCGTTTCTCGACCTACGCCACCTGGTGGATTCGCCAGACCATCGAGCGGGCGATCATGAATCAGACCCGTACGATCCGACTGCCGATCCACGTCATCAAGGAGATCAACCAGTACTTGCGCGCCGCGCGAAAACTCACGCAGACGCTGGATCACGAGCCATCCGCTGACGAAATCGCCAAGATGCTCGATCGCCCTCTGGCGGATGTGCAGCGGATGATGGGGCTGAACGAGGGCACAACGTCCGTGGACACGCCCATCGGCAAGGATGCTGACCGTGTATTGCTCGATGCCATCCCCGACGAGAACAACCCGGACCCCTCGGTTCTGCTTCAGGACGAAGATGTCCTGCATCACCTTGAGACCTGGCTTGACGAGTTGACGGACAAGCAACGGGCCGTGGTGGAGCGGCGATTCGGCTTGCGTGGCCGCGATCGTGCCACCCTGGAAGAGGTCGGCAATGAAATCGGGGTCACCCGTGAACGTGTTCGGCAAATCCAGATAGATGCGTTGAAGAAGTTGCGGGATCTTATGGAAAAGGAAGGGTTTTCGCAGGACGCAGTGTTTGGCTGACAGCAAGCCCGGGAGCCGCTGATCAGTCAGCGGTGCCCGGGCCCTCGATCATGAACAGAAGAGCCAGCGCCCGGCGCTGCTCGGCGATGAGCACATTGTAGGTTCTGCAGGCGGCAGCTGTGGTCATGGCTTCGACGCCGACTCCGGCCTCCATGGATCGCACCATGAACTCGCGAGCGGGAAACCGCTGCAGAGCACCCGTACCCAGTACGATCAACTCCGGATCCAGCGCCAGTAGTTCGTCGGCATGGGCCGTAGTCAGTTCCGCCAGGCTCAATGGCCCCCAGCCGGGGCGCAGCGTACCAGGCATCACCACCGTCGTGCCCTCGTAGCGCTCGCCGTTTATCACGACGAAGCCGTCGTCGTAACTGTGAATACGATTGGCGTCGCCAGTGTTTTCCATGGTCAATTGCATGCCCAACACTGTACGATTACGCCGGCGCAGGGCGCAATAGAAGGCTTTGGTCGCCGAGGTCAGATGAACTCGGCACGGTATTGCGGTATGGTCACGCCCGTCGTTGATCCGGGTCGTGGAGGAGAACGCGTGAGTGCAGTAAGAGTCGGCCTTCTGGGCCTGGGCACAGTCGGTGCGGGAACCATCAATCTCCTGCAGCGCAACAATGACGAAATCGCCCGTCGGGCGGGTCGCAACATCGATGTTGTCAGTGCCGCTGCCCGTCACCTGGACAGGCCGCGTGCGTGCTCAACCGATGGCATCCGGCTGACCACGGACCCGTTCAGCATCGTCGATGACCCCGAGACGGAAATCGTGCTGGAGCTGATCGGCGGTTATGAGCCGGCCCGCGAGCTGGTGCTTCGGGCCATCGATAACGGCAAGCACGTCGTCACGGCTAACAAGGCTCTGATCGCCAAGCATGGCAACGAGATTTTCGAGCGGGCCCGGGATCGGGGCGTGACAGTCTCCTTCGAGGCCGCGGTGGCGGGCGGCATCCCGATCATCAAGTCTATTCGTGAAGGCCTGACGGGTAATCGGATTCAGTGGCTGGCCGGCATCATCAACGGCACCGCGAATTACATACTCAGCGAGATGTACTACAACAGCCGGGAGTTTGCCGAGGTCCTTGCAGAGGCGCAGCGACTCGGTTACGCGGAGGCGGATCCTTCCTTCGACGTCGAGGGGGTAGACGCCGCCCACAAGCTGACAATTCTCGCCTCCATCGCCTTCGGCATACCCCTGCAGTTCGACAAGGTTCATGTTGAAGGCATCGGCCATGTGAGCCGTGAAGATGTTGCGTATGCAGAGGAGCTCGGCTATCGCATCAAGCACCTCGGCATGTGCAAATGGACCGAGGATGGTGTGGAGCTGCGGGTGCATCCGACGCTGCTGCCGGAGCGGCAGTTGCTGGCCAACGTGGATGGCGTGATGAATGCCATCATGGTGATGGGTGACGCCGTCGGCCCCACCCTCTATTACGGGGCTGGTGCAGGTGCGGCGCCCACGGCGTCGGCCGTTGTGGCTGACCTGGTTGACGTGGTGCGAGAGTTCAATGTAGAGCCTGAGTCGCGGGTACCGTATCTGGCGTTCCAGTCCACGGCGTTGTCTGATCAGCCGGTCCTGCCAATGTCTGCCGTGGAAACCGCCTATTACCTGCGGCTCGAGGTGCTCGATGAGCCCGGTGTGCTGGCCGATGTAACGCGCATACTCGGCAGCAACGGCATCAGCATCGAGGCCATACTGCAGAAGGAACCCGCGCCAGGCGCCGATGATGTGCCTGTCATCATCCTGACTCACCGGGTGAAGGAGCGCCAGATGAACGCGGCGCAGGAGCAGATGGAAGCGCTGCCAGCGGTACAGGGCCGCATCAATCGGATTCGCCTGGAACAGCTTCAGTAGTCCACCGGCACGGCTGGGCGTGCCGAGAACACGAGTAGAGATCATGCCATTTCGACCGCGTTATTCCGGCCTAATCGACAAGTACAGGGATCGTTTACCCATCGCCGACGATGCGCGGGTAATCAGTCTGGGTGAGGGCAATACGCCCCTGATTCGCCTGAATAACATCCCCCGGGATCTGGGCTGCGACGTCGAGCTGTACGTGAAGTTCGAGGGCTTGAACCCCACCGGCTCCTTCAAGGATCGTGGCATGACCATGGCCGTGACCCAGGCGGTGAACGCGGGCAGCGAGGCAATTATCTGCGCGTCCACGGGCAACACGTCAGCTTCTGCCGCTGCCTACGCCGCGCGAGCCGGGATTCGCTGCTTCGTGCTGATTCCGGACGGCAAGATCGCCATGGGCAAACTTGCCCAGGCCATCATGCATGGCTCGGAAGTTCTGCAGATCGAAGGCAACTTCGATGACGGCATGCGCATCGTCAAGCAGATGTCGGAGCACGCACCGGTCACCATCGTCAACTCCATCAACCCGTATCGTCTCCAGGGACAGAAGACCGCCGCGTTCGAGATCGTCGAAGAACTGGAAAGGGCGCCGGACTTCCACTGCCTGCCGGTTGGCAATGCCGGCAATATCACCGCCCACTGGATCGGCTATTGCGAATGTTCCGGCAGTCGCGACGGCAAGCTCACGGATGCCTGTGCGTTTTGCGATGGCAATTGCCGTTATGCCAGCAACACCGTGGGCGGCCGTCCGCGCATGGTCGGCTACCAGGCGGCCGGGGCCAATCCTTTCCTTCGTGGGGAGATGGTGGACGAGCCCGAGACAGTGGCTACCGCAATTCGAATCGGTCATCCACAAAGCTGGCAGCAGGCCTGGGCGGCGAGCAAGGAATCCGATGGCTGGTTCGACCAGTGCGATGACACGGAAATTCTGGCGGCACAGCGTTTGTTGGCGGATCGCGAGGGCATTTTCTGCGAGCCTGCCTCCGCTACGTCGGTTGCAGGCGCCATGCGCGATATCGGCACGGGCAAGATACCAGCGGGCAGCACCGTAGTCTGCACATTGACCGGTCATGGTCTGAAAGACCCGGATGTGGCGATTCGGCAGGCAGGTGATGCCATCAGCAAGGTCCCTGCGGAGCTTGAAGCGGTTCGGAAGGCCATACTGGATCGGATCTAGTGTCGGGCAGCGCAATGCTCCCGCCGGGGCTTTACCTGCATTGCGCCGGGGCTCTGGGCCCGGTTCCCCCGGGCGCCGCTGATCTGCTCATGCCAGGTACGGCGCCGACACTCTCTCGTCTGTTGTCCCGCGGTGGCCGCGATTCAGGCCAATTGCAGGACGCGTACATCCGGACTGTTGCGACGCTCTCCAATGCCGCGCTCGCGGCCAAGGGCTGTGGCCTGGATCCCGGTGAGGCGTGCTGGTTTCGGGCAGCACCACTCCAACTCGTGCCGGACCGGGACACGTTAGTGGTTCTCGGGCCAGAAACCCTCGCCGTAACCAATGCGGAATCCACGGCGATCGCGCGAGAATTCAATGCGTTATATGAAAGTGATGCCATAACTCTGCATGTGCACGACGCGAACCAGTGGTTGCTGCGCGTGGCTGCTGACGCGCCTGACATGAACATGCCCGCATTGCGCCGGATCATCGGCAGGCGGTTGCAGGACTGCCTGCCCGCCGGCCAGGACGCTCCGGGCTGGATTCGCTATCTGAACGATTGGCAAATGCTGCTCCACGGCAGCGCGGTGAGCGAGCGTCGCGCCTCCAGGGGGCAGCCTCGGATAAACGGGCTCTGGTTCTGGTCGGGAGGCGTGCTTCCCACGTCAACCCGGATTCCCTGGCACGGCGTTGCCGGGTCGGACGCCGGTGTGCAGGGCCTTGCTGATATGAGCGCTGGCGGCCCTCGACTGCTGCCCTTCGAACCAGAGGAGGTGCTGGCGGCGGCAGCGGGTGGTGAAGCAGTTCTGGTGGATATCCCGCCTGCACCCCCCGTGCTTGACGGCGAGAGTTTCCATCGCTGGGAGAGCTGGATATCCGCGCTGGATGACGACTGGTTGAAGCCGGCCTTCACGGCACTTCACCAAGGTGGCCTCCGGCAGCTGAGTCTGCATATCGGGGATGATTCCACCTGGCTCTGCAAGGCGACTGATCGCTACCGTGTCTGGCGTCGCAATCGTCCGCTCAAGCGGTTCCTGGAGCTGTCTCGATGAACCCGGTACTGCGCCAGCGTCTCTTGCCGCCAGGTCATGCCATCGCTGGCGTGCACCCGGTGCTCGATCGGGTGCTGCGTGCCCGTGGTGTCGCCTCGGCTGATGATCTCGCGTTGGGGCTCGACAACCTGCTGCCACCGGGAACCTTGACCGGGCTGGACGCCGCTGCCGAAGTGCTGGCCACTGCGGTCATGCAGGGGCGGCGCATCGTCCTGGTGGGGGATTTCGACGCCGACGGCGCGACCAGCGTTGCCCTGGGCATACTGGCGTTGCGCTGGATGGGGGCCGTGGAGCCCGGCTACCTGGTCCCGAACCGCTTCGAATTCGGCTACGGTCTCACGCCGCCCATTGCCGCGATTGCGGCGGACCAGGGGGCGCAATTACTGGTCACCGTGGACAATGGCATCAGCAGCCATGCGGGGGTCGCCGAGGCTCACGCCCACGGGATGCAGGTGATCGTCACCGATCACCATTTGCCGGGACCGAGCCTCCCGGCGGCTGATGTGATCGTCAATCCCAACTTGACCGATAGCCGGTTTCCCAGCAAGTCCCTCGCGGGCGTCGGGGTCATTTTCTACGTCATGGCAGCCTTACGGCAGGCTTTGCGCGGGGCGGGCTGGTTCGAGCGGCGTGGGCTCGCCGTGCCGTCCCTGGCCGAACTGCTGGACCTGGTGGCGCTGGGTACGATTGCCGATGTGGTCGCCCTGGATCGCAATAATCGCATCCTGGTGGAGCAAGGGCTTCGCCGCATCCGGGCTGGGCGTTGTCGCCCGGGCCTGCTGGCGCTGCTAGGCGTGGGCGGCCGGGACGCTGAGCGGGCAGTCGCCTCGGACCTGGCGTTTGCCGCGGGCCCCCGCCTGAATGCGGCGGGACGGCTCGAGGACATGACTGTCGGTATCGAGTGCCTGCTGGCGGAAGACGCGCGCTCGGCTGCAGCCCTTGCGGGCCGACTGGATGCGCTCAACCGGGAGCGACGTGCCATCGAGGCGCGGATGCAGGATGAAGCCCTGGCGGATCTGGAGGCGCGTATCGATGGCGATGCGCTTACGGCGGCCTTGTGTCTCTACGACGCCAACTGGCATCAGGGTGTGGTCGGCATACTGGCTTCTCGGCTCCGGGAACGCTTTCACCGCCCGGCGCTGGTATTCGCACCGGCCGGTGATGGCGAACTGAAGGGGTCCGGGCGTTCAATCCCCGGCCTGCATCTACGCGACGCGATAGCCCGCGTTGACAGCCTGCAGCCCGGGTTGATTCCACGCTTCGGTGGGCATGCAGGCGCAGCCGGCCTGTCCCTTGCCGAGGCCGATTTCGATACTTTCTCGTCCCTCTTTACCCAGGTGGTGGCGGACAGTGTCGATCCCGCGCAGTTCCGTGGAGAATTGCTCACCGACGGTCCATTGCAGGCAAGCGATCTGGAACTGCCGCTGGCCGAGGAGATCCGCGCTGCAGGCCCCTGGGGGCAAGGCTTTCCGGAGCCGGTCTTTCATAACGTCTTTCGCGTCCACTCCCGCCGTATCGTCGGCGAGCGCCACCTGCGCTTGCAGCTCAGCCCCGTGGACAGCCCGCGTCACTCTGTGGAGGCAATTGCCTTTGGCGCAGTGGAGCGGGGCTGGGACGGGCTGCCCGAAACCATCGAGATGGCTTATCGCCTGGACGTCAATCATTGGCAGGGGCGAAAGCGCCTGCAGCTCATGGTTGTCGATATGCGGCCCCTCACCGAGCGCTGAAGGCTTCGGCACCCTCTTTATGTGACGTAGCAGGCAAATTCCGAGGCCATTCCTGCGCCACTTCCAGGTTCCCGTTTACTATGCTGGGAGAGCAGCAGTCGCGGCCGTTCGTACCGATATCCGGGAGTGCCCGCCGCGATTGACGGAGACATGGGCGCTTGCACGTTTTCAGACAAAGTGAAGGCGGTATCAACCAGGCAATGGCGACTGCGTATCAGGATGATGGTCAGTTGCTGGGGCGTCTGGCGCAGTCGCTGGATGAGCCAGTCTACATCGTCGATGCGACGGCGCGGATTCACTTTGCGAATCCGGCCGCTCGAAAACTGCTGGACCTTGACGACTCCTCAGCCCCGCACACGCTTTCCCAGGCCTTCGTCCAGGTGCCGGATCAAGGCATGCGCTGGATGAAGGCTGTCGAGGCGGTGCACCGCACGGGTTACTGGCAAGGCGAACTCATCATCCGCGGCGGCAATGGTGACCGCCGTCATCTGCAGGCCACCCTGGTATCGGACCACGACGGGCCAGACGCCCACTTCGCGGTGCTCGCCCGGGATCTCAGTGCACAACAGGACTGGGAACTCGAACTGGAGGCCCGCGAGGCGCGTCTTGAGCGGGCGCGTGCCTTCTCCCGCGTGATGGTCAACCGAATGTCGCTGGATGGCAGCTGGCGACAGGTGGCGCCGCAGTTCTGCGAACTTCTCGACTACAGCGAGACCGACCTTCTGGGACGCCGGTTCACGGATTTCTCCGATAAGGAGGAGTCCGTTTACCAGGAGCGCATCCTGCAGCGCATGGCGGTGGGCGAGTTGCGCCATGCCGATCTCGAGAAATGCTATTACCGCCGCGATGGAGAACAGGTCTGGGTCGAACTCAGCGTCACCGTGGTGGAGGACGCTGGCGGCGAGCCGGTGGAACTCTACTGCTACCTGGTTGATATCACCGAGCGGCGCCGCGCCGACATGGCGCTGGACTACCGGCGCCGCTCGCTGGAACTGATAGCAGAATTGAGCAGCCGCTTCATCAGCATCGGTCTTGGCGAGTTGGATGTCGCTATCCATCGCGCACTTGAGAGCATCGGACGGCATGCGGAGGTGCAGCGTTGCTATCTACTGCAATACCGCGATGACGGCGAGACCGCCTGGTGCACCCATGAATGGTGTGCCACAGGCGTCCCGCCCGCTATCCAGGATTTGCAGCCGGTGCCGCCGGATGCCTTCCGTTGGCTGCTGGATCGACAGCGCACCGGCGTCATGCTGGATATCGATCATCTCGACGACTTGCCGCCGGAAGCCGCCATGGATCGAGTCGGACTCGAGGAGCAGGGCATCAAATCCCTCTTGCTCTGTCCACTGCGCATCCACGATCAGCTGGTGGGCTACGTGGGCTTTGATGTGGTCACCGAACCACGGCAGTGGAGCGGTGATGCCAAGCTTTTATTGAGCCTGGCGGGGCAGATGTTGCTGCACGTCATGCAGCGCGCGGAAGGATTGCGCACCCTGGCCGCCAGTGAACAACGCTACCGCTCCATGGTGGAGAACGCGGTGGAGGCGATCATCGTGTTCGATCTGGTCTCCCGCCGCTTCGTTGACGCCAACGAAAATGCGCTGGCGCTCTTCCAGGTGGATCGCGAGACTTTGCTGTCGGCAACACCGTCGGACTTCCTGGCGCAATGGCAGCCAGGGGATCCCGCGGACGACGTCACGGTGGAGGCACTGTTCGAGAGTCTTGAGGAAGGCAGTCGGCGGTCCGTGGAGTGCGTCTGCTGCAACACCGAGGCTGACACCTTCCCCGCCGAGGTGCACGTGGTGCGTCTGCCATCCGGCAACGGCCAGGCCCTGGTGCGGGCAAGCATCATCGACATGAGTGAGCGTCGGGCAGCGGAGCAGAACCTCCTCAACGAACGCTATTTCACCGAATCGGCGATCAACAGTCTGCCAGGCATCTTTTATCTGCTGGACGAGCACTTTCAGGTGCGCCGCTGGAATCAACGCCTCGAGGAACTGGCTGGCATGGATCGGCTTCGGGGCCTGCCGTCTCTGATCGATTGTTTCGTCGAGGCGGATCGCGCGGCGGTGGAAGTGGGGCTGGGCCGTGTCATGGAGCGCGGCAGCGGCTCCATCGAGGGGCGCTTGCTTGACGTTCGCAGTGGACGGCGTATCCCCCACGTGCTGACGCTGCGCCGGGTAGACGCTCCCGATGGCCTGTACCTGGTGGGCACCGGGGTCGATGTGTCCGAGCGACTCGAGCAGGAGCAGCAGCGGCTCAACCATTTGCGCCGTACGCGCTATCAGCACGAAGCCCTGGGCCATATCGCTACCAGCGATGCCGTGGCGGAGGGAGATCTCAGTGCGGCTTTTCGACTGGTCACCGAGCTGGGTGCGGCGGCCATGGGGGTGGAGCGCTGCAGCGTCTGGCTGCTGCGCGAAGCCGACGCCCTGCTGGAATGCGAAGACCTGTACATTGCCAGCGTGGGCCGCCATGACCAGGGAGGCGTGCTCACCCGGGACGAGTTCTCCGACTACTACGAGAACCTGCGCACCGGTGTCGCCGTGGATGTCGATGATGCGGTGAACGACCCCCGCACGGCGCTATTGGCGGAAACCTACCTGAAGCCTTTTGGCATCGAGTCCCTGCTGGATTCCCCCATCCTGATCGCCGGACGGGTTGTTGGCGTCTTCTCGGTGGAGTCGGTGGACGAGTTGCGCCGGTGGACACCAGAGGAGGTCAGCTTCGTCAGCAGCGTGGCCGGGCAGATCGCCCAGGCCATGATCAATCGCGAGCGGCGACGGGCCCAGGATGCCCTGCAGGAAAGCGAGACCCGCTACCGCGCCCTCTACGACCATAACCCCTCCATGTTCTTCACGGTGGACATCAACGGCTTCATTCGTTCCGTGAACAGCTATGCGGGCGAAACCCTGGGCTGCCCCGTTGAGGAGTTGGTGGGGCAGCCGTTCGACCTGCTGCAAAGCAGGCAGAGCAGGGACGCCGTTGATAACCATATCCGCGTTGCCCTGGATGCCGACGGCGATGTGCACCGCTGGGATGCCGAATTCATCTGTGCCGATGGTACGTCGTTGTGGGCGCGGGTCACCGCGCGGGCCATGAGCGCCATGGATGACGTGCCTGTCGTTCTGGCGGTTTGTGAAGATGTGACGGAGGCCCGCAAGCTCAGTGAGGAGTTGAGTTACCAGGCCAGCCATGATGCGCTAACGGGCCTCTGCAATCGCAGGGAGTTCGAGAATCGCCTGAAACGCGCCCTTGAGACCAGCAAGAGCGAACGGGTCACCCATGCGCTCATGTACATGGATCTGGACCAGTTCAAGGTCATCAACGACACCTGCGGGCATATCGCGGGTGACGAGCTGTTGCGGCAACTCGGCGAGATGCTGCGGGCCCTGGTCAGTCGCCGTGACACGCTGTCCCGCCTTGGTGGCGATGAGTTCGGAGTGCTGCTCGAGTACTGCGAGCCGGAGAACGCCAGACGCCTCGCGGAATCGGTGCGGCGAGCTGTGTCAGACTTCCGCTTTGTCTGGGGGCAGCGCAGTTTCGGCATTGGCGTGAGTATCGGTGTGGTGCCCATTTCCGAGAGCAGCAGCAGTATCGACGACGTACTCAGTCTGGCCGACACCGCCTGCTATGCCGCCAAGGACCAGGGGCGCAACCGCATCCATTTCTATCGCGAGGACGACTCGGAACTGGCCCGTCGTCACGGTGAGATGCAGTGGGTCGGTCGCATCCGTGATGCCCTGGACGATAACCGCTTTGAGCTGTATGCGCAGCCCATCGCGCCGCTTGGAAACCCGGCCTTGCCCGGTCGGCATTACGAAGTTCTGTTGCGAATGCGGGACGAAAAAGGCTCGCTGGTCATGCCAGGTGCGTTCCTTCCCGCGGCGGAACGTTTCGGACTTGCGTCGCGGCTTGACCGCTGGGTGGTTGCGGCCACTCTGGCCTGGCTGGCCGGCAAGCCGGAGCGCCTCTCTGGTCTCAACACCTGCTCGATCAATCTCTCCGGTCATTCCTTTGATGAGGAAGAGTTCCTTGATTTCCTGCTGGAGCAGGTCAGTCACGGTAACGTGCCCCCGGATAAGCTCTGTTTCGAGATCACCGAGACTGCCGCGATCAGGAATCTCACCGCGGCGGCCCCGTTTATCAGTCGGCTGAAGGACCTCGGTTGTCGTTTCGCGCTGGACGATTTTGGCAGTGGACTGTCATCGTTCGCCTATTTGAAGAATCTGCCCGTGGATTTCCTGAAAATCGACGGGTTGTTTGTAAAGGATATCGCCGACGATCCGATAGACTTTGCATTGGTCAAGTCGATCAACGAGATCGGCCATGTCATGGGCAAGCAGACCATCGCCGAATTCGTCGAGAATGACGCCATTCTGCAGCTGATCAGGGAGATCGGTGTCGACTATGCCCAGGGCTACGGCATCGGCAAACCCATACCACTCTCCGATATCTAGGAATTGTCTCCATGGCTTGTACAGGTTGCGAAATCATCCCGGTTCCGGTGTACGCAGGCACGTTGGTGCTGGCGCCGAACTTGCCGCATACGCGCAAGAAAATGGTGCGGATGCTCGCCAGCGAGGGTTTCGACTACCAGCATCTGGAAGGCGATAATCTCGGCATAGCGTTGGAGGATCGCGGTGAGGCCCTGATGGCCTGTCTGTCAGCGGTTATGTCGCCCACGGAGCAGGAAGCCTGTCGCAGCGTTGTCGTGCGTGACCCACGGGATTTCGCGCTCGCACAGTTGTCGCAGATTCGTCCGCTGCGTGCCCTGATATCACTGGCTGACAGCGCATGGTTGCTGGAACTGATGCGGCAGGAGCGGATTCTGGTCCACTATCAGCCGATCATGTCAGTCTCGGATGCCACGGTGCCCGTTGCCTATGAGTGTCTGGCGCGGGGGCGGAGCGAGACCGGGGAACTGATTCCCCCCGGCAAGCTATTCGGAGCAGCGCGGGAAGCGGATCTGCTGCATCACCTGGATCGCCTCACCCGGGTAGCGGCCATCGAGCAGGCTGGCCAGCACGGCCTGCGCACCCCGCTTTTCATCAACTTCAACCCCACCAGCATCTATGATCCGGCCTATTGTCTGGCCACCACGATCAATGCGGCGCATCGCTCCTCCCTGCCTTCATCCAACTTCGTCTTCGAAGTGGTTGAAAGCGATGCGATTCAGAGCCCGGACCACTTGCTTGGCATACTCAGTGTCTATCGCGAGGCCGGATTCCCCGTCGCGTTGGACGATCTGGGTGCCGGCTATGGTTCACTGAACCTGTTGTCCCGCCTGCGGCCGGATTACGTAAAGCTCGACATGGAGCTGATTCGCAACGTGGACTCCGACCGCTACAAGGCCAATCTCGTCCAGGGGATCATCCGCGCAGTCAAGGACAACGGCGGCAAGGTCATTGCCGAGGGGATCGAAACCGAGGCGGAGTGGCACTGGGTGCGCGATAGCGGTATAGACCTGGTCCAGGGCTACTATTTCGCCCGACCAGCCGCGCCCCCACCGATGATGGAGCGCCTGCCGGCCCATCACAGGGCATGATCAGTGTCTCCCCAGGTCATCCAATGGGCCGGCGCCAGCCGGCCAGGGACGGATGAAGTATTCCGCCAGTTCGGTGCGGTCAACGTCTTCCAGTCGGGCCGGGGTCCAGTGCGGATCCCCGTCCTTGTCCAGCAGCAGTGCACGCACGCCTTCGGGGAAGTCACTGTGCTTGCAGCAGCGCATGGCGATGACCAGGTCCATCTGCAGGACTTCCCGCAACGACATCCTCCGGCAGCGCGTGAACTGCTCCAGCACCAGTGCGAACGTGGTGGGCGAGCCATCCGTCACCCGGGTGTTGCAAGGGGCAAACCAGTTATCGTCCTCGGCCGCAGCCGCCAGCGCGTCGCGAATCGGAACCGGATCGCGGTGATCGGTAATGGCGTTGATGCGCTCCAGTCGTTGCAGCATGCCGGACTGGGCGCCGGCGCGATGCTGCGCCCGCAGGAACACGCTGAGCGCTTCGTGATTGGCTGCGGGATCGTCACTGAAAGCCAGGGTAGGGAGGCGACCCAGCACGGTGCCATGGCGGTCGGCAGCAATGCGATAGTCGGCCAGCCCGCAGCTGACTGCGTCGTCGGCGCCCAGCCTTGCTCCAGTCAGCCCGCAGAATAGGCCGAGCCGGCCTGGCATGCGCTGGAGAAACCAGGCGGCGCCGACATCCGGGAACAGG
The DNA here is from genome assembly GCF_024170285.1 of Natronocella acetinitrilica. Taxonomy (NCBI): domain Bacteria; kingdom Pseudomonadati; phylum Pseudomonadota; class Gammaproteobacteria; order Chromatiales; family Ectothiorhodospiraceae; genus Natronocella; species Natronocella acetinitrilica. Next base: position 178,622 of record NZ_JALJXV010000008.1, read on the forward strand.
CCGATGCCGATTTCGGGCATGGCCAGCAAGGCGTCATCGGTCACCACCCGGTGACTGGCGCCCTGCATGAGCCCGAGTCCGCCGCCCATGGTCACGCCATGACACCAGGCCAGAATGGGCTTCGGGTAGGTATGCAGGGCATAGTCCAGGCGATACTCTTCGCTGAAATAGCGTTCGGCTCGGGTGAGATCGCCGCTCTTGATGGCGGTGGCCATGTCCCGGATATCACCGCCGGAGCAGAAAGCCCGATCGCCGGCGCCCTGCAGGACCACCATTGCGATTGCCGGGTCCTGCGCCCACTCGTCCAGTTGCGGCTGCAGTAGCGAGATCATGGCATTGTCCAGCGCATTCAGCCGGCGACTGTTGTTCAGCGTCGCCACACCGATCCGATAGTGGCCGGCGGGAATGGTATCGAATAGCACGGGGGCGTCAGACATGGACGGGCTCCTCTTCTTGTTATGCGTAGTCATAAATGAAAAAACCGGGAACCTCCAGGAGGCTCCCGGCTTCGGGCAGGCCGTATTCAGTCAGCGGCGAGTTCGGCGCTCCAGCGGCGTGCCATTGATGGCGAACGGTGCACCAGGAAAAGATCCGTGGTGATATCCGCCGTCGACTTCAGCAACACGTCCGGCTCGTCGTCGGCCATGCGCAGTGCGTCGAGGTCGGATAACGGCTCAAGCCCGTAGACTGCGCGGCGCTCGTTGGCCTTTTCCAGTTGTAGGGCGTTGGATTCGTCGCGTTCGGAACGGCGCCGCTCGCGATTGAGCGAGACAACCGTTCGATTGGCAACCGTATTCTGCTTTTCAAGTTCGGCAACCAGTGCCTGGAAACCGGGGTCCTGGCCGCTACGTTCCTCGTGGCGCTTCAGCAGCAAGGGCAGCAGGCCGCCCAGATCACCATGGCTGGAATAGTTGGCCTCGCGAATTTCGTCCCAGGGCAGTGCGTTCTCTGCCGCACTCTCACCCACGGAATCGCTCCGCGCACGACTCGGGAAGTGCAGATCGGGCTCTACGCCGCGCTTCTGCGTGCTGCTACCCGACACCCGATAGAACTTCGCAATGGTGAGCTTCAGTCTGCCGGCCTCGGTATTCTGGTTGCTGGTGAAGCGATTCAGGTCTACCAGGCTCTGCACCGTACCTTTGCCGAATGTCCGCTCACCAACCACGATGCCGCGCCCGTAATCCTGAATGGCTCCGGCAAAGATCTCTGACGCCGACGCGCTGAAGCGATCCACCATGACTGTCAGCGGGCCCTCATAGGTGATGCCGCCATCGCGATCGCGCAACACTTCGGTGTCACCGTCACTACGGCGAATCTGGACCACCGGGCCGCCGTTGATGAAAAGACCTGTCAGGCTTGCGGCCTCCTGCAATGAGCCGCCGGCATTGCCGCGCAGGTCGATCACCAGGCCGTTGATGTCCTCTTCCGCCAGTTCACCAAGCAGACGAACCACGTCCCGCGTGGTACTGCGGTAATTTTCGTCCCCGGCCTGCGCCGCGGCGAAGTCGGCATAGAAGGCCGGGATGGTGATCACGCCAATGCGGTAGGTGTCGCCGTCGCGCAGCACTTCTTCGATGCTTTTCTGGGCGGCCTGCTCCTCCAGAGCCACCTCATTGCGCACCAGCGGAATGGTTCGGGGGGCTGCATCAGAGCCCCCTGAAGCGGGAAGTACCCGCAGCCGGACCTCGGATTCCTTGGGGCCGCGAATCAGGTCGACCACGTCGCGCAGTCGCCAGCCCACCACATCGACCATATCCTCGCCTTCCTGGCCAACACCGATGATGCGGTCGCCCGGCTGCAACTGGCCGTCCTGTGATGCCGGACCCCCGGGGATGAGTTCCACCACCTCGGTGAAGTCCCGGTGCGTGCGGAGCACGGCGCCGATGCCTTCCAGCGACAGCTGCATCTGGATATCGAATTCACGGCTATTGCGTGGTGACAGGTAGCTGGTGTGCGGATCGAAGGCCCGCCCCCAGGCGCCCATGAACGCTTCGAACACGTCCTCCGGGCCCGAGCGCTCCATGTTCTTGGCCATGCCTTCGTAGCGACTGTTCAGCAGATCCATGGTCTGCTCTTCTTCCTCTCCCGCGAGGAGGAGGGTGAGCGCATCGTGTTTGATGCGGTCACGCCAGACCCGATTCATGGTCTCGGTGTCTTCAGCCCAGTCCGCTTCGGAGCGGTCCAGGTCGATGGAGCGATCGGTGTTCAGGTCAAAGCCACCCTCGAGCACGCTCAGGGCGTGCTCGGTCCGCTCGGCAGTGCGTTCCCGCAGACGATTGAAGATCGCGTAGGGAATGGACAGGTCACCGTCCAGTAGCATGTCGTCGAGGCGCTCCCGGTAGGCATGGAATTCCTCGATGTCAGAGGCCAGGAAGTAATAGCGGTCCGGGTCGAGCTGATCAAGGTAGGTATCCATGACCCGCGCCGACAGGCGGTCATCGATAGGCTGCTTGTTGAAATGCTGATAGGTCAGTAGCTTGGCGATCAGTCTCGCCGTTTCCGGGTGCTGCCGCTCCGGGGAGAGCGGCGTCATCGATGCACTCGCCAGGCTGCCGGCGATCAACGCCAGGGAGAGCAGGAGAGCAACCGGCAGGGCAAGTATGAGTCGGCGCATGGGCGTCACCTGTGATGTCTGACTTACGGCTTGAGTGGTCCTGGCCAGGATGCCCGGCCGTTCAGGCCTGCAGGCCCTTCGAAACCACCTCGAACACGTCTTTCGACAGCTTATGCGCATTTCCGATCCGTTCCAATTCCCGGCGCATCCCTTCCCGGGCGGATGGAATCTGTCGCTGCCAGCGGGTCAGCGGTAATAACATGCGCGCCGCCACCTGGGGATTGATGGCGTTCAACTGCAAAACGGTGTCCGCAAGCAGCCGATAGCCGGCACCATCGGGCCGATGAAAACGCAACGGGTTGCCCTGTGCGAAGGCGCCGATCAGGCTTCTCACCCGGTTCGGATTGGTCAGGCTGAAGTCAGGGTGCTCCATCAGCTGTGCAATCAGCTCAGGCGTATCCTCGCGCAGCGACATGGCCTGCACCTGGAACCACTTGTTGACTACCAGGTCGTCGTTGCGCCAGCGATCGTGGAAATCGGCCAGTGCTGCAGCGGCTGCGTCGTTGTCCGTGTGAGCCAGCAAGCCGAGCGCACAGAGGCGATCCGTCATGTTCGCTGCGTTCCGGTAGTGATCGCGCAGCAGGTCCTCGACATCGTCTCCCCGGGCCAGCAGGCCAAGTGCCGTGCAGGCGAGGGCGCGTCTGCCCATGCTTGCCCCATCCATGGCCTGATCAGTTCCCCGGTTTTCGCGGTAGATCGTCTCGAGGTCGGAACCCAACTCGGCAATGATGTCGCGGATGCAGGCCTCGCGGACCCGATGAATGGCCTCGACATCGACCTCGGCAAGCTGGTCGGCGATATAGGCTTCACTGGGTAGGGTCAACGCCTCCGCCGCGAAAGCAGGATCTTCGCTGGCCCGACGAAGCACCCCGTCCAGGGCCGAGAGCAGATGCTCATTTGCGACGTGAGCCGGGGGCTCGGCCCGGCCCAGGGCGGCCAGCATCAGCTTGGTCGCCAGCTGCTGTCCGGCTTCCCAGCGCGTGAATCCGTCGGCATCGTGGGCGGCGAGCAGCGCGAGTTGCTGATCGGTGTAGTCGTATCGCAGGCGAACCGGCGCGGAGAATCCCCTGAGCAGGCTCGGCACCGGACGCTCGGACACCTGCTCGAATACGAACTGCTGCTCATGACTCGTGATCTCGAGCAGCCGTTCGAGGGGCGCATCGCTGGCAGCACTGTCAGCCAGATGCAGTGCCATGGAACGGCCACCCTGATCCAGCAGCCCCATGACCAGGGGCAGATGGAAGGGGAGTTTTTCAGCCTGTCCCGGCGTTGCCGGGCAGCTCTGCCGTACGGTCAAGGTGTAGCGCTGTGCGGTCGCGTCGTAGTCGTCCTGCACCTCCAGCACAGGCGTTCCAGCCTGGCTGTACCAGCGCGAGAATTGGGTAAGATCGCGATCATTGGCATCCGCCATGGCGGCGAGAAAGTCGTCGCAGGTCACCGCCTGCCCGTCATGGCGCTTGAAGTAGAGTTGCATGCCCCGGTAATAGCCCTCGGCACCCAGCAGGCTGTGGTACATGCGGATGACTTCCGAGCCCTTGTTGTAGACGGTAGCTGTATAGAAGTTACTGATATCGATGTAGGAATCCGGTCGAACCGGATGCGCCAGGGGGCCGGCGTCCTCCGGGAACTGGGCGGCCCGCAACGTGCGAACTTCGCCGATGCGCTTGACCTCTGCGGAGCCCTGGTCAGCGCAGAACTGGTGCTCGCGAAAGACCGTCAGGCCTTCCTTGAGGCTGAGCTGGAACCAGTCGCGGCACGTCACGCGGTTTCCGGTCCAGTTATGGAAGTATTCGTGGGCGATCACGGCTTCAACGGTCTCGAAGTCCCGGTCGGTGGAGGTTTCCGGGTCAGCCAGCACGCAGACCGTGTTGAATACGTTAAGCCCCTTGTTCTCCATGGCGCCCATGTTGAAGTCGTCCACCGCCACGATCATGTAGCGATCCAGATCGTACTCCAGCCCGTGGGTGCGCTCGTCCCACGCCATGGCGCTTTTGAGTGCCGCCATGGCGTGATCCGTCTTGCCGGTATTGTGGTGTTCGACGAAGATCTGCAGCAGCACATCGCGCCCGCTGGCGGTGACGAAACGATCCTGGTGGCATGCCAGGTCCCCGGCGACCAAGGCAAAGAGATAGCTTGGTTTGGGGAAGGGGTCGTGCCAGCGCACCCAGTGGCGGCCATCGTCCAGGTGCCCGGCATCCACGCGGTTACCGTTGGACAGCAGCACGGGATAGCTGTTCGGATCAGCGACGATGGTGGTGGTGTAAACCGCCATTACATCCGGGCGGTCAGGGAAATAGGTGATGCGGCGAAAACCCTCGGCCTCGCACTGGGTGCAGTACATGCCGCCACTCTTGTAGAGCCCTTCCAGTGCAGTGTTGCGCTGTGGATGGATCTCGGTGCGGATCTCCAGTTCGAACTGGGCGGGGAGGTCACGGATACGCAGAGACTGATCGTCGACTGTGTAGCGTGCTGCTGGCAGCGGCTGGCCATCAACACTGATTTCGAGCAGCTTCAGCTCGTTGCCATCGAGTAGCAGGTCCGCGCCAGGTTCTCCGTCACTGGCACGACACTGCAGGCGGCTGCTGACAATCGTGCCATCGTCGTTCAACTCGAAGCGAAGGTCGACGGTGTCAACGAAGTGACTGGGGGCGTTGTAGTCGGCCCGACGGATGGCGGCTGGCTGATTACTCATGGATGCTCCTGGTTCCCGCGAGACCGACGATGGTAGCATGCCGCCGCCACAGTAGCGGGCGGTGGGCGGCGTGATTGAACTGTGATTCAGTCGCCTGCGATCCATTCGCGCTGGGGATAATGTTTCGCGTATGGTTCGCGGGCAGCATTGTTGCTTTCCGACTGACAACGAATAGTGGAGAGGAGTTTCGGCGTATGTTCCATGGCTGGTTCGGCTATGCCCCCGCAGGTAGTCAGCATCCGCGGCTTGAGGTGATCAGTCGCCAGCCTCGCCGTGACAGGCGCTCGCCGCCGCTGCTCTTCGTCCATGGGGCGTACGCCGGTGCCTGGTGCTGGGACGAGCACTTCCTCGATTATTTCGCTGCACTGGGCTATGAGACCCACGCTGTCAGTCTCCGCGGCCATGGCCGCAGCGAGGGTAGTGAATCCTTGCACTTTCACGGTGTTACCGACTATGTCGAGGACGTCGCCAACGCTGTCGCCGGCTTGAAACGCACGCCCATACTCATCGGCCATTCCATGGGTGGCTTCGTGGTTCAGAAGTATCTGGAAAAGCATCCTGCCCTGGCGGCAGTGCTGATGGCCACCGTGCCGCCAACCGGCCTGGGTGCATCGGTTGTCAGAATGATGACTGGCGACCCGATGCTTTTCACCCAGATGTCATTGATGCATGCCCTGGGGCCTGATGCGGTGGATGCCCGTTCCGCCGGCAGAGCGGTATTCTCGGACAATCTCGATGAACATCTGCTGGCAGCCTATTCGCGGCGTATGCAGGCGGAATCGCAGCGTGCGCTCATGGAAATGACCTTCGGTAATACGCCGCAGCCCATGGGCATGCGTCAGCTGCCCATGTTGGTGGTTGGTGCCGAGGATGACGCGCTGTTCTCCACGGCGGATATGGAAGCCACGGCCACGGCGTTTGGCGCCGAATTACAGATGGTGCCCGACATGGCCCATGCCATGATGTTGGAACGGGATTGGGAGCGAGCCGCCGCACCGATCGCCGAATGGCTGGCGACCAGGGCCGATTCCGTCCACGGATGAGTCCGATCAGCTTTCCACCGGGGTTGTTGCGCTGACCCGACGCTTGAACCTGGGTAGGCGCGGTGCCTCGTCATTCTGGTAGTGAGCCGAAAAGGCATCGAATGCGGCCAGCGCCTCGGTTGCCTCCGAAGAATCCCCCGCAAACAGAAAACTGTCGATGCCGACACGCTCCATGTAGGAGAGCTGGTCGTGCTGCACGTCGCCCACTGCGCGCAACTCGCCCCGGTAGCCGTAGACTGATCGAAGCAGGCGTGCGTGGGAGTAGCAGCGACCGTCCGCCAGGGTGGGGAAACTCAGAGCGATCATCGCGACCCGCGAAGCCTGGGGCCCCAGCTCTTGAATGGGCACATCGCCATCCACGAGTATTCCCAGGGTATCTGGCTTGCGCTCCGCGAGTCCCGGCCACTCGAGAATCCACCTGTCCCAGGGCAGAATGATGGCATCTGACTCCGGGAGCGGCTCGTCCTGTTCGAGAATGCGCCAGGCATCCCCTTCGTCGACCAGTCGTCGGGACTTAATGAGCGTTGGCATAGGCCTGCTCCTTGAATGGCTGTATACCGACCCGCCGGTAGGTGTCCAGAAAGCTTTCCTCGCCTTCACGAAGGGCAACGAACGTATCGAGTAGCGCTTCCAGCGTATCCACCACCTGGTCCTTGGGCACTGCCGGGCCGATACGATCGCCAAGAGCAGCGGCATCGGCCGAAGAGCCACCCAGGGTAAGCTGATAGAACTCCCGGCCTTTCTTGTCGACGCCCAGCACGCCGATATGGGCGACGTGGTGGTGGCCGCATGCATTCATGCAGCCGGACATGTTGATCCGCAAGTCGCCGAGATCGTAGAGGTAGTCGAGATCGTCGAAACGCTCATGGATCGCAGCCGCTACATCAATGGAGCCGGCGTTTGCAAGGCTGCAGAAGTCCAGGCCCGGGCAGCAGATCATGTCCGCAGCGGTGCCGATATTCGGTGTCGCGAGGCCCAGGGCGTCCAGATCGCGCCATAGCCCGTCTAGAGCATCCAGCGGTACATCCGCCAGCACCAGGTTCTGGGTGTGCGTGGCCCGCGCTTCGCCGAAGCTGTAGCGATCCGCCAGGTCTGCAAGACCTTCAAGCTGTATATCGGTGATGTCCCCCGGCGCAATGCCGGGCTTCTTCAGGGACACGAAAACGATGCGGTATCCGTCGCGGCCATGTTTCCGGGTGTTGCGTGCATACCAACGCGCAAATGCCGGATCCGTTTCCAGCAGCGACTGCACGCCGCTGGCGTCTACATCGTCACGATAGGGTGGCGGCGCGAAGTGCGCTGACACGGTTTCGATATCTTCAGGCTCCAGCGTCAGCTCGGGCTGTTCCCGCAGGTGCTGCCAGTGCTCCTCAACGCGCTCACGAAATGCCTCGACGCCCATGGCACGCACCAGAATCTTGATTCGGGACTTGTACTTGTTGTCCCGTCGCCCTAGCAGGTTATAGACGCGGAGTATGGCCTCCAGGTACGAGAGCAGATGGCGGAGAGGCAGGAAGGGCCGCAAGACCTCGCCGATAATGGGCGTTCGTCCCAGCCCACCGCCGACAAGGACTTCGACACCCAACTCGCCGTTGTCGTCGCGGACGAGACGGAGGCCGATATCGTGGACCTGTGTTGCCGCCCGATCCGTCCGGGAACCTGTCACCGCAATCTTGAACTTGCGGGGCAGATAGGAGAACTCCGGGTGCAGGGTGGCCCATTGCCGGATCAGCTCGCAGTAAGGGCGTGGATCCGCCACCTCGTCGTCGGCGACCCCCGCCAGATGATCCGAGGTAATGTTGCGGATGCAGTTGCCGCTGGTCTGGATGGCATGCATCTGCACTGATGCAAGATCAGCAAGTATGTCGGGCACCGACTCCAGCGTTGGCCAGTTGAACTGAATGTTCTGCCGGGTGGTGATGTGGCCGTAGCCTCGATCGTAACGACGTGCGATGGAACCCAGCATCCGCAACTGGTCACTACCCAGCAGTCCATACGGGATGGACACCCGCAACATGGGCGCGTGTCGCTGTATGTAGAGGCCATTCATCAGGCGAAGCGGGCGGAACTGGTCCTCCGTCAGCTTGCCATCGAGATAGCGCCTGGTCTGGTCGCGAAACTGGACGACGCGTTCATCTACCAGCGCCTGGTCGTCACTGTCATATCGATACATGGCGTACGCCTTCGTTCCCGCGTCAATGGAGGATGTCCTGGGCGGAGACAGTAGCAAGCCAGGCTTATAGCAAAAAGGAATACTTCAGAATAAGAAAAGGCGGTGTGGTTATGAGGGCGCGGGACTACCAGCGGAATTTGTCAAACAGATCCGGATTTGCCCAGTTCCTCGCGTTCAACCAGTCTGGCGTGGTCTTGTAGGTGGCGATGTCGAAGCCGAAGAACTCGGCCGTTCCGGCGTGATCCCTGCCGAGGCGCGTGAAGCCGAAGGCGATCAGATCCCGCGGCTGCCAGCCGTGCTCCGGCTGAAGGCTCACGATGACCCGGCGTGCGAACAGGTCGCGCAAGCCGGCAAGCAGGGCTTCGCCGTCGCGGCGTTCCAGTTGCTCAAGGGTGTCTCCCACCAGGACGAGATCCTGCATGCCCAGCGTTGCAAGCTGCCGGTACGCATCCGCTTCGATCCGCGTGACAGCGATCTCTGGCGTCTTCCCCAATCCGGCCTCGTCCAGGGCAGGGAATTTCCCGACCACGGCCAGTGTTGCCGGTTTGACATCGCCGATCAGCTCGCTGACGAGCCACCGCATATCCTGTTTTTCAGACGGTTCCACTAGTCGCCTCGCGTCGGAGGGGCTTCGTCCGGATCAGCCAGTTGTCCGGACTCCAGTCGATCGATGATTTCCTGGGCCGAGAGTTCCCTCGAGGCGTCCACGTGGACGCCGAACATGGCGGTGTATTCGGCGAAGACCCGGTTCAGTGTCTGGCGGTAGATGGTGACGTCTGCGGCCAGCTTGCGGGTGCGTTCCTGCAGCACGGCAGGCGTAGCGCTAACCGGTATGTCGTCGACAACGTCGGGCTGCACCTCGGGCTTGGCGGGCGTTGCCGCGCTCTCCGCCGTGTTCCCCGGGTCGGAGACGGTTGCACCTTCAATGTCAACGTAGGGCCGTACCAGTTCGTCGACGCGCTCGGGCATCTGCTCGGCAGCTTCGGTATCACGGTTGACGTACAGATCCATGAATTGCTCATAGAACCTGCGTTCTGCGTTGATCACCTCGTTGATCTTGGCCTCCAGGGCGTCGCCCTCGAGTCCGCCACGCGTTGCCAGAGTGTCTCTCAACCATTGTTGGCGGCTGGCCTCGCTCGCCCGTACGCGGTTGAAGAGCTTGTCCGCAGCGGCGCGATCCCGGCCTCGCTTGCGCATTGCCAGTATGCCCACCAGCGCGAGCACCAGCGCCAGAATGATCGCCAGCTCTCCGATAAGGATCATGACCAGCCATTGGGTTTGGGTCATGAGGCGTCTCCTTCCTTGCGTGGCCTGGTCGAATCGTCAAAAGACGGGACCGGTGTGCGACGCCGGAATGCCAGGAACCCGATGATAATGACGCCGAGCAGCGCAATATTGAAGGCGACCAACACGATCACCAGCAGCGGCCGGCCAATTTGTGAAGATCGGGTTTCGGGCGCCGCGACGTCAGGTGCCTGGCCAGGCAGGTGGAACGCGCCGATTTCCACCGCGAACTCCCGTTCATCCGGCAGGCGCCCGTGAGCCTCTACGGTCAGCACATAATCACGTTCGGCGTCAAGATGATCCATGTCCACATACCAGTCCGTGGCGTCCTCGGGCTGGCCAGGTAGTCGAAATCGACTGCTTTCGCCGCGGTCACTGGTCACCCGTGCATACAAGGCTACCGAGGTTGCCCGCGAGCGCTCATCAGGGCTAAGCAGCAGTCGTCGATCCAGGTCCGGATCATCGGGCAGGGGGGCGATCCGCGCCGTTGCGGGTTTCGGCAGAACAACCACGCTGCGCATCTGCTGGCGCTGGAAGGTTCCTGCTTCCACGGTCACGGTTACCCGCGTTGCCCCGCCCCCCCGCGCCTCCTGCTCGGCAAGCTGATAGCGGTAATGATCATCCCGCTGCATGGGCCTGTGAACGGTGCGATCCCCGCCGGGCTGAATCTGCGCGGTCACGCCCAGCGCATCGTGGAAGCCGGTATCGGTGATCGCCGTCTCGCCATCGGTGAGCCAGGCTTCCAGCCCAAGTTCTTCACCGGCTAGCAGATAGGCGGGCAGGCCACCCAGGTGCAGGCGCAAGTCGGTAATGACCAGAACCCGGTTGTCCGGGTCCTCCTCACCGTCGAGCTGCCAGGTGCCGTGCTCCGGGTTCTCAACGGTAATGAGGTCGTAACGCTGTTCGCGGCGCCAGCGAAGCCCCGCATCTCCGGCATCCGCTGGCGTTAGTACCTGCCCATCCGGTGCGGTCAGACTGATTTCGGCGTCGGCAGAGCGAAACGCTACAACCGTCAGTTCGCTAACCGACATGTCCACTACGAATCGATTGCCCTCCAGAGGAACGCGGTCGCGGGGTGTCACGCTGTCGAATAGCCGCAGGAAAAGCCGTTCGAGCTGTTCCGCATCAGCGGTAAGGACCAGTTGCCCGCCGGTGCCCTCGGCGAGAGCCTGCAGGAGCTCGGCATCCACCTCATCGGACAGGCCGACTGCGTGAACGTGGATGCCCGCTTCCCTGATCGCGGGCAACAGCTCTGCAATGATTCGCTGCCGTTCCGTGGCATTTACGGCATCGTCCCGGGAGAGATGCACCTGCCCGTCGGTGAACAGCAGTACATGGCGTGAGGACGCCTCGGTGTCGTCATCGAAGGCGTCCACCGCAGCCTGCAGCGCCGCACCAATGTCTGTGCCATGTCCGCGGGAATGCACGTCATCGGCGATCAGGCTAGCCGCAGCGCGCCACTCGGCATCCACTGCCTGTACGGGCAGGGTGGTCTCCACGGTATCTGCGAAAAACCATATCCCCGTGCGGCTTTGTTCCGGAACAAGCTGTGCCAGCAGGCGAACAGCGGGAACCCGGACATTGGCCGGATCGGTTCGACGCATGCTGGCAGACACGTCAACCAATGCATGAATTGCCGGCTGGCGAGGCACTTCTGCCACGGCCGCGGGCGTTGTCCACAACCAGGCCGACACAGCCAGTGTCAGCAGGAGGAGGGGGCTGAAACGGACAGAACAAACGCGCACACGAACCTCGATCGGCTCCCGGTACCTTACTGCATTATCGGCCCTATCGAGGAAGACTGAATATCAGTGCCCCATTTCAGTGCGACATCAGGGCGTCGTAGAGGCTGGCAAACTCGGCAGTCAGCTTGTGTTTGGGCGCGAGATAGATCAACGGTTTGCAGTGTTCGTGGGATTCGCGGACTTTCACCGAGGCGGAAAGAAACTGCTCCAGCACGGGCTGACCTTCCTCACGCAGGGTATTCACGGCCTGCTGGATGACCTTGGCGCGGGACTGGAACTGATTGACGATGATGCCTTCGACGGTGAGTTCCGGATTGTGGTCAGCACGGATCTCGGCAACGTTGTCCAGCAGCTCGTACAGGGCGCGACGGGAGAAGTCGTCGCAATCAAACGGAATCAGGCAGCGATTGGCGGCGATCAGCGCCGAACGGGTATAGAAGTTGAGAGCCGGTGGCGTGTCTACGTAGATAGCGTCGTATTCGCTCTCCAGGCCTTCCAGCGCTTCCTTCAGCTTGTAGATCTTGTAGCGCGATTCCAGCTTGCCCTGCAGGTTCTCAAGCTCGCGGGATGCCGCCATGACGTGCAGGTTCTCGAAGGGAGACTCTACAATAAATTCAAGCGGGTCCTTCTCATAGAGCCGAAAGCTCAGAACCTGGTCGAAAAAAGGTGCGGTGCCCGCGTCTTCCGGTAGCGCGGTCTCGCGCCCCATCAGGTAGGCGGTGGAGTTTCCCTGGGTGTCCAGGTCCACCACCAGGGTGCGCAGGCCACGGCTGGCACTGATTGCTGCCAGGTTGCAGGTAATCGTCGATTTCCCGACCCCGCCTTTCTGATTGAAGATAACGCGACGCATGATCAAACCCCTGTTCTTGGCGCCGAAGCACAACAGATCGACATTGCACTGCAACAGATCATCGGAGTCTACTGTATGCCGGTGGCGGGGGTCGAGGTGCCGGTCTCGACACTACACCGTACTTGCTTCACCATAGCTTCAGTCTCCTGAACGCCGGCCATCATGATCTATCGCCCATTGCAGTCAATGCTGTCCCGCCTCGACCCCGAGCGTGCCCATGAACTTGGTCTCACGGGTTTGCGCTGGTCGCGCCCTCTGGGCGTTGCGCGCCTGCTCGCCGGTGGCGTCCCGCTGCTTGAAAGGCAACTCCTGGGGTTGCGCTTCCCCAATCCTGTTGGCCTCGCCGCGGGGCTGGACAAGAACGGTGATTGCATTCGGGGCCTGGCGGCGCTGGGGTTCGGCTTCGTGGAGGTGGGCACGGTTACGCCGCGGCCACAGAGCGGCAACCCCAAACCGCGGATTTTCCGCCTGGCCGGGCGGCGTGCGCTCATCAACCGCCTGGGGTTCAACAACAAGGGCGTGGACTACCTGGTAGCCCGCGTTGCAGCGTCTGGCTATCAGGGCATTCTGGGCATCAACATCGGCAAGAACGCCGATACGCCGACGGAACAGGCCGTCGACGATTATCTGTACTGCATGGATCGGGTGTATCCCTACGCCGACTACATCACCGTCAACCTGTCATCGCCCAACACCAAGGGCCTGCGGGATTTGCAGCACGGTGGGTTGCTGGATGAACTGCTGGCCTCCGTCAAGGCTGCCCAGTTGAGACTTTCAGTGTCGTGGAGCCGTTATGTTCCGCTGGTCGTCAAGATATCCCCGGATATGACCGACGAGCAGACACTGGCGCTGGCGCGTGCGCTGGTTGCCCATCATATCGATGCCGTCGCCGCCACCAACACGACATTGAGTCGCTACGGCGTCAACGGACAGCGCCACGCTGACCAGGTTGGCGGCCTCTCCGGCCCGCCGCTGCAACATCGTTCGAACGAGGTCATCCGCCTGCTCGCCGACGAATTGCGCGGCGCCTTGCCCATCATCGGTATCGGTGGCGTGGAATCAGTGGAGGACGCCGTGGCGAAACTCCATGCCGGCGCGAGCCTGATTCAGCTATACACTGGGCTTGTTTACCGGGGCCCTGGGCTCGTGGGGGAAATCGTCCGCGGCCTTCGTGCAAGGGAACGGAGCCTCGGCGACGTACCCGGCCTGGCAGACGCACCTTACTGAGTCAGTTGACGGGCGGGTTGTCACGTTCGAGTGGAATCCGCAGAATAGCCCGCGCAGGAGAGGTGGCTGAGCGGTCGAAAGCGGCGGTCTTGAAAACCGTTGACCCGAAAGGGTCCGGGGGTTCGAATCCCTCCCTCTCCGCCATACATGTTTTTAAATCAAATAGTTAGGATAGATATTTTTATCTGTTCACCCAAGCGTCCATCCGCTTGAAAACGCTTGAAGCCGGTGAATCCGGCCCTTCATCAGGCGCCCCGACAGCCCCAGGCTTCGGGGCGTTTCCTCGTGACCCGCACATTCCCATGCGGATACGTCTCTGCGCACCTGTTCGTCGAGCGGGAGACGCAGAGGAGTGACGCCATCTACGTCATTTTCTTAGGCTGTCGTGTGATTGACGCTGGGCGAAGAACTCTCCCGCGTGGTGCAGGAAGGCCTCCGACACCGCGCGCAGCGGCATCTCCCTCAGGCGGATCGCCACGATGTGAAGCGGGGCGACGGGAGGGCGCAGCGGAACCACAGAAGTCTCTTTTCCATCACATGTCTTGGTAATGGCGGGTATGACATTGATCATCCCGTAGCCGAGACCGTTTCCAGCAAGCGCCCTTAGCATCTCGAAAGACTTGGTCAGGTGTTCCAGACGTGGTTTCAGTCTTCGGATTCGAAAGAGGGAAAGAAAGTATTCCCGCGTCAAAGGAAAATCCATGAGAATCAGGGGCTCAGGAGCAAGCTCTTCCAGATCGATCGATGACCTGTTTGCCAACCGGTGTGTAACCGGCAGAACGGCGTTTGGGGGGAGTTCTGCCAGTGTCGTCGTCTCGAAATCCTCCAGTGACCCTAGGTCGAAGGTGATCGCCACTTCAAACAACCCCCGACGGACACCATCGAGAATGTCTTCCTGATGACCGTCACGGAACACCACGCTGATACCAGGATATTTCGCGCCAAAGCTAGACAATAAGGCCGCGAAATGGATCGGTGCGAGATTTACGAAGCAGGCCGCCCGAAGGGTCCCGGACAACTGACTCCCGATGTGTGAAGCCGCTGCTTGCAACTCGTCAGCCTGTGCAAGTAGTGCCCGGGCCCGGGGCAGGAGTTGTTCTCCGGCCGGGGTGAGAATGACCCCTCGGGATGGACGCCTGACAAACAACTTCTGCCCAAGCGTTGATTCGAAATGGCTGATTGCAGCGGAGACCGAAGGTTGAGAGATGAAAAGGCGGCGGGCGGCGCGTGTCACGCTGCCTTCCTCGGCGACTGCGACAAAGTATTTTAGGTTCTGGAATGAGAAGTCCATAGGACCATACTATGTGAATCATCAGAAAACGCTATTCGCTTTTATGAATGGCCACACTAATCTGAAGTCGAGTGGCCGCCCAACCGAACTAAAAAAAGTCTCGAGGAGAAGTCAGGTCCGTGCCATCGGTAACCTGTAATCGTTTGGGGGAAAGCACCATGAAATGTATGACTCGACTTGCCTGTGCCGCCGCAGTTACGATCGTCCTGGCCGCGCCAACATCAGCCTTTGGCAATCCGGATCGGGTTGAAATCTTGGTTTCACCGAGCGGAAGCGGTCCTTATCTTGCTTGGGCTACCTTCCAGAACTACGCGGGTGATTATACGGACGAATTTAGCTTCGTTGCCGTTGAAACGCCTGGATTCGTCTACAACGTCCGATTCGTTGCTGAATCACCGGAGCTATGGACCAACACCGTTTTCGGTTCTGGTCAGGTCGCCGAATGGGCGGCGGCTGAAGGGCTCGCCCCGTTCTTCCCCAGCGCACTTCCTGCGGCCTCGGATTTCCGGGTTCTCGGGGTCATGAGCCAGACGTCAAATTTCTTCGTCACCCTGGACTCGGCCATCGCGAGTCCGGACAATTTCTCCGGCAAGCGTGTCGGGACGGGGCTCATGACTCAGAACGAGTGGGGCATGCATCACCGCATCCTGCTCGATCACTGGGGTCTTACGCCCCGGTTGGCGTCATTCAACGCCCTCGGCGCCAACGAGAACATTGATGCAATGCTCGATGGTCGATCGGATGTCGGTGCCCTCGTCGTTCATTCAGCCAAGGACTTCCGCGCAAACCTTGAACCACAGCCGTTTCGCGCTCTGGAGAGCTCCGGCAGGTCTTGGCACTACGTCAACGTGCCAGAGGAGAAGATCACGGACTTCATTGAAGAAACCGGGGCGCCATTCCTGCTGCGCCGTATTCCCGAAGGGACCTTCACCAACCAGCCCGAGGAACTCACGACCTTCGGCAACTTCATGACTCTCAGCGCTCACAAGGACTTTCCCGAGGATCGCGCCTATGAACTGGTGCGAATCTGGATGGAGATCGGTGAACAGATCGGTGAATACAGCGCCATCGCCAGAATCTGGGACCCGGAATCCATTTCCGAGCTTGCGCGGGTGTCTCCGGAGATGATCCACCCCGGCGCAATGCGCGCATTCCGAGAAGCAGGATTGGTCGAGTGACCTGACGGGCGTCGGGGGGCCGCCGCAGTGGCGGTTCCCCGCTGTCTCGCTCAGGACGACTTCTCGGAGATCCTTCCATGACAAGACTTCTGGATTCGGTATCGCACCGGGCCGCGCGGTGGGCGGCGCACTTGCTGGTACCAGCCGCGCTGGTATTCATCGGCTATCAGATGCTGACCGTTTGGGTCAGCCTGCACGGGTCCATGCAGCACTACACCGTGCACCTGACCGGTGTTCTGCTGCTCGCCGCCGTGATCGCCGTCATCGATGGCCCGGACATGAGAAAGGCCGCCTGGTCGAAGGCGCTGCACGTGCTGGCCGCCGTGACCGCGGCGCTGGTCGCCATGATCGCCGGGTGGTTCCTCTACACAAACCTCGGGACGCTCGAGTTCACGCAACCGTTCATCGACGCGAAAGCTCTCGTCATGGGCGCGCTGCTGGTGCTGGCCGTACTGGTCCTGACCTGGCTGTTGTGGGGCTTTCCCCTTGCGGCTCTCTGTGCGCTGGCGGTGGCTTATTTCGCCTATGCCCACCTGATACCGGCGACGTGGGCTCCGTCACACACCCGTCCGAACTTGCTGGTCAGCACGCTTGCGGGCTACGGAGGGCCAAGGGGCCTATTCCGTTTCATGCCGCTTTCCGCCGACATGATCTTTCTTCTCCTGGTCTATGGTGGGCTGCTATACGGCGCCGGCGTAATCGGGATGTTCGCCGATGTGGGTCGCGCAATCGGCAACTTCTTTCGCGGCGGAATCGCCTATTCAGCCATCGTCGCTAGTTCCCTGATCGGAATGGTGACGGGCCAGGCGGTGAGCAATATCGCCCTGTCGGGTGGGATGACCATCCCGTCAATGAAACAGTCCGGATTCACGAAAGAGCAGGCTGGCGCCATTGAGGTTCTTGCTTCCACCGGTAGCCAGTTGTTGCCGCCCATCATGGGATTGGGCGCCTTCCTTATGGCGGAAATTCTCGGCGTGGCCTATTTCGAGATTGTGAAGGCGGCGATTATTCCCGGGCTGCTTTTCATCGCGACGATCATGATCGGGGTGTTCTCGCTGGTGGGTTCGTCCGAGTCGATTCCCTATGAGCGCCAACCGGTGGACTGGGACCGCATTCTCTGGATCATGCCGTCCTTTCTCGTCTCCCTCTCCGTGCTCGTGGGGCTTTTGTATTTGCGTTATTCGCCGGCCATGGCGGGATTCCTTGGCATTGCCTCATTGATGGTTCTGACCTTCCTGAGGCCTGGGCGCTATCGGCCCGAGCTCCACCAGCTTGCGGGCGGGGTCAGGGAAGGCATTCGAATCGCCATCTATCTCGCTCTGATGCTTGCGGCAATCGGGCTTGTTGTCCAGACACTGTCCACCACAGGCGCGGGCATTTCACTTGGGCGGAGCATTTCGGCCATTGGCGGTGGCTCGCTGCCGCTGACACTGCTACTCGGAATGGCCATTGCCCTGCTGATTGGCATGGGTCTGCCCACGCCCGCCGCCTATGCCCTGATTGCCATTGTCGTGGTACCAGCTCTCATCGATGTAGGCCTGGCGCCGCTGACCGCACATATGTTTGGCTTCTACTTCGCAATCATGTCGACACTGACACCGCCCATCGCGGTCGGCGTGCTCACGGCGATGCGCATTTCTGGCGGCACGTTCATTGGCACTACAGTGCAGTGCTTCATGCTCGGCCTTGTTTGCTTCCTGATTCCCTACGCGTTCGTTGCGCATCCGGAGATACTGAGCCCATCGGAATTCGGGTGGGGTGGTGCACTCGCGCTGGCGTTTTTCTTTGTTGCAACCGCTCTGACGTCGGCCGCGGTGTACGGGGCGCTGGGCCGTCGATTGCGGCAATGGGAGCGCGTTCTGGCGGGTCTTGCAGGCCCGCTGGCCTACCTCGTCTATCTGGCGACAGGCAATGTCATTGCGGGGGGTGTCGGACCGGTGCTGCTGATCGCGTTCCTGGCTGCATCGTACCTGGGCGGTGGCGTAGACCATCGTGGCAAATTGCGTGCTTAATAAAGAGAGGGTGTGAATGATGAACGGAAAGGTCACGCGACAGCCGGAGGGCACTTTGCGTGTGGGCGCCGCCCATGCGGCATCGGCCATGCTCGATGCCGAGGCGGGTGTACGATCCGCGCAGCAATGGATCCGCATGGCATCGGAGTCCGGGGTGAAGCTGCTGGTTTTCCCGGAAAGCTTCATCCCCGGGTTCCCGTTGTGGAATGCGCTGTTCAAGCCAATCAATGGGCATGAATTTTTCATGAGACTCGCGCAGTCATCGTTGTTGGTCGATGGCCCAGAGATTGCTGCTATCTCAGAAGAGGCGCGACGTTGCCAACTTCATGTCTCGCTGGGTTTCACCGAACGCTCGCCCCACAGTCCCGGTTGCCTTTGGAATAGCAATATTCTCATCGGGGATGATGGGCGCGTACTGAACGTGCACCGAAAACTGGTACCGACCTTCTACGAGAAGCTCAGTTGGAACCATGGCGATGCAGCTGGCCTGCGCGTAATCTCGACCCGCATTGGACGGATCGGATCGTTGATCTGTGGCGAGAACGGCAATCCTCTGTCCCGTTATGCGTTGATGGCGCAGGGGGAGGAGATCCATACCTCCAACTATCCGCCAGTCTGGCCATTCACGGACCCCCGTGAAAGCGGTGGGTACGACCTGACGGAGGCAATCAGAACCCGCGCTGCGGCGCATGCGTTTGAATCCAAGACCTTCGTGATCGTCAGTTCCGGTTTTCTTGACGAGGCATCAATCTACGTCATCGCGAACGGCGATGACGAGGCCGAAGCCATCCTCCGCGCATGTCCCCGGTCGGCGTCGATGGTGGTCGGGCCATCCAATGACGTGCTGAGCAGCATCTGCAGGGACGAAGAGGGCTTGGTGCATGCGGACGTCAACCTTGCGAGTCTCCTGCCTTTGAGGCAGCACCACGATATGGCGGGGTATTATAATCGCATGGATCTCATTCGAGTCACCGTCGATCGCCGCCGGCCCGAGCCCTTGACCGATGCAGTATCGGATGATGAGAGCGCTGGCTGCTTTGGCGGCAGAGCGGAGGCGACGCCGGTTAGCGACGACGACTAAGGTCAAACTCATTGCGACCAAGTTGCGCTAACCAGTGCCTTGCAAGAAATCCGCGAAGCTGCTGATCGACCTTGCAGATATACCGCGCCGTCATTTCGTCCATCAATTCCCACGCCGTCCGGTACGGCGACTTTGTGAAGGGTGGCAGCAAGTTCCGCCTGATTTTCGGCGGGAACTTTATGCGTGGCATGGTGGGGCTAGCCGGCAAGCTAGGAACTTCCGACGGTCCCTCCTCCGCCCCGACACAGCGCGGCCGGACCTGATTCTGGGGGAGGGTCACAGCCTAGGTTATCGGACGCCACATGAGACAAGCTTACCCTAAGAGATCAATATCAATCTGAGGCCAGATTCCAGGAATCAGTGGTCCGATAAAGTCAGGCAGGTCACCATGTCGATTGCAAAGACGACTTCAGAGGAGCACATATGCACTTCGCGGTGATTGGAGTGGGTGGGGTAGGTGGGTATTTCGGCGCACGTCTTGCGGAAGCGGGTCATGACGTCACCTTCATTGCCCGGGGTGAGCAGCTTCGCGCTTTGCGGACGCATGGCTTGCGAGTGACCAGCCACAAGGGTGATCTGCATCTGTCGCCAGTTCATGTTGAAGCGGATCCGCAGGCGGTTGGAGTGGTCGATTGCGTCATCGTCGCGGTCAAGGCCTGGCAGGTTGCGGACACTGGCCAAGCCATTCGCCCCATGGTAGGCGAGAGAACGATGGTGTTGCCTCTCCAGAACGGAGTGGAGGCCTCGGATACCTTGGCCGCGATTCTCGGCGAGGAGCCGGTGCTTAATGGCCTGTGCGGGATTCTCGCTTGGCGCGACGGTCCTGGCCACATCCGCCATTTCGCCATCGAGCCCGTCGTTAGGTTTGGAGAGCGGAATAATGAAAGAACCGCGCGGATTGATGACTTGCAGCGGGCATTCGACGTCTGCGTCGGCGCGGTCGCAGAAGTGCCGACGACATTCGAGTTGCCCTGTGGCACAAGTTTCTTCTCATTTGCGCGAAAGGCGGCGTTGGTGCTGTCACCCGGGCGCCTATAGGCATCACGCGCACTCTTCCCGAAACACGGGAAATGCTGATCGCTCTGTTGGAAGAGATTGCTGCTGTGGGTCGGGGGCTATGGGTGCGGTTGCCGCATGACGCCGCATTGAGGGCTCTGCGCCAACTCGATACCCAGCCGCCCGAGGGGACCGCCTCCATGCAGAGGGATATCGCCGAAGGAAAGCCGTCCGAGCTTGACCAGCAGACCGGTGCGGTCATCCGCCTCGGCCGGCAGGCAGGAATCCCGACGCCCGCCAATGACTTCGTCTATGCCGCATTGCTGCCCCAGGAGCGGGCGGCGAGAGAGAGAGCGGGCCTTGCGATGTGCGCGCAGCCGGATAACTGACGTCCATAATTCGGCGCAGCGTGTGTCGTTGCGGGGCATGCTGGGATATGTTCAGGGGGCGCTGGGAAAGCGGTGTTTCTGCCGCAACAACTGCAAGCTGATCCTGCGCCGCCATTGTGAATCGGCTTCGGGAGCTCGCGTTACTCCAGATGGATGAGCCCTACAGTTGGCTGTCCCCAGCGAGCGATCTTCCTCTATGCGTCGCGCGGCTTTACCTAGCAACCGTTATGATGCCGGGTTACCAAGAGCAGAGCGGCGAGCGCGCACGTTGAAACTCAACGGAACCTTCGCCGCCCCGCAACCCTCACGACGTTACGCGTTATTCAAAGCTTTCTGGTCTATCTGGAACTGATCAGCGAGCCAATCCATCATGTACTCCTGTCCAATAGTTGGGTTGTCATGCTGACAGTGGTCGGCGCCTGTCTCTTCCTCGGAGACAAACTTGATTGTCACGTTGACGCCCATCTTGGTTGCGTAGTCATACAGCTTTGAAGCTTGTTTGACGCCCAATACATCGTGCCCGCCATGCACAATTAGATACGGGCATTTCATGTTTTCAAGCACTCCATCCAGCGTGAAGTTCACGAGTTTTTCGCGTGATTCATGCACATCCTTGGAATTGGTGACCCAGTTGATATGGTCGACCAAACCGTGGTCGTCGGAACGATTCTGCCAATTCTCGTATACACTCCAGTTGCCGCCGTGAGAAATTGTCGCGGCCAACCGCGGCTCGCAGGAACCGGCGCGTGCGGCGTAATAACCGCCCATGCTGGAACCAGATACGGCAATACGGGAGAGATCGATATCATCCCGTGTTTCGAGGTAATCGATACAGGCCCCAACCGGGACCTCATAATCGTAGCGGGTGTAAATCTTTTCGCGGCGAATTGTTGCACCTTGTCCGGGGCCGTCCACCAGCAGGCAGGAAATACCACGATTCATGGCCCCTCGCGCAACCATGAAATAAAGCTCTTCCTTAAACGAATCAAGCCCGCCAAATGAAATGAGCACGGGTTGTTTGTCCCCGCCCCGCGGCGATTTCAGATAATACGCATGTAGATGTTGGCCATTTTCGTACGGGATGAGAACCTTCTCAACCTTTGGATTGAAATGCCTGCCGGCCTTCTGGAAGCAACTTTCGCACTTGTCAAACGTTTCCATCCGACGGGGGTCGTCGCTGGGAAGCCAGAACTCCGCGTTCCTGTAATAATCCACTGCGCGAATCCAGCAGTTCTTTGCGGTTTCGATATGTCCGTTTGTCTCAGCTTGATCGCCGCGCTTTCTGTTTTCTTCCGCAACTCGATACCACTCCTTGTGCCAGCTTTCCTTGTCGCCTGGTATCATCCGACTTGCGGCAAGAAAACACTCGCTTATCGAGCCGCCGCCTTCTTGTGTTTCACCAAGCCCTCGCCGGAACTGGTAGGACATCCAGTGATGTTCCGGCCAATGTTGCCAGCCGAATGGTTCATATTTAGGGCATTGGTGGTCGTGCTTATCTTTCTCGCTATTCATGCTAGCTCCTTTCGGTTTGGTAAGACATTTTTTAAAAATGATTAATTTCAATGGCGCGTTTCGTCTTTTCTGATTTTTGGCGATGACCGTTTTTTCTTTATCGTGCTGTTGAAGTAATTTTTCAGATACCACATAATTCTCGTGGAACCATTATTTTGAGAGGGCAGGACATGTCGTTCGTCAGAGATTACGAAAGTGCCTATTATTCCATGACGTGGATGGGACCAAAGGGTTATCCGGAGCAGGCGAATTCGGGGCGCTGCTATTTCACCGGTCTGCTTGGGATGTTTCGTTATTTTGGCGAAGACGATGTGCTCTTTGCAGACGGCATCTCGGGTGACGGTTTTTCTTTCCGCTGGTGTCCTGTGTGGGGTGCTCCCGCGTTCAACGGTGGAAAGAGTGCGTTCCATGAGTTGTGGGAATACACCCCGCGCATCCTCGGTTTTGAGGGGCACTGGGAAGAAGATGACCCGGATGGCTGGGATGGCGCCTGGTCCAGACTGCGGAGCTTGGTTGATCGGGGAATCCCGGTTCAGGTCGGTCTTCACTACAGTCTTCTCCTGCCCTATGGGGCCAAGACCTCGCCGCGAATTGCGTTTCAGCATGAGACCATGGGGCCCACGGGGTTCGGGCACCACGTGGTGGTGACGGCTTATGACCTCGATGCCGGCTCGGTGACCATCTACGAGCCCAACGATGTGCTGCCGTACTCCAAGTATGACGTTCCGGTGGAGGTATTCCGACGCGCCTGGGAAGAATCCCAGCAACGGGGGCCGTCCGGATACGAGCCTTGGGCTCATCACCATCCATGGGGCGGCGAGTGGAGTCTGCACGATGGCTACGGGCCCTACCTCATGGTGTGGGTGGAGCCGGAACGGAATCCCGAATGGGACATCAAGGCGGCTATCCGGGATAGCTTCCGACGTAACCTCAAGATTCTGTCCGGTGAGTACCCTCGTCCGTATGCGCTGTTCGGTAACCAGTGGCAGATTCCTCGTTTCGAGACCGGAGCGCCTGGCATGGCCGCCTGTGCCCGTGCCATTGAGCGAGGAGAGCTTGGCGACGCGGTTGCACCGGGAGGGGATGTGCGCCCTCTGTTCGTTCGTGGAAACATCCCCAACCATGGAGTGCTGGGTCGGTTGGGTGCATCCGGTTACCTGCGGCGCGTCGCTCATGAGTTGGAAAATCACGGTTTGCCGGCTGATGATGTCATGGGAGCGAGTCAACACATGGCTGAGTCATCGGAGCTGTTCAAGAAGCTCCGCTACACCAGCGAGCTGAAGTCCGCGGGTTCCGTTCTTTCCCGGATCGCGGATCAGGAGCTACAGGCCCTGGAAAAAATGCAAGCGGCGTATCCGACGGTCCGTAACCTGGAGTGACCTGCTGGCAGCTAGATGGGCCGGGGTCGGCGGGTGGAAAGCCCCGTCGACCCCAACTCTTGCCTTACAGGCCTAGCTCTTCAAAGTAGCGCATGGCGCCTGGGTGCACATTGTCGCGATTAATTCCATGGAAAACGGTCTCTTCGGTCAGGAAATCAAAATCAGCGACCACATCCGCGACCTTCTGGCGATTCTCGAACAACGCCTTGGTCATATCGTATACGAACTCATCCGGCAGGCCGTCATGGACCGCCAAGACGGTGTATGACGCCAGCACGGTGACGTCATCATCCTGGCCACGATAGGTTCCGGCGGGCACGGCATCGATGCCGAAGCCTTCATTCTGCTCCACGAACTGTTCCAGAATCGTCCGATCAACTTCTAGCAATCTCACCGGAATCTGGCTTTCGACCTCAAGAATGAGTGCGTGGGGTGCGGGGCCCGGGATAACCACGGCATCAATGTGGCCATCACGCATCAGGGAGGGGCCGTCGCCGTAACCCGTGAACACCAAGGATCCACCCGCGTCACGGATGTCGTCATACGTGACATCGATCAGCCCCATCAGCTTCTCGAACGCACGCTCCGCACCGCCGCCGCGATTACCCGAGAGGATTCGCTTGTCGGAAAGATCCTCGAGGCTGTGAATGTCGCTACGGGCCGGTACCGCGATCGAGATATAGTTGCGCTGCATGGTCATGATGGGTGACACGGTTTCCTGCGGGCTCCCTTCAAAGTCACCCCGTCCATTGATGCCGTCCGAGAGAAAGCTGGTCCAGGAGTAGCCGACGTTGGCGTCCATCCCGGCGTTCAATGTCCGAACGTTACTCACGGCACCGCCTTCGTTGACCGTGACACGCAGCCCGCTGAAGTTCTCCGTCAGAATCTGACTCACGGCGGCAGCACTCGCATACCAGCCGCCGCCCTGTGGCCCGGATGCGAAGATGACGTCCCGCACTTGCTGTGCTTGTGCAGTGGCGGAGCCGATTGCAATGGTTGCAGTCAGCAGCACCAACCCAAGTCCGCGTATTCTCTTCATCGTCATTACTCTCCTGCCTCACCTGAAAAAATTACATTAAGTTACAGAGCATTAGCTCGCCATGCGCGTTGCTGCATCCTGACGGCGCCCCCGGACTATATGAAACGTCAGCGCGAGTGCACCGAGTGCAATGCCGATTACATCCGAGTGCGGATTGCCGCTCAGCAGGGCCAAGGCCGCCAGAAGCAGCACAATGCGCTCGGGCCATATCACCTTCGTCAGCAAGTAGCCTTGCAGCGCCGCAGCCAGGGCAAGCACGCCAACCGTCGCCGAAAAGAGTGGAATGATCAGTGACATGGGCTCGCCCATCAGCATCAGTCGTGGATCAATCACGAACATGAACGGAATGATGAACGCGGTCGCGGCCAACCGGGTGGCCGTCAACCCGGTCCGTATCTGACTGGCACCCGCGATTCCGGCTGCCGTGAATGCCGCGATACAAATCGGCGGCGTGACATTCGACAGGATGCCGAAGAAGTAGACGAAGAGATGTGCGGCCACGGGTTCCGCGCCCATGTTCACCAGAGCGGGTGCCGCCAGCGACGCCAGAATGACGTAGGCGCTGATGCTGATCATGCCCATTCCCAGCACCAGGCTCGCCAGTGCGGTAAGAATCAGCGCTGGCAACAGCAAGCCGCCACTCAAACTGATGATTGCCGCCGAGAACTTGAGGCCGAGGCCGGTCACACTGATGCTGCCCACGATGAGCCCCGCCGCGGCGCAGGCCATGACAATCACCAGCGAATTCACCGCTCCATCGCGTAATGCGAGGATGATGTCCTTTGGCATCATCCGCGTATCCTTGCGGAACCAGCTGATGACGACGACCAGGACGATCGCGTAGAAGCCGGCCTTCATCGGGCTGAAGCCCGCGACCAGCATTCCTATTAGCACCAGAAGCGGAATCAGATTATGCATTCCCGTCAACAGCGTGTTCTTCAGGTTCGGGATTTCTTCAGGCTTCAGCGTGGGAATGTTGTTCTTCTTCGCCTCCAGATGAACCATGGCGAACACGCCAAGGAAATAAAGCAGGGCTGGAAACAGCGCATACAGGGCGATCAGGTTGTAGGGTGTGCGGGTGAACTCGGCGATGATGAACGCCGTGGCCCCCATTACGGGTGGGAGCACCTGCCCGCCGGTCGAGGCGGCGGCTTCAACGCTGCCGGAGAAAACGCGCGAGTAGCCATACCGGATCATCACCGGAATGGTGAACGGTCCGGTGGTGGCCACGTTCGCCACGGCGGAACCGGTCACACTTCCGGTGAGCCCGCTCGCAACCACGGCAGCCTTCGCAGGTCCGCCTATCGACTTCCCCGTTAGTGCCCTCGAAAGATCACTGAAGAAATCCCCGGCACCGGAGCGATTGAGGAAGGCGCCGAAGATGATAAAAAGCACGATGTAGACGGACGATGCCGCGATCGGGGCGCCAAATATCCCGCCTGTCGAGTTGTAGAACTGGTTGGTGAGGCGGGCGTAACTGAAGGACGGATGGCCAAGTTGTCCCGGTAGATAGGTGCCATAAAACACGAACAGCAGGAACAGGCCCGCAATGATCGTCATCGCGATGCCGACGCAGCGTCGCGTCGCCTCAAGGACCAGAAAGATCAGTATTGCCGCGACAATCTGGTCCGAAACCGGAATAAGCCCCGCCCGCTGCTGAATATCCAGATGACCGGTTATCGAGTAGTGCGCCACGTAGCCCACCGCGGCGAGGCAGAGTAAATCGATGCCGTTGGAGAGCCAGCGCCATGGGCCGGTTGCATTCGGCAATGTGCGGTAGATCAGGAAGATCAGTGTCAGCGCAAAGCTGAGATGGATTGCCCGGTTCTGCCAATGGGCGAGAACGCCGTAATGAGCCGTATACAAGTGGTACAGCGCCATCGATACCGCGACAACGGTAACGAGACCGCCGGTAGTTTGTTTCCCATCGAGGCGCTCAAGCAACGCCATCCTGACTCCTCCCCAGCGTGACGGATCTCGCACGAGCCACACCCCGGGCACGGCAAAGATTCGCCGAACCGGGCGGAACGCGCTATCCCTAGGCTTCTCCTGAGCGCCGGTGGGGCCGGCATCGCGGCCCTTTGTGGCGTGCCCTTCAGTGGCCGACCGGCCGCGAGCTATCGTTATGTGGTCCGCAGGTTATCGTTATGTGGTCCGCGGGCTATCGTAATGTGATTTTAGAACCTACTACGTAATGGCGCATGCAGGCAACTGGCGACGTGTGCGTGGACGTGACTTGACGGCTTGCCGCGGCAGCCTCATGGTAAAAAGCACGAGGATTGGTCTCGATCAATATTCCTTTCCGTATCCTTGATTATCCATGTGCGACGTGTTTCGGACGCGGGCTTGGTGTTGTTTGTTGGGGGAGTTCAAACAGTGATAGACAGTTCCTATCGAACTTCGCAGCGTCTTCCCTACAGCGCGATCGTGGACAGGCCGCCCCTACGCTTTCCCGACAATGCACGCGTGGCAATCTGGACGATTGTCAATGCGGAGCGTTGGGACGACAGTTGCGCGATGCCGAGAGCAGTGTTGCCACCGCCGATGGGGCAGCCGCTGTTGCCGGATATCCCCAACTGGGCTTGGCATGAATACGGAATGCGCGTGGGCTTCTGGCGCTTCGTGGACGTGCTTCAACGATTCGATGTGATACCGACCTTTGCCGTCAACGGGACCGTCTGCGAGGAGTATCCGCGTATCGCGCGGGAGGCACTGGATCGGGGTTGGGAGTTCATGGGCCATGGTCATGTACAGGGCCCCATGCACAAGCTGGACGATCAGCGAAAGGCCATCGCGGACGCGATTGCCGCGATCAGGCAGTTCACCGGCAAGGCTCCCCGTGGTTGGGAAAGCCCCGGTCTGACCGAAACTGGCGAGACGCTGGATCTGCTCCGGGACGCGGGCATCGAGTATGTGGCCGATTGGGTGCTCGACGACTTGCCGGTCTACCTGAAGACCGCGCATGGCCCCATGGTTTCCATTCCGTACACGGTGGAGATCAACGATGTGGTGATCAGTGCGGTGCAACAGCACCCGTCGGACGAGATCTTCATCCGTGGGCGTGCCCACTTTGACCAGCTTTATCGCGAAGGGACAACGATACCCCGGGTCATGGCGATCAGCGTGCACCCCTATCTCACTGGTGCACCGCATCGCATTGACGCTTTGGCGCGTCTCTACGAGCACATCCGGCAACACGATGATGTTGTTTTCATGACGGGGGCTGAGATCCACGATTGCTTCCGAAGCCAGGTAAAGCCGGAATTCTAGAGTTGCGGCGTTGGCTGATGAGCGCGTTTTCCGGATGACATCATTCCTCGGGGAAGTCGATGAAAGACGTTGATCTCCATAACCACGTGTTTTCCAGGGTGGCCGTCGATGCCTTCGTCGGGGAGCAGGACAGGATGATGGCCCGGCAAGTCATGCGTGATAGCAAGCCGTGGATTCAGCATGACCAGGGCTACGTGTATCCGCTGGGAGGACGAATTTCACGATCCTCTCGCCAAGGTCTCCGCGCTGGACGCGGGCCGCGTTGATGTGGCCGTGCGCTCGCCGGCGCCACCACTGTTCTATTACTGGGCTGAACGTGCCCTGGCGCGGGATGTTGCCAGGATGGTGAACGATGGGGTTGCGGAGTATGCGAGCACGAATCCCGAGCGGTTCCGATCCATGGCCACCTTGGGGACGTCAGCCCCGAGGTCTTCGAGCAGGCTTCAAGGTGAGGTGCTTGGGTGCTCACGAGACTGGGGGAAGTCCAAGACTTCACCACTCTACGGTAGGAATCACTGGCTATCCATCCATGCCAGGTCCCGCAAGCGGTTCTTTTAGCCTGGATTGTCCAAACCTCCTATTGATGCGCTATGGTTCAGAAAGCTTGCCCGCTCCGCCATGAGGCGTGATAGCTTGCCCAAAAGTTACGCCGCAGGCCGCAATTGGTGAACACCGAAGGTTCCCCCGATCTTGCCCCGCGTCTGCGTGAGATCCTCAGTGATCTTCCGGACGCAGTGCCTATCACCTACCAGCAGGCCGCTGATGCTCTCGGCCTCAGCCCGCCGCGCACCATCCAGCGTGTGGCCCAGGCCCTTGAGGACTTGATGCGCGAGGACGTTGCCGCCGGGCGGCCCATGATCGCCGTTCTCGTTGTCAGCCGCCGGGGCGGACTGCCCGGCCAGGGCTTCTTCGACCTGGCCATGGAACTCGGCCGTTTCCCTATCGACCCGGAACAACACGCAACAGCCTATCGACAGGAGCTCGCGCGGGTCATGGCGGGCCGCACCTGACTCGTAAGGTAATTCCAGCTAGCGCTCACGCGGTTCGGAGTCAGTGACGAATAACGCCGTCTGACGCAACCCATCCTCGCGGACCGCTCGGGCAGAACAATCCTATGCTTAGAGCAGCGGATCCCTGCCAGGGGGTGAACGATGCGAGAGCTTTACTTGATTCGCCATGCGAAGGCTAAACGCGCGCGGGGCGACATGGTCGACCATCAGCGAACATTACGCCGCCGAGGGCGCCGTCAGGCGGCGGTTATGGCGAGCCCGCTCGGGCGTTGCGGTGCCCTGGCCGGCGAGATTCATGTCAGTAGCGCCGACCGCACCCGCCAGACGCTGGAGGTGATCGACGCGGCACTGCCGCGTCTGGGCCTTGTCGAGCGGGTCCATGTCGACGACGCACTCTACACATTTCGGGGTGACGCCCTGCGCGAGTGGCTGAAGGCGCTACCAGCTGACGCCGCGCGCGTACTCGTCATCGGCCACAACCCGGCGCTCATCGAATTGGCCCGCTGGCTTTGCCCCGAACTGCCGGCTTCTTTCCCAACAGGATCTCTGGTGCATCTGCGCCTGCCTGATGGTGCCTGGCGATCGGTCACTCCACGTAGTGCTGAATGGGTGGCCAGCCTTTCCCCGGCTGAGGTCAGCTACGACATTTTTCAGCCCGAGGCTCCGGCAACCAAGGAGCCGGGCGGTATTCATCTTCCGGAGCGCGCTGCTCTGCAGCTTGAACATCAGTACCAACTCATTCGGGAGTTGGAGCCCGGCGTGATCGCCGGGTTTGATCCCGAATTTCTGCACCAGTATCGCGTCAACCTCCGCCGTAGTCGTGCAATCGGCGAATCCGTGCTGGCGGCAGTGAAAGTGCCGGGGCTTCGGAAGGGGCTCAAGCGTCTCAAGAGGCGCGCCCAGGCGACCAGCGATCTGCGCGACCTGGACGTTTTTCTGGCGTCACTTTCTCAGCAACGGCCACTCTTGGCTCCAAGAGTGCAGCCGGCCCTGCAAGCGTGGCTGAGCAGCCGCCGGGACGTTGAGCATCAGGCGTTGTGTGAGCAGCTCGCAAGTGAGGCCTATGCGAGAGAGAAGTTGGTCTGGGGGCGCTTTCTCGCCTCAGGGAGCTTCCGGAAAGCCTTGCGAAAACTAACCCGAAAACGTGTCCAGACAGTGTTGACCGAGCAGGTTGCGCAGCACGATCGGAGCCTGGCCTCCATCACGGTGGCCAGCCCAGACGAAGCGCTTCATGACCTCCGCAAAGGTGTGAAACGCATCCGATATCTGGCCGAGCTGGATCCCGAGCGGCATCGTGACCTGCTGTCCAGCTTGAGGCAACGCCAGAACCTGCTGGGCAATTTCCAGGATCTGTGCACCTGGCAGGCCTGGGTGGGAGAGTTCGCTGCTGAACTTGACGGAGACTCTGATCAGCGGGCCGGGTTGAACGGCTGGCTAGCGGAACTCGGGCAACAAAAACAGGCATTGCGCGAACGTCTCATGGGCGAGCGGCAACTCCACTCAAGCAACGCTTGATATGCCTTGCCACCGACGCGACATCTTGCTGGGGAGTTAGTCCAGTTCCCGGGCGGCTGCGGATATTTGTGCATTATCGCTACGATGTGGAATCAAGCCGTCTCGTTATCGGTGGCACTGCCCCTCAAGGAAGCGCTGAAGTATTCACGCGGTGAGCTCTTGTGGCGTTGACAAAAGTTCCTGGGGAAACCGAGAAGGGTAGATTTCTCGCCATTACGGTGATGGAATCATTGCGAAGGCCGTTGATTCGCTGTCATCCAAACCTACGAAAGGAGTCATCGATGGCTACGATACAGCTCAATGTCCCGCTAGAGGCGCAGGAAAAACCGAACTGCTGTTGGCATACCAGCGCGTACATGATCTGGCTTTACTGGCAGCAAAATGGCAAGGGCGCCGGCCCAATGAATACTGTTGCCAGCAAGTACCAGGTCGCGGATCAGGTGGGCCTCCATCCCAGCGAATTCATCACGCTGGCCGGCAAGGTCGGGCTATACAAGCTCCCAGTAAAAAATCAACACTCGGAAAGCGATCTTTTCAAGTATCTCCGCGACGGCGGCCCAGTCTGGAGTGCAGGCTACTGGTTTGGTGTGGGGCACGTGATTGTGCTGACTGGGGTCGGCAACGGTAAGGTGTACTTCAACGATCCGGATCAAGGTGTCAAAAAGGAGGGGACCATAAAGTGGTTTAACGAAAAGCTAGCCTCGCAACTGACAGGCTGCCTCATGGTAAAAGACCCGGGCCGCTACTGAAGCGAGTTGTTGCTGTGAGCGGGCATAACGCATAACCAAGCGGTCACCTGCACGCACCACGTGCGTCAGACCGCGTTTCAATCCGAAATAAGACAAACTGCCTCAAGCGTAATGCCGCGCGAGTCTGTCGCGCGTCATGCGTCGGCCCAACTCGATCATTTCTGCAGCCTTGTGGAACTCGTGGATCATGCAGGCATTGCGGGGAATGTGAATCACCAGATCCGGTTGAAACACTGCCAGGTGCTGGCGGGTAATGGCGGCCTGCATGGTCTCCAGTGAGCGGATGAGGACTTCGGATAACGCCATTCCAGAAGCCTCGGGCTGTTTGTGTCCGTCGCCACCGATGACGCCCCGGAGCCTGTCCAGTAATCCGTTTTCTACCGGTGCATCCTCCGTTTCTTCGGCTTCGACTTCCTTGCCGGGGTGGCCATTCACATCGACCACGATGGTGAGATCAGTGAGTGTGCGGCGGGTGGGGGCGACGGGGACGGGATTGAGCAGCCCGCCGTCTACCAGTGTGCGGCCTCGGTAGTGATGGGGTGTGAAAACCGCAGGTATTGCGATGGACGCGCGAATGGCGTCGAACAGCGGCCCTTCTATGAGCCAGAGCTCCTGCTCGCGGACGATATCCACCGTCACGGCGGTGTAGTCGAGGGGCAGGTCCTCGATGTTGCAGTCACCCACCATCTCCCGCAGCTTGGAGATGATTCTCTCGCCCTGAATCAGTCCACCCCGGGATAGGGTCCAGTCCAGCAGAGCCAGCACATCGGATTGTTCCAGGCTTGTGACCCAGTCGCGGTAGACGTCGAGCTTGTTCAGTGCGTAGATGCCGCCGACCAGCGCCCCCATGGAGCAACCAGCGATGGCCTGGATGTCGTAGCCCTGGTCAACCAGCTCTTCGATTGCGCCTATATGGGCGAGGCCGCGGGCACCGCCGGCACCCAGGACCAGCGACACAGTCTTGCTGCGAGAGGTCATTCCGGGTGCTCCGGCGTGAGGGTTCAGGCGAGGGCGCAGCGCGCGCGATCGCAGGCATCGCGGGTGCGCATGCCGCAACTCGGACAAGCGGGAATGGCCATGTCCACGCCCTCGGGCTTCTCTTGCTGCGCTGGGCAACCCGGCAGGCTGCAGGCCTTGTCATTCGACAGTCCGCAGAGGGCACACGGTTGCGCGGCTTGCGCTACGGCGTGGCCAACAGGGCAGGTGGGTCGATCACACGGTTGTGCGGCGGTCATGCCACAGCTGGGGCAGTTGGGTGCGGGCGTATCCACATTGCACTCCTTCTCTGATGGTGAGCCGGTTCATCGCGGCACAGCATAACGTGGTAGCGGCGTTGAGTCAGATCCTCGTTGCCAGTCTGGTAGAGCGGTGATATACCAATCTGATCCTAGTCGGCTTTGGAGGTGAATCCCCGCAATCTGTACGGCCCGGGTTTATTACAAAAATTACAACCGGCGGCTGCCCAAAAAACTGCCGCCATGATGGAGGAAGGAATGATCAAGCAAACCGCATTGGCCGTTGCCGCG
The DNA here is from genome assembly GCF_024170285.1 of Natronocella acetinitrilica. NCBI lineage: Bacteria > Pseudomonadati > Pseudomonadota > Gammaproteobacteria > Chromatiales > Ectothiorhodospiraceae > Natronocella > Natronocella acetinitrilica. The sequence continues at coordinate 211,197 of NZ_JALJXV010000008.1, forward strand.
TCCGCGCTGATGGCTGCAAGCAGCATTGCCGCAACTCAGCCCACCAGTGACGAAGCGCTGGAGCGCATGCGCAGTTTCCAGCCCACTGGCCAGTCCCTCGACATGGCAACGGTTCCTCAGACGGGAGAAGTCGCCGATGCCATTCGCCGTAACCTGGAGCGAGTCCGTCTGCCGGAGGGCTTCAGCATTGATCTCTACGCAGTTGTGCCCGACGCGCGCCATATGGCGATTGGGCCTTCCAGCGGTGTGGTGTTCGTCGGTACCCGCAAGACTGACATGTGGGCGGTGACCGACCGGACCAAGAATCGTGTGGCGGACGAGGTAAAGCGCTTCGCACCGGCAATCTCATTCACCCAGCCCGGCCCCTGCTTCAGCCAGGATGGTTTCATGTTCGTGGCGGAGCATAACCGCGTACTGGTCTTCCCGGCGGCTGAATTCTTCTTTGAAGGTCCGGATGTCGCCGTGGATATCGTCGTACCCAGTGGAGAACTCATTCCTCGGGAAGAGGAAAGCTTCAACCATGGTGCCCGCGTCTGCCGTATCGGCCCGGATAACCAGCTCTATATCTCCCTTGGCCAGCCATACAATGTCCAGCCGCGCGAGAAGCTGAAATTGTACGAAGATCTGGGCATCGGCGGCATCGTCCGGATGCAGCGGGATGGCAGTGAGCGTGAAGTCTATGCCCGGGGTGTTCGTAACTCCGTCGGTATCACTTTCAATCCCACCACCCGGGAGCTGTGGTTTACCGACAACCAGGTCGATGGCATGGGTGACGACATACCGCCGGGAGAAATCAACCATGCGCCACGTCCGGGCATGCACTTCGGGATGCCCTGGTACGGCGGTGGCACCACGCGCACCAATGAGTATCGGAATGACGACCCGCCGGAAGGTCTGACTTTCCCCGTGGTGGAAACGGTGGCACATGCCGCAGATCTGGGGCTGACGTTCTACACCGGACGCCAGTTCCCGGAGGCCTATCGTGGTGGCCTGTTCAGCACTCAGCGGGGCAGCTGGAATCGCACGACGCCGGTTGGCGCTCGCGTGATGTTCACCCCGTTCGAAGCAGACGGTAGTGGCCCTTCCGGGGAAACCATTCCCTTTGCGGAAGGCTGGCTGGATGACGAAACGGGGGAGTATTACGGTCGCATTGTCGACGTATTGCAGCTCCCGGATGGCTCGCTGCTGGTGTCCGATGACACCGCCGGTGCTATCTATCGCATCTCCTACAACGGCAGTCGCGACTGATTGAACTGCCGCATCTTGCCGGGGCCGCCATGACCGGTGGTCCCGGCACAGCTGCTTCCGGAGCTTCTCACATGGCATCCTCAGTTATTACTCGAATCGCTCTGACGGTAACGGCAGGCGCGCTGATCTTCGCTATGCATGTCTCTGTTTATGGAGGAGATGTCACGGCGGGGCGGGCCAAGGCACAGCAGTGCATCGCCTGCCATGGTCTTGACGGGGTCAGCCGACTTCCCGACGCGCCCCACATTGCTGGAGACAGTGCCATTTACCTGGCGGCGCAGCTCCGTGCCTACCGGTCTGGTGAACGGAATCATGCCCAGATGTCTATCATTGCTAAAGGGCTCAGCGACGAGGACATCGCCGATCTGGCGGCGTGGTATTCCTCCATCGCTTTCAGCGTGGAGTTGCCGGAGTAGTTCGTTTGGCCATCTCGGTCCGAGGCCGTGGCGCGCCTCCGGAAAAATAAAGTCACAGTAAACGGGGGCGTTACATGTACCGATCGATCAGGTTCGCGGGTGGAGTCCTGCTCGCCGCTGGGGCTCCGGGCATGGTTATGGCCGAAAGTCTTACTCTGGAACCCATTACCGTGACTGCGCCCCGTGTCGAGCGGGATATTACCCGTACACCGCAGGCCGTGAGCGTGGTCCAGCCGGAAGATATTCAGGACGGGCGTCAGGGCCTGCAACTGGATGAGTCGCTGAATCGCGTGCCCGGCGTATTCATGCAGAATCGCTACAACTTCGCCCAGAACCTGCGGGTTTCGATACGCGGGTTCGGAGCCCGCGCACCGTTTGGCGTGCGGGGGATTCGCGTGTTTGTCGACGGCATACCCGAGACGCTGCCGGACGGGCAGTCTCAACTCGATGCCATCGACCTGGAATCGGTGGACCGCATCGAAGTGATTCGCGGGCCGTCATCCGCCCTGTACGGCAATGCCACCGGTGGCGTGCTCGATATCACCACCAGGGACGGGCCGCCGACGCCCTATCTGGAACTGCGGGGCACGGCTGGCAGCGACAACTTCCGCCGTTACGGAGTCCGCGGCGGAGGCGAGCAGGGGCCCTGGAACTACCATTTCAGTGCCTGGGAGCTGGCTTACGATGGCTTCCGCGAGCAAAGCGAGACGGAAAAGCGTCTTTTCAACGGCAAGGTCCGGTATGACTTCGACGAGCATCGCAGCCTGACCACCGTGTTCACGGCCCTGGATCAGCCTGTGGGGCAGGACCCCGGTGGGCTTACGCGGCAGCAGGTCCGGGATAATCGACGTGGTGCCAATGCCAATGCCATCAATCTCGACGCCGGGCAGGAAGTCGAGCAGCAACGGCTGGGGCTCATCTACGAGGATCGAGCCGTCGCCGGCGGCACCCTGCGGGCGAGGACGTTCTATACGCAACGGGATTTTCGCCAGCAACTCCCGTTCCCCGGACAAAGCCTCATCAAGTTCGAGCGGGATTTCTACGGCCTCGGCCTTGATTACAGCAACGCGTTCAGCGCGGGTAATACGCCGGTTCGCTACATCGTTGGCGTGGAAGTGGACGAGCAGCGGGACGACCGCGAGCGTTTCGGCGTGAATCCCCAGGGCGAGGTGACCGGACAAAGCCAGGACGAGCGCCAGAAGGCCACTGCTGCAGGAACCTTCGCTCAGGCTGACATCGGCCTGACGGATCGTCTCGACTGGACGGTGGCCGGCCGTGTGGACCGGGTACGTTTCCGTATCGATGACCGCCTACAGGATGGTGGGGACCAGTCAGGGAGTCAAAGCTTCACGGAGGTGAGTGCGGCCACCGGGTTCAGCTATCAACTCCTGCCGGCTCATGCAGTGTATGCGAGTGTCGGAACCGCATACGAAACGCCCACCTTCACGGAGTTTGCCCCACCCGGTGGCGGCGGTGGTTTCAATCCCGACCTGGAGCCCCAGCGCGCCGTTAATGCCGAAGTCGGGATCAAGGGTTTTCTCGGCGACAACACCCGTTACGACCTCGCAGTCTTCTCGGTGCGTACCCGAGACGAGATCGTCAATGTCCAGACGGATCCGAATGTGTTCGGCAATGCCGGTCGAAGTCGGCGATACGGTCTCGAGCTTGGCTTGGAGCATTTCATTGGCGACAACTTGAGCGTCAGCGGTGCATGGACCGTGTCTGATTTCCGATTTACCGATTTCGAGGACGCAGATGGGACTGACTTCAGTGGCAATCGCCTGCCCGGGCTGCCCAAGCACGCCCTGTTCGGGGAAATTGCCTGGCGGGAGCCGAACGGCGCCTACGCGATCGTTGATGCCCTCGTGGTCAGCCGCGTCTACGCAAACAACGCCAATGACGAGAATGTGGGTGGGTACGGCCTCGTCAACACCCGGGTGGGCACGGTCCAGCGCATGGGTACCAGTGAGGTGGAGACCTTCGTTGGTCTGAACAATGTGTTCGATCGCGACTACTTCAGCAACGTCCGGGTCAACGCCAACAATGCGCAGTATTACGAACCGGCGCCGGGTCGCAACGTTTATGCCGGGGTGCGGGCGCGCTTCTGATCAGCGGGCGTGCCGGTTCTCCCGGCATGCCCGCATGGATTGCCGGGGTGCCAACTGATACACTCGCTGCGTTCGGCATAGGTGACTGTCGACACTGTCAATGGCGGCGGTGCCGGTCCCCTCGCGACGAGAAGCTGTGAACCCGGTCAGGCCCGGAAGGGAGCAGCCGCAGCAGTGGATTCGGGCGCCGGGGTGTGGCTGGTATTCGCCGCCTCCATTCAGGCCGTCGGGCCGCCTCGCCGACCCAGACTCATGTCTCGTGAGGGTTGGCATGTTCGCGTTTCTTCAGGGCCTCGCATACGGCCTGTTCCTGTCCTGCCCGATCTGGTTCATGGTCGGCATGATGAACCCGGCCAAAGCCGTGCCGACGGACCCTCCGCGGCGCTGGCACGTGATTGCGCGTTACTGGTTCGCCTTTCCTGCACTTGCCTTCCTGCTATGGCTCACTTCTCTCTGGGGCGGTTTCGGACCCAGCCTGTGGGGCTGGCTGGCCGGGCTGGCGGTGATTCCGGCCAGTCTGCCGCTGGAACGCTACTGGCTGAAGTGGCGCCGGCAGCGGGCACAGTTGCACAAGGCCCGCTCGACGCAAACGCGGGCTGCCGCAGGTGAGTCCGCGCTGCTCAGGCTGGATGGCGCCCGCCCCCCCGAGCACGCGGATGCCGTCGTGCAGTCCCTCTGGCAGACCAGGCGACGTCTGCTTGCCGCCGGCCGCAAGGATCTGATTACGCAGGTCGATCGCGTCTACACCCGCAAGGCCCGTCTCACCGATCTGCTCGGGCGGCGCTTCAACCCCGGCGAATTGACCTATGAGCGGGGGCGCTCTCTTGTGGGGGAGGTCTGCAATGCCGCCGTTGATCACTTGAACGGTCTGGCGGCGCGCGCCGAGGGCCTGGCGGGGATGGACGTTGCCTACGTGCGACGCAGACTGGCCGCCGCCGACATCGATGAACATCCGGAAGAGCGCAAGGCACTACAAGCCAGGCTTGATCTGATCGCGGGCGAGGAGGCCGCCCTGAGAGCCGACGTCGCCGGGCTGGAGTCCATGCTGACGGCGCTTGATGACGCCACCCTCGCCATATCGCGGCTCGACACGGATCGACCCACGGCCTCCGTGGAGGCGGGGCGGGCTCTTGACGACCTGCGCCGTTTCGCGGAGCGTTCGGCACAGTACAGCCATGACAGGACGGCACCATGACCGAGAACGTCGATTCCCAGGGGGAGGGCAGACCGCTTGCATTACGTACCCCGGACTTGAAGGAGATAGATTCCGACGTCGCCGGCCACGAGCCGGACCAGTCGCTGGTGGCCCAGGCCGATTCCTTTGTGCATGACGTGCTGGCGCTGACCGGTGGGGCTCGCCCGCGTGATGCCGTCGATGGCATGGGCATCGAGGTGCAGCAACAGGCGGCACACCGCAGTGCCATGTTGCAGCAGCCCATCCGCCGGCTCGCTCACCAGGGGGATGATGGCGGCCCGGTTGCCAACGCCCTGGTGGAACTGCGCACCGCCATGGCTGATCTCGACCCCAGACACCACCGCCTGACCACCGGCGGCCTGGCAAGCCTGCTCGGCCGCATTCCCGGCGTGGGTGCGCCGCTGCAGCGTTATTTCCGTCGGTTCGAGAGCGCCCAGGAGGCATTGGACGCAATCATTCGGGATCTCCAGTCGGGCAAGGACATGCTGCGGCGGGATAACCTCACCCTCACGGATGATCAGGAGGTCATGCGCGGCCTGCTGACGGAACTGAGCGATCAGATCCGGCTCGGGCGCCTCATCGACGAGCGGTTCGTGGCCGCGGCGGATCAGGCCGGGGAGTCGGAGCGCCGCGCGTTCATCGAGGAAGAACTGCTTTTCCCGTTGCGCCAGCGGATCACCGACCTGCAGCAGCAGCTGGCAGTGACCCAACAAGGCGTGCTGGCCCTGGAAGTGATCATCCGCAACAACCGGGAGTTGATGCGGGGCGTCGATCGGGCGATCAATGTCACGGTCTCGGCCCTGAATGTGGCGGTCACCGTGGCCATGGCCCTGGCCAACCAGAAACTTGTGCTCGATCGGGTCGAAGGGCTAAACGCCACGACGGCGGACATGATCGCGGGTACTGCGGAGAAACTGCGAACCCAGGGCGTGGACATCCAGACCCGGGCAAGCTCGGCCACTCTGGACATGGAAAAGCTCGAGCACGCCTTTGTCGACGTGATGGGAGCCATCGAGGAACTCTCCCGGTACCGCCGTGAGGCCTTGCCGCGGCTCGATGAGCAGATCGATCGGCTGGAGAATCTCACCGATCGAGGCCGAGCGGCGGTGGAGCGATTGGACCAGGGCAACAATGCCGCCGAGGTGGCCCCGAATCAAACACCTGAAAGATGACAATCTGACGAGGTCCGCATGACGGAGCAACAGCAGGTAGCGGGTTCGCCGGGGCCGGCGGATGGCGACAAGACCATGGCGACGATCATCTACGGGCTCTACGTGATCGGTTTCTTTACCGGTATCACGGCGCTGATCGGCCTCGTTCTTGCGTATGTGCAACGCCGTGACGCCCCCGAGTGGCTGCGCAGCCACTACACCTATCAGATCTACACGTTCTGGCTGGGCCTGGCCGCCATGGTGATTGGCATGCTGCTGTCTGTGGTGATTATCGGCTTCGTGGTGCTGGTCGCCTGGTTCGTCTGGGCGGTGATCCGCATCGTCATCGGCTTCTCCGAGCTGCACAAGGGTCGGCCCATCCCGAATCCGACTGCCTTGTTGACCGGATTGTGAGCTGCGCGATGGTACAATTCGCGGCGACGTCCAAGACAGCTGATCCGGAGTTCCTCGCGGCATGAGTTATCAGGTACTGGCGCGCAAGTATCGACCCCGCATCTTTGCCGAGATGGTGGGCCAGGAGCATGTCCTGCGGGCGCTGATCAACGGCCTCGATAATGACCGCCTGCATCACGCATTCCTGTTTACCGGCACCCGCGGTGTCGGCAAGACCACGGTTGCGCGGGTACTCGCAAAGTGCCTGAACTGCGAGGCCGGCGTTAGCAGCGAACCCTGTGGCGTCTGCGATGCCTGTCGTGAGATCGACCAGGGGCGCTTTGTCGACCTCATCGAGGTGGACGCCGCTTCCCGCACGCGGGTGGAGGATACCCGTGAACTGCTCGATAACGTGCAGTACACACCGACGCGCGGCCGTTACAAGGTGTATCTCATTGACGAGGTGCACATGCTCTCCCAGCACAGCTTCAACGCCTTGTTGAAGACGCTGGAAGAACCGCCACCCCACGTGAAATTCCTGCTTGCGACGACTGATCCGCAAAAGGTGCCGGTGACTATTCTGTCCCGCTGCCTGCAATTCAATCTGAAGCGCCTGCCTGCCGCACTGATTGCCGGGCACCTGCAGCATGTGCTCGAACAGGAAGGAATTGTCGCCGACAATCCGGCACTGACGCGGCTCGCCCGCGCTGCCGATGGCAGCCTGCGGGATGCGTTGAGCCTCACCGATCAGGCTATTGCCTATGGCGGTGGTGGCGTCAATGATGACGACGTCCGGACCATGCTGGGCAGCATGGAGGACGACGCCGTGCTGCAGTTGCTGGAGCGCCTCGCTGCGGATGATGGAGCCGGGCTGCTGGGCGTGGTTGGCTCGCTGACGGAGCGCGCCGCGGATTTTCACGATGTGCTGGCCGGCATGCTGGGCCATCTCCACACCCTGAGTCTGCTGCAGAGCGTGCCTGGCGCGGTGGATGACAACGAACCGGAGCGGGAGCGCTTGCAGGCGCTGGCGGAAAGTCTCGGCCCAGAGGATGTCCAGCTGTTCTACCAGATCGGCCTTCAGGGGCGCCGTGATCTGACCCTGGCGCCGGAGCCCCGCGCCGGTTTCGAGATGATCATGCTGCGCATGCTGCATTTCAGACCAGTCCTCGAGCAGGACACCCCTCGTGCTGCTGCGCCGTCACCGGCACCACGAGCCGATCGCGCCGCGCCGTCCGCAGCCGCACCGGTGAAGCCGAAACCACCGGTCAAGCCGAAAGCGCCGGAGGAACCCCCGCCTGCCGATGAGCCCCCCTGGTTCGAGGCAGAACCGCAGGAATCAACGCCTGCCCCAACCCCTGAGCCGCCGCCGCCAGCGGCAGTGAATAAGGCACCGCCGGCTGCTGCTCCCGGCAAGCCCGAGGAGCCGAAAGCGGTGACCGAGATCCCGGCCTGGCCGACCCTGGTCGAGCAAATGCGGCTTGGAGGAATCAGTCGGGCACTGGCCATGCACTGCGCCTGGGGCGGGATCGATGATGATCAGGTGGTGCTTAAACTGGAACGTGTGCACACCCACTTGCGCAACAAGCCCGTGGAGCAGCGCATCGAACAGGCCTTGAGCAAGGCACTGGGCAGGAAGGTGTCCCTGAACATCGAACTGGTGGGTGAGGTCGAGGCCGACACCCCTGCGGAGTTGGCTGACCAAGACCGCACCCGGCGACAGGAGGCCGCGGAGGCTGCCATCGCGGGCGACCCCAACGTCAGGGCCTTGAAAGATCTATTTGATGCAGAGGTCATTCCGGATTCCATTCAGCCACGTCGTTGAATCTGCGTGGCTGGCAAGCAAACCCGTGCAATCAGTTGAGAGGTAAGCAGCATGAAAGGCGGCTTGGGTAACCTGATGAAACAGGCCCAGAAGATGCAGGAGAACATCCAGAAGGTGCAGGAGGAAATCTCCCGCATGGAGATCAGCGGACAGGCTGGAGGCGGCCTGGTCACGGTGGTCATGAACGGCAAGCATGAAGTACGCAAGATCGAGATCGACGACTCGCTGTTCGAGGATGACAAGGACATGCTCGCCGATCTGGTGGCGGCGGCGGTGAATGACGCCGTGCGGCGCGTGCAGGAGACCACACAGGAAAAAATGTCCGAGATGACCTCGGGCATGGGCCTGCCGCCCGGCATGAATCTGCCGTTCTGATCCATGGCGTACTCTCCCCTTATCCAGGAACTGCTGGACGCCCTGCGCTGCTTGCCCGGTGTCGGGCCACGCAGTGCGCAGCGGATCGCGCTGCACTTGCTGCAACGGGATCGAGGGGGAGGAGAGCGGCTTGCCCGTGCGCTGGAGGCGGCCATGAAGCGCGTTGGGCGCTGCACACAGTGCCGGTTGCCTACCGAGGAGACCGTCTGCGAGCTCTGTCGCAACGACAAGCGAGAGCAGTCGGTCCTTTGTGTTGTGGAAAGCCCGTCGGACGTGTTCGCGCTGGAGCAGGCCACCGATTACGGGGGGCGCTATTTCGTGCTGCTCGGGCGGCTCTCGCCGCTGGATGGCATCGGCCCCGCCGATGTCGGCCTGGATGAACTCGAGCGACAGCTTGCCGGTGGTGAAATCCGGGAAGTCATACTGGCGGTCAGCCCAACGGTGGAAGGCGAGGCCACAGCCCGCTACGTCGCGGACATCGCGGCAGAGCAGGGCGTCTCTTGCAGCCGCATTGCCCATGGGGTGCCGGTGGGTGGCGAACTCGAGTTTGTCGACAGTGGCACCTTGTCCCATGCGTTTGCGGGCCGCCGAAGTTTTCGATGAGTGGCTGCCTTCTTGAGGGGGAAAAAGCGTGAGTGACGATTCCATTTTCATGAAAATAGTCCGTCGGGAGATTCCCGCCGATATCGTCGTCGAGACGGACGATGTTCTGGCCTTTCGGGACATCAACCCGCAGGCGCCACATCATTACCTGGTCATTCCCAAGCGGTGTATTCCAAGCATCGAAGACCTCACCCCGGAGGATGAGGCCCTGGTGGGCAAACTCTTCCTGGTGGCACAGCAGGTGGCCCGTCAACAGGGTTTCGCCGAGGATGGTTACCGCACCGTCATGAACTGCGGCCGTGATGGCGGGCAGGATGTCTATCACATCCACCTCCATGTGCTGGCCGGTCGGCGGATGCAGTGGCCCCCGGGTTGAAGCAGACTGACGCCGCTCCTACCGTCGCCGCCATACGCAAGGCGGCGACGCGTATCAGCGGTCAGGTGATGCGCACGGGCTGCGAACTCAGCGAAACCCTGTCCGACATCACCGGCGCCACGATCTACCTCAAGTTCGAGAATCATCAGTTCACGGCCGCGTTCAAGGAGCGCGGGGCGTTGAATCGCCTGCTGCTGCTGGACGAAGCGCAGCGCAACGCCGGCGTGATTGCCATGTCCGCCGGCAATCATGCCCAGGCCGTGGCCTATCACGCGGAACGCCTGGGTATCTCAGCGACCATTGTGATGCCCAGGCACACACCCACCGTGAAAGTACAGAACACCCGCCGCCATGGCGCGGCAGTCGTGCTTGAGGGCGAGACGGTGGCCGAGGCCGGGGACATCGCGCAAAAGCTCGCCGGCGAGCGCGGCCTGACCTTTGTGCACCCCTACGACGATCCCGCCGTCATTGCCGGCCAGGGCACGATCGGGCTGGAATTCCTGGAAGATGTACCCGCGCTGGATACTCTCGTGGTGCCCATCGGCGGCGGTGGTCTGATTGCCGGGATCGCCACGGCAGCTCGCGCCGTCAAGCCGGACATCGATATCGTGGGCGTGCAGAGCGAGCGGTTTCCTGCCGTGCATCAGGCGCTGGCGGGTGAACCCATCCATTGCGGCCGTGCCACCATTGCCGATGGAATTGCGGTGAAGCGGCCAGGGCTATTGACGTTGCCGATTATTCGGCGACTCGTGGACGAGGTGCTGCTGGTCAGCGAGCACAGTCTCGAGCAGGCAATTCTTTACCTTCTGGAGATCGAGAAAACCGTGGTGGAAGGTGCCGGTGCCGCCGGACTTGCCGCGGTTCTGTTACACCCGCAGCGCTTCCGTGGTCGTCGCGTGGGGCTGATTCTCTGCGGTGGCAATATTGACCTGTTGCCGTTGTCGTCAGTCATTCAACGGGGGCTGATTCGCACCAGCCGCATTTCGCGGATTCGTGTCGGCATACCCGATGTGCCTGGCGCGCTCGCCCATCTGACCACGCTGCTTGCGCGCCTGAACGCGAATGTCATCCAGATTGCCCACCAACGGGCCTTTACCGATCTCTCTCTGCGTGCCGCGGAGGTGGAGGTGACCATCGAGACGCTGGGGGTGGAGCACAAGCGGGATGTGCTGACTGCACTTGAGGCGGAAGGCTATGACACGGTCACGGCGGACGCCGAACCGCATCCAGAGGAGCGTTACCCCCCGGGGGCCTGAGCAGAGCCTGCCAGCAGACGGTGGAAGCTGACCAGTCGCGACGCCGCGATCTGGCCGCTCTCCAGCGCGGCGCGAACGGCGCATGCTGGTTCACGATCGTGGCGGCAGTCGCGGTAGTCACAGCCTTGGGCATGCTCGGCCACCTCGGGGAAACCGCGCTGAATCTCCGATGCGGGCAGGTGGCCGAGGCGCAGGATGCGAATACCGGGTGAATCGATCAACGCCCCGGTCGGAGGCACATGGTAGAGCGTGGTCTCGGTGGTCGTATGTCGGCCTTGTCCGCTGGTGGCTGACAGCGCCTGGGTCCGCGCGTCGATGTCCGGGATCAGCCGATTGACGAGTGATGATTTGCCGACACCGGATTGCCCCAGGAGAATCGCCGTGCCGCCGTCGAGGGTCTCACCCACGGCATCGAGGCCAACTGCCTGCTTTGCACTGACGCTGATCATTCCGTAACCCAGCTCCCGGTAGAGCGCCAAGTCCGCATGTAGCGGGTGGGTGTCTGTGAGCGTATCCACCTTGTTGAGCACGATGACGGGCTTCACGGCCAGGTGGCTTGCGAGCACCAGATAGGCGTCGAGCAGATGCAGATCCGGTATCGGAGCCGGCGCGATCACCACGAATAGCAAATCGAGATTGGCGGCCAGGGGCTTGGCCTGCCCACGGTAGTTGGTGCGCTCCAGCACGTTCCGGCGGGGAAGAATACGTTCCACCACCGCTTCTCCGGGAAACGATTCCCGTACCGTCACGCGGTCGCCGCAGACCACGCGACCGGTGCTCCGCCGCGTCATCGTCCGCAGCAGTCGTCCTTGTGCCACCTCGGTAATGCTCTCCGCACCGTAGGACGCAACAATCCGACCTTCCTGTTCAGGCGGCTTCGCGATGTCCGGGCTCTCCCTCGTTTGGTGTCGTATTCGCAGAACCCCGGGGGGCTCTTGCCGGGCCGGCAGGGCAGAATAGCCTCTGTTAGAATGCCGGCACAACGCCAGACTGGAAACTCGAGACCCTCATGCCCGAACCAAGTGAACGCAATCTTATCTGGATCGATCTGGAAATGACCGGGTTGGATACCGACAACGACGGCATCATCGAGATCGCCACGGTCATTACAGACAGTGAGCTGAACGTGCTGGCCGAAGGTCCGGTGATTGCCATACACCAGCCGGATTCCGTACTGGAGGGCATGGATGCGTGGAATACGCGACAGCATGGGCAATCGGGGCTGGTGGATCGCGTCCGGAACAGCAGTTACGACTATGCCACGGCGGAACGTGAGACCCTGGAGTTCCTGCAGAAATGGGTGCCGGCTGGCGTCTCGCCGATGTGCGGGAACAGTATCTGTCAGGATCGTCGCTTCCTGCACCGCCTCATGCCGCAACTCGAGGGGTATTTCCACTACCGACACATCGATGTCAGTACGCTCAAGGAGTTGGCCGCGCGCTGGTACCCGGGTTTTGGCAAGGGCTTCAAGAAGGAAGCCGCGCACCTCGCCATGGACGACGTCAAGGAGTCCATCAGGGAGTTGCGGTTCTACAGGGACGGTCTTTTGCGCGTCCCTGAGGAAAACTAGCCAGGGGTTTTACTACTTCTCCACGGGCAGGGCGGAATCATTGCCCCACTCGGACCAGCTGCCGGGATAACCTCTCACCGCGCCGTAGCCCAGGTGACGCATCACCAGCCAGAGCAGCGACGAGCGATGGTGCGTCTGGCAATAGGTCACGATCTCGCGGTCTGGTGTGATACCGCGTTCTTCAAGCAAGCGCCGCAATTCCGCAGCAGGACGCAAGCGGTTGAAGTTGTCGGCGTCCAGCGCCTGTGTCCATTCCAGATTGATGGCACCGGGTATGTGGCCGCCCCTGGCTGCCCGCAGATCCTCGCCGGCATACTCGGCCGGGGATCGCGCATCCAGCAATGCGATCCCGGGCTGCCCCAGGTGTTGTTGAATCCAGGCCTTGTCGGCCATGTTGTCCGGGAGCTCGGCCAGGTTCACCGGATACGCACCGGACACGGCGGCGGGGCCGCTGCCGGAATCCGTTTGCAGGCCCGCGGCCAGCCACGCACCGAGACCGCCATTGAGCAAGGCGTAGGAGGGGTGCCCAACCGAAGCGAGCGTCCACAGGAGACGACTTGCCTTGCCGCCGCCGGCATCATCATAGGCGACCACGCGACAGCCGGGCCGTAGCCCCAGTTCGCCGAACAGCCGGGATAACGCGTCCGCCGGCGGCAGCAGCCCCATTGCCGGTGGGTCCTTCCGCAGCAGGCGTGCATAGTCGCAATGCACCGCGCCTGGGACGTGGGCCTCCTCATAGCGCGAGCGGTCACTCAGGTCGACCACGACCAGGTTGTCGGAAGCAAGCTGCTGGTGCAGTTCCGTCGGTTCAACAACCCGGGACAGATCATCCTGATGTGGTTTGTTCATGTCGATGCGGCTCCTTTCCCGGCCAGCAGTTCGAGCCAGTGGCGGACGGGCACTTCCGAGGCTTCGTTCAGATGTGTGAGGCAGCCGATATTTGCGGTGGCGATGAGATCGGGGCGCCCGGATTGCAGATTGTTCAGCTTGTTGGTGCGCAATTGCTTGGACAGGGTCGGCTGCAGTACCGAGTAGGTACCTGCCGATCCGCAGCACAGGTGCGCGTCGGCCACCGGCGTCAGCTCGAAGCCGAGCCGCGTGAGCAGCCCTTCAACGCGGCCACCGAGTTTCTGACCGTGTTGCAGGGTGCAGGGAGACTGGAAGGCGATCTTGCGGGGGACTCCCGCCGCTGGTGTGAGGTTGTCTTCCTCGTTCAGCAGCAATTCCACGGGGTCAACGGTGAGCTTGCTAACGGTGGCTGCTTTCTCGGCATAGGCCTTGTCCTCGCGGAGGATATGACCATAGTCCTTTACCTGCACACCGCAGCCACTGGCGTTGACAACGATCGCTTCGACGCCCGCCTCGATATGGGGCCACCAGGCGTCAATGTTCCGTCGAATCTGCTCCCTGGCCTCGTCGGGATGGCCCAGGTGCTGGCTGATCGCCCCGCAACACACGGATGAGGGCGTGCGAATGACGCTGATACCGATTTCGTCCAGCAGTCTCGCCGTGGTGGGATTGATCGTGGGTTCCATGGCGGGCTGGACGCAGCCCTCGAGCATCAGCACCTGGCGCTGGTGTGTCTTCTCCGGCCAGGGCTTGGGCTGCCGCCGGGGCGGAATCTTGCCGCGCAGCGCGCCGGGAACCAGCGGCCGGACGAACTGACCGGTCCGCAGCAGTGCCGAGAAAAGCGCACGGCGAGGCAGGACGGTGCGCAATGCCCAGCGCATGAATCCGCCGGAGTCGCGCTTGACCTGTTCCTCGACCAGTTCTCGGCCGATATCCACAAGCTTGCCGTACTCCACCCCGGACGGGCAGGTGGTCTCACAGGCGCGACAGGTCAGACAGCGATCCAGGTGAAGCTGGGTCGTCGCTGTCGCCGTCTTGCCCTCCAGCACCTGCTTCATCAGGTAGATGCGGCCGCGTGGGCTGTCCAGTTCGTTGCCCAGCAACTGGTAGGTAGGACAGGTGGCCAGGCAGAACCCGCAGTGCGTACAGGTACGAAGAATACGGTCGGCCTCTTGCCCCTGGGGGGTGTCCTTCAGTGCTGCGTCAATCCAGGTTTGCATAGTGGAGTCCGGTCAGATGTCGGCGTACATGCGTCCGCGATTGAAGATGCCGTCGGGATCGAAGGCCTGTTTCAGACGTTGGTTGAGCGTGTGGACACCCGGGGTCAGCGGATGGAAAACCGCCGCGTCGGGAGCGCCACCCCGGAACAGGGTGGCGTGGCCACCCAGGCTCGACGCTCGCTCGCGCAACTCTGCCGCCGGCGTTGCCGTGTACAACCAGCGCAGCTGGCCGTTCCAGTCGAACAGGCGATCGCCGTCCAGGTCCAGATTGCCCGCCGACGGCGGCAGGGAAATGCGCCACAAGGGCAGGTCGCTGGCAAAGAAGGGCAGGGTCTGATCCCGCAGACCTTGCCACCAGGCTGATCCGTCGCTCAGCTTCTCGCCACCGATGCGCTCCCGGGCCACCCGGACTGCGCTGGCGGACCCGGCCAGGCGCAGGTGCAGACGCCCTTCATGCATGGCCGCACCAGTCACCGGCATACCCTCACGGAACCAGTTTTCCACGGCCAAGGTGGCTGCGGTGGGGTCCTGCTCGAGAACCAGCGTGCATTCCGCTTCCGGACGGGGCAGGACCTTCATGGAGATTTCCGTGATCACGCCAAGGGTGCCCAGCGATCCGGTCACGACGCGGCTGACATCATAGCCAGCGACATTCTTCATGACCTCGCCACCATAGCGATTGTGTTCGCCACGACCGTTGATCAGGCGCATGCCCAGAATCAGATCGCGGGCACTGCCGTGCCATGGCCTGGCCGGCCCGGAGAGCCCGGCTGCGAATGCGCCCCCCACGGTGGCGTTGCCGTCGAAATCAGGCGGATCAAACGGCATCATCTGCCCTTCATCCGTCAGTACGGACTCGACTTCGCGCAAGGGTGTGCCGGCGCGCGCGGTCAGTACCAGTTCGGTTGGCTCGTAGTTCACGATGCCCGTGTGCCCCTGCAACGTCACAGGCTCGCCTTCAACCGCGCGCCCGTAGAACGACTTGCTGCCACCGCCCTGAATGGCAAGCCGCGTGCCCGCCGCCAGCGCGGCGCGTACCTGCTCCACGAGTTCTGTGCTTCTGTCTTGGTTATCGCTCATGATTACTCGCAATGCTCAGGCAACGCCGGCCAGGAGAGGCCGACGCGAAGATCGCCTAGAACCGGGGTATGTCAGGGTGCGGCAGTTTGCCGCCGTGCACGTGCATCGCCCCGAATTCGGCGCAGCGATGCAGGGTCGGTACGGCCTTTCCGGGGTTCAGCAGCCCCGCCGGATCGAAAGCCGCCTTCATTGCGTGGAACTGTTCCAGCGCACCCTTCTCGAACTGCACGCACATCTGGTTGATCTTTTCCATGCCGACGCCGTGTTCGCCGGTGACAGTGCCGCCGACTTCAACGCAGAGTTCGAGGATCTTGCCGCCCAGCTGTTCCGTGCGATCGAATTCGCCGGGCACATTCCCATCGTAAAGCACCAGGGGGTGGAGGTTGCCATCACCGGCGTGAAACACGTTTGCGATGCGCAACTTGTATTCCTCGCTGAGTTCCTCCATTCGGCGAAGGACTTCAGCCAGCCGCTTGCGCGGAATGGTGCCGTCAATGCAGTAGTAATCCGGTGAAATTCTGCCGACAGCCGGGAAGGCGGCCTTTCGTCCCGCCCAGAAGCGGGCCTTCTCATCGGCGTTGGCAGCTACGCGGATATCATTCGCGCCATATTGCTCGAGCAGGCCGCGCACCTTGTTCAACTGGTCACCGACTTCCTCGGTGTTGCCATCGAGTTCACAAATGAGGATCGCTGCCGCGTTTACCGGGTAGTCCGCATGGACGAAGTCTTCTGCGGCGCGAATTGCCGGATTGTCCATCATCTCCAGGCCACCGGGGATGATGCCCTCGGCGATGATGCCGGCGACTGCATGGCCAGCACTGTCCACGGTGGGGAAGGCTGCGAGCAGCACTTCCTTGACCGGGGGCTGCGGCAGCAACTTCACGGTGATCTCGACGAGTACACCCAGCATGCCTTCGGAGCCGGTAACTCCCGCCAGGAGATCATAGCCCGGCGAATCGAGCGCCTCCGAGCCCAACGTTACCACGTCGCCGTCCATGGTCACGATGGTGACGGACAGCACGTTGTGAACCGTCAGGCCGTATTTCAGGCAGTGCACACCGCCGGCGTTTTCGGCGACATTGCCACCGATGCTGCAGGTGATCTGGGAAGAGGGGTCGGGGGCGTAATACAGGCCGTGGGGAGCCGCCGCTTCGGAAATGGCCAGGTTGCGCACGCCAGGCTGTACTCTGGCGATGCGCCGGGCATTGTCGACTTCGACGATGCGATTGAACTTGGCCATGCTCAGCAACACGCCCTGGGGGTGGGGCAAGGCGCCCGCCGACAGGCTGGTGCCAGCCCCCCGTGCGACCACGGGCACGCCCAGATCCCGGCAGATGGTCAGCACCGTCTGCACCTGCTCCACCGTCTCGGGAAGAGCCACGACCAGGGGCAGCTCCCGGTAGGCAGACAGGCCGTCGCATTCGAATGGACGCTTGGACTCTTCGTCCACCAGTAGACTGTCGGGTTCCAGCGCGTTGCCGAGGCGTTGTAGCAGGGCCTCCACGTCAACGGTGAAAGTGAGATCCTCACTGCGATAGACAGATGCGGCCATGCGCTTGACTCCCCGGTGAAAGAGGTGCACTGAGACTAGCACAACAGCGGAAACCGGTGAAGTGGAAACGGTTTCCAAAAACTGTCGTCAGTCGTCCGTTCCGACTTCCTGTCCGGCGAGATAGAGCCAGGTCTGGATCACCGAGTCCGGATTGAGCGAGACGCTTTCAATGCCCTCATCCATGAGCCAGCGGGCCAGCTCCGGATGGTCCGACGGACCCTGGCCGCAGATGCCCACGTACTTGCCCCGGCGACGGCAGGCCTGGATGGCCATGTGGAGCAGCGCCTTCACGGCATCGTTACGCTCATCAAACAGATGTGCGATCAGCCCGGAGTCGCGATCCAGCCCCAGGGTCAGCTGGGTCAGATCGTTGGAGCCGATGGAGAAACCGTCGAAAACGTCCAGGAACTGATCGGCGAGCAGGGCATTGGAGGGCAACTCGCACATCATGATGAGCTTGAGGTCGTTCTCGCCCCGTTTCAGGCCGTGTTCTGCAAGCAGATCCACCACCGCCTTCGCTTCGTCCACCGTGCGCACGAAGGGGATCATGATCCAGACGTTGGTCAGCCCCATGTCGTCCCGCACCTTCTTCAGCGCCTGGCACTCCAGTGCGAAGCAGTCGCGGAAGTTCTCCGAGATATACCGGGATGCGCCCCGGTAACCGAGCATGGGGTTTTCCTCATCAGGCTCGTACTGGCTTCCGCCGATGAGGTTCGCGTACTCATTCGACTTGAAGTCGGACATGCGCACGATCACCGGCTTCGGTGTGAATGCCGCTGCCAGGGTGGAGATACCTTCGGCCAGCCTGTCGACGAAGAACGAGACCGGGTCCGCGTAACCCGCGATCTGCGTGGTGATGACCTCTTTGAGGTCGTCATCCTGCCGGTCGAATTCCAGCAGCGCCTTGGGATGAATCCCGATCATCCGGTTGATGATGAACTCGAGCCGTGCCAGGCCGATGCCTTCATTGGGCAGGTTTGCGAAGTCGAAGGCCCGATCAGGGTTGCCCACATTCATCATGATCTTGAAGGGCAGGTCGGGCATATCCGCCAGACTGACTTCCTTGATCTCGAAATCCTGCTTGCCGCCGTAGATATACCCGGTGTCGCCTTCGGCACAGGAAACCGTTACGTCCTGGCCATCACGCACACGCTCGGTGGCATCACCGCATCCAACCACGGCAGGGATCCCGAGTTCCCGGGCGATGATCGCGGCGTGACAGGTGCGGCCCCCGCGGTTGGTCACGATGGCGGCAGCCCGCTTCATGATCGGCTCCCAGTCCGGGTCGGTCATGTCGGTGATGAGAACATCGCCGGGCTGCACCGTACCCATGTCCTTGTGACTGGCAATCACCCGGGCGGGGCCGGCGCCGATTCGCTGGCCGATGGCACGACCGGTGGCGAGCACGGCGCCCTGATCCTTGAGCTGGTAGCGTTGCAGGGTCTGTCCACCGTCCCGGCTTTTCACCGTCTCCGGTCGGGCCTGGAGGATGTAGAGTTTGCCGTCGCGGCCGTCCTTGCCCCACTCGATGTCCATGGGGCGGCCATAATGCTGCTCGATGATCAGCGCCTGGCGCGCCAGGTCCTGCACCTCGTTGTCGTCGAGGGAGAAGCGCTGGCTTTCCGCCGCATCGACGTCGACGGTCTGTACCGAGCGGCCGTGGCCCGCCTCATCGCTGTAGACCATCTTGATGGCCTTGCTGCCGAGGGTGCGGCGCAGGACGGCCGGACGACCAGCGGCGAGTGTGGGCTTGTGCACATAGAATTCGTCGGGGTTCACCGCGCCCTGAACGACAGTCTCTCCAAGGCCATAGGACGCCGTGATGAATACCACGTCCCGGAAGCCGGATTCGGTATCCATGGTGAACATCACGCCCGCCGCCCCGACATCGGATCGGACCATGCGCTGGATGCCGGCGGACAAGGCGACCTGGGCATGATCGAAACCCTGGTGGACCCGGTAGGAGATGGCCCGGTCGTTGAACAGCGAGGCGAACACATGCTTGACCGCCAGCAGCACATTGTCGAGGCCACGCACGTTGAGAAAGGTCTCCTGCTGCCCGGCGAAGGACGCGTCCGGCAGATCTTCCGCCGTGGCGGATGAGCGCACCGCGAAAGAGGCTTCGCCACCGGCTTCTGCCTCAAGTCTGGCGTAGGCCTCGGTGATTTCCCGTTCCAGCCGCTCGGTAAAGGGGGTATCCAGAACCATCTGGCGAATCGCGGCACCAGTGCTGGCCAGCGCGTCCACGTCGTCCACGTCCAGACCATCCAGCGCATCGCCGATACGCTTGCGCAGACCGCTCTCGTCGAGGAAGTCCCAATAGGCCGCCGCCGTGGTCGCGAAACCGCCGGGCACTGAAACGCCGGCCGCCGCGAGGTTGGAGATCATCTCACCGAGGCTGGCATTCTTGCCGCCCACCCGGTCGACATCGTTCATGCCGAGTTCATCGAACCAGATTACATAGTCCTGCAAAGCGGCGTCCCCCTGCTTGCACACTGGCATGGCATCGACTTGCGCTCCCTGGCGAGCGGGTCGTGTGGTGGAATGAGCGTCACAAAGCCCATCTGCGATCGCGGGCGTATCCTACGAAAAGACGCGCGTTACGTCACCCCCCGGATACCCCTGCACCACACCGGGTGCGGCGATCCGCAGTGGGGAAAGAACCGCACTCATTGTAACCTGTGCGCGAGACCGCAGCCGAACAGTCTGTCGTCGATGGTCGTCGGCGCTGATCCGGCATTCTCCCAGGAGCCCGCACCACGCATGAATAGCGAGACCCGTAAACGTACCGTGTTCTACATCTCGGACCGCACCGGCATCACGGCGGAAACCCTGGGCCAGAGTCTGATGACGCAGTTCGACATTGACTTCGAGCAGGTCACGCTGCCGTTCGTCGACAGTGTCGAGCGGGCGGAGAAGGTGGTGGAGCAGATCAATCGACTGGCGGTCAGCGGCGCGCCGCGACCGATCGTCTTCAGCACGGTGGTCCAGGACGATGTGCGCGAATACTTGCGCAAGAGCAGCGCGGCCTTCTTCGACTTCTTCGATGCCTTCATTGCGCCGCTGGAAAGCGAACTGGCGGTGAAGTCCTCACACGCCATCGGTCAGGCCCATGGTGTGGGCAACCGGCAGAACTACGATGTGCGCATCGACGCAATCAACTACGCCCTCAGCCACGACGACGGTGCCACAACGCGCCATTATGACCGGGCTGACATCATCATCATCGGCGTGTCGCGTACCGGCAAGACGCCGGTGTCGCTCTACCTCGCCTTGCAGTACGGCATCTTTGCAGCCAACTACCCCCTGACCGAGGACGACATCATGGAATCCGGTCTGCCGCGGTTGTTGCAGCCGTTTCGCCAGAAGCTCTATGGGCTGAGTATTGCTGCCGATCGTCTGCGCGCCATTCGTAACGAGCGGCGACCCAATTCGCGTTACGCGTCCATCCAGCAGTGTCAGCTGGAGGTCCTCCGGGCGGAAGGGCTGTTCGGCCAGAACAAGATCCCGTTTCTCAACTCGACCTCGAAGTCCATCGAGGAGATCGCCAGTACGATCATTCACGCCTTCGGCTTGCGCAGGCGGGTGCATTGACCCCTTTGCGGATTGCCGTTGAGCGGCGAGCCCTGTGCTATCATCCGCGGCTATGTTGAGCCTGCGCGATCACCCGCTACTGGACAGGATTCCGTCCAGATCCTTCGCAACCCTGATGGAGTTGTACGAGGGCAATTACATCCTCATGCGGCGTCTCGCGCCGTCCTTGCGACACCTTCAGGACAGCAACATTTCCCGGGTGGACGGGACGGTTGACCTGCATCTCAGGGTTCACGAGCGCTCGCCCTATACCACCACGGTGTCCATGACCCACTACTTCGACCTGGAGGAGGGTGCGGTGGAGCCGGATCTGCTGTTGCGGGTCTATCACGATGCCCGAGTCGCCGAGGTCATGCCGGAAACGCCGGTGGAGCGGTTCAGGCTCTGGAACGGTGACCAGCCGGACCCGCGCAGCCTGGAATGGCGTTGGGAAATGAATCGCTTCCTCAATCGCTGGTTGCGCTATTGCCTTGGGGAGGGGCATCGCTTTGCCGGATGCGAATCCCAGCTGGCCTCCGCGGCCGGGGTGCAACGATGAAGCTCTCCACCAAGGGCCGCTATGCCGTGACAGCCATCATGGATCTGGTGCTTCATGAAGGCGATGGGCCGGTGGCTCTTGCCGATATCTCCCAATCCCAGCAGATCTCCCTGTCCTACCTCGAGCAGCTGTTCGCGCGGCTTCGGCGTGCCGGCCTGGTGAGTGGAGTGCGCGGCCCGGGCGGTGGCTACAGGTTGGCCCGTCCCGCCGCGGAAATCAGCGTTGCTGCAGTCATCGAGGCGGTGGATGAGAGCCTGGATGCCACCCGCTGCAAGGGTCGTGAGAATTGCCAGGGCGGAAACCGCTGTCTGACCCACGATCTGTGGAGCGAGCTGAGTTGTCAGATCCAGAACTTCCTGGCCGGTATTTCGCTGGCGGACATGGCGCAGCGGCCTGGTGTGGTCGCCGTCGTGGCGCGCCAGGATTCCGAGCGCGATCGCGGTCGGCAGCGTCGTCTTGACGCCTGACGGAAAAGCTCAGGGCTGCGCGAGCCCCCTGCGAAGCGCGGCGGGGGTCATGGTTTCGATCCAGTTCACCCCCCTTGCGGCAAGGTCCAGTGCCTCGTCCGCATCGGTCACCTCGTAGACGGCCCAGTTCCAGCACCCGGATGGCAGGGGAGCGTTCCCCTCAGGCAGCCGTTGGCGATCGCAGAACAGGAACTCCGGAGCCAGGGTCCGTGCCCTGGCAATGGTGCCGGGATCGAATGCCGGTAATACCCAGCCCACGCGCAGGCCGTACAGACTGCCGGCAACCTGAATGGCCTCGTCGACAAAGCTGATGACCACGCGGTTATTCCCCAGGATGGCGGAATCCTCAGCCACCCGCTGCATGATCGCCGGCAGGGCATGGCGCCGCAGGGTCTCTTCCTTGATTTCGATGAAGACCAGCAGTCCGTCGTGTTTCGCCAGGAAGTGACAGGCTGTGGCGAGACTGGGGATTGGTTCGCCGAGGAATGCCTGACCGAATCGATCGGGTTCATGGGCGGAATAGGCACCGATTTCCGCCGCAGTGAGCTCTTGCACGAGCCCGGGCTGACCGGTGGTCCGCTCGAGCAGGGCATCGTGAATCACCATGGGCGTGCCGCAGGCGGCGATCTGGACGTCCAGCTCTACTGCGTCGGCGCCGGCGGCAATGGCTGCAGCAAAGGCGCTAAGGGTGTTCTCGGGGTGATCGCAGGCTGAGCCGCGATGCGCAATGATGGCTGGCGACTCTGACACACGCGAACTCCTTTCCAATGGTGGAGTGGTGGCCACATCCTGACCGATCAGCGACGCATCTGCGCAACGAGACGGCGGAGTTGTCCAAGATCGTCAGGCCGTTGCTGCCTCTCGTAGCGTAGGCGCAGGTAGGCGGCCAGGGCAAGTTGTAGCTGATCGCCGAGATCCGGCCGCTGCTGCATTGCACGCTCGGCATAGTGGCGTGGGCCTTCTCCTGCAAGCCGTGGGATACCGCTACGGGCAAGGCGGCGTTGCAGGGCGTCCCAGGCTGCAGCGGCCGGATCGGTTGGCCGGGACGGGCGGCGCCACAGTACGCTCACGGCAATGAGGAGCAGGCAGGCAATCAGCCCGGCGGCCAGGGTCAGTACCATTCTTCTGGTGCTGTCGAGCCCAAGGTGCTGCATGAGCTGCTGTTGCAGATTCGGGCCGTAGGCAAGTACCCACCGATCCCAATAGGCGTTGACAGCATCCCAGCGCAGCCCGAGCGCACGCATCATGCCGCCATCACGGCGGACCATGGTGGGCAGGGTGTCGGCTTCTGCCACGGAGTTTGCAAGCCCCAGTTCAATGCGCTCCGGCGCCACCCAGGCGGTGGGATCAACCCGGCTCCAACCGTCACCTTCGCGCCAAATTTCCACCCAGGCATGGGCGTCTGACTGGCGCACGATCATGTAATTGCCGGTGGGGTTGATTTCGCCGCCCTGGTACCCGGTAACCACCCGTGCCGGAATGCCCCCGGCGCGCATGAGCACGGCAAAGGCCGATGCGTAGTTCTCGCAGAAGCCCCGCTGTGTATCGAACAGGAATTCATCCACCGGGTCGTTGCGCAACAGGGGAGGCTGCAGCGTGTACACGAAAGGTTCTTCGCGGAAATTCTCCAGGGCACGTCGGATAAAGGCATCGCTGTCGGCGCTGTCATCCCGCCATTGCTGGGCAAGTTCGCGGGTGCGGGGATGGGCGTCCTCCGGCAGATAGCGGTAGAGGTCCGGGTCGTAGACGGACATGTCCGGATCCAGGCGATAGTTGAGATAGGATCGCGCGCGGTAGCGTATGCGCTCCCGGACCGGTGTCGCCCGGCGCAGATCATACTCGCTGCCCAACCGCACGGCCTCACTGAGTTCCACCGGCATATCCAGGGTGAAGATCCAGTCGTTGTTGTGCGGTTCCAGTGTCACCACGTAACCCACGTCCCCGCCAAGCGCCTCCAGCGGCGGCTGCACGGAATGCCGGGACTCCGGTCTCCGCCATGTGCGCCCGTCATAGGCGGGTAGTACCGGTCCACGCCAATAGCGCTGCGAGGGCGGTGGTGGCTCGTCATCAAACTCCACGCGAAAGGCCACCGCATCAGATTGGCTGAGCTGGCTGATCATCCCTGGAGTCATTTCGTCGCTGAGCCCGGTTACCCCGTGAGCGTCGTCCTCGGGCATGCCCCACAGCGGACCGGGAATGCGGGGGAAAAGCACGAACAGCAAGACCATGATGGGGATAGCCTGAAGCACCATCACGCCGCTTAGTCGCATGTGGTCGGTGCTGAGCAGTCGACTGGTGGGCCGCGTGACGGTGATCAGCAGCGCAGTCATCGCCCACACCATGGCGAGCATCCAGGCTGCCGTCAGCAGACTTTCGGAGAACAGGAAGTGGGTAACCACCAGAAAATAGCCAAGAAACAGCACCACCACGGTGTCGCGGCGGCTGCGCATTTCCAGGAGCTTGAGCCCTACAAGCAGGGTAAGTAGCGCCACACCGGCATCACGTCCGGCGATGGTCCCGTAGCTCAGTACGACTCCGCCAGCACAGAGCAGCGTCAGCAGGACCAGCAGGACCCGTGGTGGCAGACGCCAGGCGTTGCGTCCGGCCATGTACCGCCAGACCCCACAGAACACCACAATCACTGTCAGCCAAACGGGCAGATGCTGCACATGTGGGGCGGCAACAGCACCCAGGGTCACCAGTAACCAGGCAAGCACACGGTGAGGCAGGAGTTTGTCGACACTGGTCATGGCTGAAACAGCGCCAGCGCCGACAGGCAGCGATTGCGATGAGTACGGCCGTGGTCCGGTTTGAGATGGAGCCCCGGTAGCTCAAGCCCGTATCGGATACCTGCTTCCTCGGCATCCAGAATCCAGCGACACAGCCGCGACAGGCGATGCTCGGCAGCAAGACCGTCGGTGTCCGCCCAGCGCAGCCAGAGGATGCCGCCGGCGATGCCAGCGAATCGCTTGGTCTGCAGTTCCTGGCCTCGGGCAACGGTATGCCAGGCAACCTGACGCAGTGAGTCCCCGGGTTGGTAGCGGCGCAGGCTGTGGAAGTCATCGTCACCGTCGACAGTGCGTTGACCGCCGTGGGTTCCGCCGGCGGAGAAGGGTAGCGGAACCTCGCCCGCCTCGGGAGCAGGGTAGACCAGTGCTTCTGCTTCCAGGGACAGCCAGGACCACGCCGTGACCAGCCCGGTAGGGTAGCGGCTGCGAATACGAAATTCACCGGCTTTCAGGCGTCCCCGTCGGGGCGCGGCAACGGCAAGGCTCGCCGTTGCCTCGCCGCCCGCCGGAACGTCCACAGCCTGGATGTCATCGCTGGGGTGAATGACCTCCAGACCAACCCGCTGACGGCGTTCACCGTTTTGCAGTCGCAGGGGGAAGATGGCTTCCCCGCCGGCAAATACCGCCGGCGCATTGTCCATTTCGACTTCCAGGCCCAGTAGATTTCGAAAGGTATGGATCTTGGCCGACACACCAAGGCCAATCAACAGAAAACACAACAGGAAAGCCATGTTGTTGTTGTAGTTGACCGCCCCGAGCCAGATTCCGAACAGCATCAACGTGAAGACCAGGCCTGCCCGGCTGGGAAGAATGAAGATCCGGCGGTAGTGAAGACGCGCCCGCCGCCCGGTCAGGGCTAGCCGGCGGGTAAGCCAGCGCCGTCGCAGTTGATCGAGATGGCCAAGCGAGGCGGCCATCAGGGCACCGTCACCGCCTGCAATATCCGTCGCGCGTGCTCCACACCCTGTCCCGAGGCGGTCGCGTCGACAGGCTCCAGGCGGTGACCGGCCACTGCGGGGAAGACGGCCTGTATGTCCTCCGGTAGCACGGCGTCGCGACCGTCCAGCAACGTCCAGGCCCGGGCGGCCCGAAGCAGCGCCAGTCCGGCTCGCGGCGACATCCCATGGCGGAACGTGTCGCTGCGGCGGGTGTAGTTGATCAGCGCCTGGATATAGTCGATGACCGCGGGCGATGCATGTACCTCGCGCACCGCGGCCTGCATCCGCAAAAGTTCGTCGACGGACATTGCCGGCTCGATGTGATCCAGCATGATGCGGCGGTCCTGTCCCATGAGCAGATCGCGTTCGGCGTTCTGGTCCGGATAACCCATCTCGATGCGCATGAGAAAGCGATCCAGTTGGGATTCGGGAAGCGCGAAGGTGCCAAGTTGTGTTCCGGGGTTCTGGGTGGCTACCACGAAAAATGGCTCGGGCAGGCGTCTGGTCTGGCCCTCCACGGTGACCTGCCGCTCTTCCATGGCCTCGAGCAGGGCACTCTGGGTCTTTGGCGTGGCCCGGTTGACCTCGTCGGCCAGCACCATCTGGGTGAAGATCGGTCCCGGATGAAACCGGAAACCGCCTGTGTCCCGTTCATAAACGGTGGCGCCTATGATATCCGCCGGCAGCATGTCGCTGGTGAACTGCAGGCGCCGAAATTCGAGTCCGAACAGGTTGGCCAGCAGGTGTGCCAGCGTGGTCTTGCCGACGCCGGGGAGATCCTCGATCAGCAGGTGACCACCCGCCAGCATGCAGGCCACCGCCTGGCGCAGTTGCAGGCCCTTGCCCAGAATGATGCCTTCGGCCTGCGACAGGAGCTCGCTAAGGTTGTGGCGTCCAGGTCCGGGCTGGCGTCTTTGAGGTAGCTGCACTGGCAGATGCTCCTGCGGGCTAGTTGAGTAGGCGGTGCAAGATGCCGCGCACCGTGTCCATATCAAAGGGCTTGTCGCACAGCGCCGAGACGCCGGATTGTCGAATAGAACCCAGGCGGGCGCTGTCACGCTCGCAGGTCACCATCAGAACGGGGACGGTGGGGTCGGAGCCGTGGTTGCGGATGTACTCCACCAGGCGCTCGCCGTCCATTTCGGGCATGTTGTAATCGGTGACCACCAGATCAAAGCTTTGTTCCTGCAGCCGTTCCACCGCTGAGGCACCGTTGTCGGCCTCCACCAGTTGCTCGACGCCCATCTGCCCCAGGGTGTTGCGCAGAAAACGCCGTGACAGGGCGCTGTCGTCGACAATGAGTACCCGGACATCCTCGACATCGGCGTGGTCCAGCTCTAGCCGCCTTGGCTCCAGATAGCTGAGGGTGTTGTCCAGGGCTAGGCGCAGCTCGTGGGCCCGGAATGGCTTTGGCAGAATGGCCATCACGCCGGACTGGCGGATCCCTTCCAGGTTGTGGGGGTGGCGCTCGCTGGAGACCAGCATGAACGGCACGTCACCGAGCCGGGGATCGCGTCGCAGCTCGACCAGCAGGTCCGTACCGGTTCGATCGTCGAAGTACATGGCGCTTGCCACCAGGTCCGGCGGATTGATCCGCGCCCTGGTGATGGCGTCATCCACGGTGGCAGCGTCATCAATATGCGTGACGCCTGCTTCCCTCAGATGCTGGATGATGATCCTGCGCTGGGTGGAGGAGGGTTCTGCGAGCAGGATATTCAGCTCGTGCAGATTGGGAGAGAGACCTGCCATCTGGACGCGTAGACTCCTCTTCGCGTGGAATGCGTGCGATAGCAGTCTACAATGGCCGCCGACGACGAATTGAGAACCCGTTGGCGGCGCGGGATTCCCGATGACCAGTGTCGCTGCAGACTCCTTCGTCAGAGCCCTTCGTCAGGCGAAGGTGCATTGTCGTCCGGGTTCGTGAATGGCGGGAATGCGGTCAGCTCGCGGCTGGCTTGGAAGTGGGCGAGGGCCCAGTGCACGGACGGAAAGGCGATTTCCCCTTTGGGGATGTCGTCCAGGCGGAACAGGCCCACTTCCTGGGATTCAGGGCCCGGCGCCACATCCGGGGTCTGGAGCCGCGCCCGGTAGATAAGCTGGACCTGACTGATGCGTGGGATTGAGTAGATGCCCAGTAGCTGGTCGATGTCGAGCTGTGCGCGGGCTTCTTCCCAAGCTTCGCGAAGCGCCCCGGCGACGGGGGTTTCGCCAAGCTCCAGATACCCTGCGGGGAGAGTCCAGTAGCCGACGCGCGGCGGTATCGCGCGCCTGCAGAGCAGAATGCGGTCTTCCCAAGTGGCTACACTACCCACCACAATCTTCGGGTTCTCATAGGCAACGTACCCACAGTTGTCGCAGATCAGTCGCTCGCGGTCGTCGTCTGTCGGGATGCGCCGGCTGAAGCGGGTGGGATCATTGGAAGGGCTTTTCGACATGGTAGGAGTCTATGGCGCTCTGCCGCTTGCAGGCAAATCCGCCTTACAGGCGCCTCCTGAATAACAACGGGGGTAACCCCACCACTATGGAGTAGCAATGATGACTAAACCCAAGGTCCTGGTGACCCGGCGTCTACCTGACGCCGTCTGCGAACGGCTGCGTCGCGATTATGAGCCGGAGTTCAACGTCGACGATCACGTATTCGGCGCCGATGAGCTGCTGCAGCGGGCCGAGGGCATGGACGCCATCATGCCGTGTCATACGGAGCACTTTACCGAGTCGGTGTTCGACCGGCTGCCAGCCAGCGTCAAGATTATCGCCAACTTTTCCGTCGGGGTGGATCACGTGAACCTGGAGTCCGCCCGCGCAAGGGGCGTGGTGGTGACCAATACCCCCGATGTGCTCTCCGATGCCACGGCAGAGATTGCCTTGCTGCTGGCCCTGGGGGCCGCGCGCCGGGCCAGCGAAGGCGAGCGCCTGGTGCGCAGCGGTGGCTGGACGGATTGGAGCCCCGCGTTCATGGTCGGGACACAGATGACCGGCAAGCGGGTTGGTATCGTCGGCATGGGCCGCGTCGGGCGCGCCGCCGCCAGCCGATTCCGTGGCTTCGACATGACCGTGCACTACCATAACCGCCGACAGCTTGACCCGGTGGAGGAGCAGGGCGCGATCTTTCATGCGTCCCTTGATGATCTGCTGTCGGTCGCCGATTTTCTGTCACTGCATTGCCCGGCAACCCCGGAGAGCAAGGGCCTCCTGAACGCAGAGCGAATCGCCCGGCTGCCCTCGGGTGCCGTCGTCGTCAATACGGCGCGCGGAGCGCTGGTCGATGACGACGCGCTGCTGGATGCCCTGCGCTCGGGGCATGTAGCGGCTGCTGGTCTCGACGTCTTTAACGGCGAACCTGGTGGCGATCCCCGCTATCGGGAACTCGACAACGTGTTCCTGCTGCCGCATATCGGCAGTGCGACGCGTGAGACCCGGGATGCCATGGGCTTTCGTGCACTTGATAATCTTGATGCCTACTTCGCTGGCCGCGAACCAGGTGACCGCGTTGCCTGATGGCCCTCGGTGGTGCACTGGAACAACCTGTGCGCAAGTTGGGTCTGTTAACCTGATAACCGGGACATGATCGCGCCCCTTGCGGTCATGCGGTGGCTTTGATCTGGACTAGCGTGGACATCGATCTGGAACCGGAATTAAGACGACGACTGGGGTCAGCGGATCGCAATGGTCGGGTGGGTGGCATGCGTCACCTGTCACCGGACTCGCTGACTCCCTCCGCCGTCCTGGTGCCGGTTCTGCAGCGGAATGATGGATACGCGATGTTGCTGACGCGACGAAGCCAGCGCATGCGTGATCATGCCGGGCAGATCGCCTTCCCCGGCGGCCGTATGGAGGTCGATGACCGCACGTCCCGGGAAACTGCCCTCCGGGAGGCCCACGAGGAGATCGGCCTGCCGCCCCAGCGCGTGCAGATCGTCGGGCGGCTGATGCCTTACTACACGGTAACGGGCTATCTCATCCACCCCTGGGTTGGTCTGATTCGCGAGCCGCCACCCTGGCGTCCGAATGCCGCTGAAGTAGACGAGATCTTCGAGGTACCGGTGACGTTTCTTCTTGATGCACGCAATCACAGCGTGGAAACGGTGGAGCGCGACGGGCATCGGTACAAGATCTACGCAATGCCCTATGGGGGCTACCACATCTGGGGCGCGACGGCTGGCATCATTCATCAGCTCTATCAGTTGTTGCGCACGGATCTCTGACCAGTGTCCGGCTTGATATCCAATCATGTGTGAATTGCTCGGCATGAGTGCCAATGTTCCTACCGATATCTGCTTCAGCTTCACCGGGCTGATGCAGCGGGGAGGGCACACCGGGCCCCATCGTGACGGCTGGGGTATCGCCTTCTACGAGGATGGTGGCTGCAGGATGTTCCACGATCCCCGTCCCAGCGCCCAATCGGAAGTCGCGGAGCTGATCCAGCGCTACTCCATCAAGAGTTGCAATGTCATCTGCCATATCCGCCAGGCCACCCACGGCCGGGTCGCACTGGAGAACACGCATCCTTTCCAGCGGGAACTGTGGGGGCGACCCTGGACGTTCGCGCACAATGGCAAGCTCAAAGGCGTCAAGCGCCTGCCTCTGGGTCATTACCGCCCCATCGGCACCACCGACAGCGAGCACGCGTTCTGCTGGCTGCTGAGCCAGCTCCGCGATCGTCACGAGCGCCCGCCCGCGAGATCGACCACCCGCTGGCGCAGTATTGCCCGTTTGTGCCGGCAACTGGGCGAGATGGGTACCTTTAACATGCTGTTGAGTGATGGGCAGCAACTCTACGCCTACTGCAGCACGCACCTGTCATGGCTGACTCGTCGCGCTCCGTTTGGCATGGCCCAGCTGCTGGACGCCGAGGTGCAGGTGGATTTCCAGACCGTGACCACTCCCGACGACGTGGTCACGGTGATCGCCACCCAGCCGCTGACCAGCAATGAGACCTGGAACACCATCAGCCCCGGCGCACTCGTGATATTCCGGGAAGGGGAAGCGACAGAAATCGACACGCGGCAGATCCGCGCCATTCGTTAGGGAGATCAGGGATGGCGTGGTTGCTGGGTGCGCTGTGGCGGCTTGTGCGGATCGTCGATTTTCTCATATTCACCCTGGTTGCATGGCTGTTGTCCTGGCTGGCAGGACGCAATGGCTCAACCTGGTTCCGGCCGCTGTTCCGCGCCTGGTGCAGATCCTTCGTGGCCGCCCTGGGCGTTGATCTACGGCTGCATCAGCGTTATCCGGGGTGGCTGCCGCCGCAGTTCGTACTGGTATCCAATCACCCCTCGGCACTGGAGGACGTCGGCGTGCCCGCGCTGTTCGACGTGGATTCGCTGGCCAAGGGGCAGGTGGTTGATTGGTGGTGGGTGGGGCGTCTTGCCTGTGCAGCCGGAACGCTGTTCGTCGATCGCGACGACGCCGATAGCCGGCAGCGCGCGGTAGAAGACATGGTTGCCCGGCTGGATTCCGGGCGGAGTATCGCGGTTTATCCCGAGGGTGGCTGCAAGGGGCGACGTGTGCAGCCACGTTTCCACCTGGGCGCCTTCGAGGCCAGCATGCGAACCGGTGTGCCCATCTTGCCTGTGCTGCTGCACTACGAGGCGCAAGCCGATTTCGAATGGCAGGGCCAGCCCCTGCTGTTGAAGATCTGGCAGATTGCCAGCAGCCGCAACCGCACGGCGCATATCCATGTGTTTGCGCCCATGCAGCCTGGTGACTACAAAGACGCACGGCAGTTTCGGGATGCCGTGCACGCCAGGTATATGGAATGGCAGGCGCGCTTTCTGGATCAAGCAGACAATGGTGTATAAAGGCCCGATCGCGCGCGTCGAATATCAGCAGGCAAGTGATTGTTTCCCATGCGATGCTGTCAGCCGATATACTGGGTCGACTCTGGTTCGAGGCGCCTTTGGCGTCATCTGATGCGGGAAATAACATGAAACGCAGACATGCATGCATTTTGCTCGCCGGCACCGTGGCCGCGCCGTCGCTGTTGATCAGCGCGAAAGCGGTTGCTGACGATCAGCTGGAAGGTGCTGATCTTGAAGGTGGAGAAGACGTCGCCGAGGTCGTCATGCGCAACGTTTACCCGCTGCCACCGCGGGATGTAGACGTGATCGGTGAAGTGCAAGTGGTGCGCGCACGCCGGGAAGACACGGTGCTGGACATCGGTCGACGCTACGGAATTGGCTTCGAGGCGATGCGCATGGCCAACCCGGGAATCGATCTCTGGATTCCGGGAGAGGGCACCGAGATCGTTGTGCCCACCCGGTTCATCCTGCCGCCAGTCCCCCGCGAGGGCCTGGTGATCAATCTTCCGGAAATGCGCATGTTCTACTATCCGGCGGCGCGCTCTGGCCAGGCTCGCGTTGTCGAGACCTACGCCATCAGCATCGGGCGGCAGGATTGGGCGACACCGGTGGGGACGACGCGGGTCACCAATCGTATCGAGAACCCGGTCTGGTATCCGCCGGCCTCGGTGCGCGAGCGTGTCCTCAAGGAAGACGGTATCGAGTTGCCGCGTCGGGTCGAACCCGGCCCGGACAACCCGCTGGGTGACTACGCCATCGGCCTCGATATCCCGGGATATTTCATCCACGGCACGAATCGCCCCTATGGCGTCGGCATGCGTGCCAGTGCGGGGTGTATCCGCATGTATCCCGAGGATATCGCCTCGCTGGTGTATCGCCTGCCCGTGGGCACCGCAGTTCGGATCATCAATGAACCCTACAAGGCTGGCTGGATGGCCGGTGATCTATTCGTGCAGGCTTTTCCGGCCCTCGAGGAAGAACGGGCTAAGCGCGAGGCAGAGCGTTACTCCGGAGCCGTGCGGACGGTAGCCCGCGCCCTGGAGAACCGCCCTGGCAGGATCAGCTACGATCGGCTGAAGTCCGTCGTGGAGGGGCCTAACGGCATGCTGGTCCGCATCTCTCGTGATACCGATACTGCTGGTTTGGCGGAGCGGGGGATTGTCGGCTCGCAAACCTGATTGCCATGAGCGGTTCGTAATTTTTCAGTTTTGTGCAGGCATAAAAAAACCCCGCTCAGAAAGCGGGGTTTTTTTTGAGCGCGAATGCGCCTTACTTGGCCATGGAGCGCTCGAACATCCGGTCGATCTTCTCGTCCAGTTCTTCGATGCGCTGCTGGTTGCGGTTGGACTGATACTGGGCAGCGCGAGCAGTGCCGTCAGCATCCAGAGCAAGATCACGCGCTTCGTTGGCAACAGCCAGTGCTTCTTCGGCAGTGGCCTGTGCGTCCTGCACCATCATCATCATTTCGTCTTCTTCGCTGGCGGTGGAGGCGCAGCCGACCACAAAGGCCATGGAGGCACCCAGGGCGGAAACCTTCAGCAGATTTTTAAGATTGTCGGACATTGTGGAAATCTCCTTTCACTGGTGTTGTCGTGCCGAACTCCATGAACGGCAACAGGGCATCATTCTAGGCAGGTTATCGGCGATTTAAAAGCGCTGTGGTGTCGCCACTTTGGAACAATTGCCAGGAACAGATTTTTACAGACGCTAATTCACCAGAATACGGACCAGGGCCTACTCGGAGGAACTGGCGTATCACTATCGAACGATCACGCGTGTTCCAATTCCAACATAGCTGATCAGTTCGTCCATTTCCTCGTCGGTGAGTGCGACGCAGCCCCGCGTCCAGTTTGCGCGGCGGTGTAAATCCACATCGGCCTTGCCGAGTCCGTGAATGCCGATGTTGCCCCCAAGGCTAGTGGTTTGCGGTGGCAGCCGCTGATCCCGGTAGGCTTCTGCCACATCAAGAAACTCGTCCAGGGACATTCGCCCACCGGAGTAGGCACGGCGCGCGTGCTGGAACGTCGGATAGTCGAGGCCCAGGAAGATGTGGAACTGGCTTTCCTTGTTGACCCAGCTGATCCGGAACTCGCCGAGCGGCGTCTTGTTGTCGCCGCGTACGCGATCTTCCGCCGCGCCACCGCGACCAAGGGCGACATGTTCAAAGCTGCGGACGCGTTCTTCGCCACGATACAGTTCCAGCATCTGCCGCTGGGTATCGATCAGTACCCAGTGACTGTCGTGCTCGGCATGGACTGTGGGGGCGAACAGGGCAAGTAGCAGTGCTGCAATGACAATGCCAAGGAGATTGATCCGTTTCATTTTTCGTTTTCCATCGGGTAGTCGGTTCGAGTCAGGCGGGCCACATCGGCGTGATCGAAGGGCCAGCAGAGTTCGTCCATGCCGCCAACACGCTTCAGCACGGGTATTCGCGTGCCGTAACGTTGGAGCAACGCCTCATCATGCACAATGTCCACTTCCTGCACCGTGACGTATTCCGCTTTAACGGTCTCGCTCACGATGCGCGCCGCGTCTTCGCAGAGGTGGCATCCATCGGTGCCATATAACAGCAATTGCAGACTCATGCGTCTCCCGCGGACTGGTGTTTCGGCGCCTGTAGGGCGGTATACTGCTCCGCCGTTGGACGTGGCCCTGGCTGGCAACAGCTATGATTCGGCATTTCTATCATCCTTTCAAGCGATTAGCCAGTTTTTCTCATGTTGGATAGACGATTTTCCGTAGCCCCGATGGTGGAATGTACTGAGAGAAAATAAAAGACGGTCTCGAACATGTGGTTATGTTTTAAATATATGATTTAGTGAGAAAAAATATAGAAAAGTATATAAGTCCGAAGAGGCAGTCAGAATCCGTTGATATTGAAGAAAATATTTCATGTCTATCGGAACGGGTTGGACAGAATAATAATAAAAGCCCATCAAATCATAAACTTATGATAGGTGCGTTCAATTTTCTGGTGGTGGAGAAGGTTGGGTGGTTTCGTTACGGTTGAGCCTGCGGTTGCGGAACCAGGTGTCCCCAAAAGTCACAGATGTCCCTTGGGGACCTGCCCCAGGAAGCGTAGGCATCGACCCATCGGGTCCAGGCAAGCGTCCTCGTTCCATGCTGACGTATGGAGTGTAGGAACCTTGAGCCTGCAGTCGCCGGCCCTATTCGGTTTCCATCTCTTTAAGCGCCGTGGGCATCCGTCTCTTGCTCTACCCATTTCCTCTTGGTGACACGGAAGGTACGGTAGTCCAGTACCACACCGGTACGCTCCTGAACAGTGGTTCGGGCGGGTGGCGCCGCGGACGCAAGCGCGGACCAGTAGGCGAGCCAGAAATCAAAAGGTGTAGTCATTGGTACTCTCCTTAACCCTCTGCCATCAGTAGCAGGGGCTGATGGCTAGGTCGGTTCGCTGAAGTACAGATCCACCGCCTGGTCAATCCGGATGCCTGCAACCAGAAGCAGTTGATAGAGATTACTGTGCCAAGACCCGTGAGCTGGCGCGAGCTGATGTCTTCGACTACATCGAAGTGTTCTACAATCGGCAGCGCCGAAACAGCCATCTCGGTGGCGTCATTCGGGAGGCGTTTGAACAGGCCTCATTTTGAGGCTTGGAGGTGTCCGCCATAACCGGGGCACTCCACTGTCGTAACTGATTGAAGAGTATAGGAAAGTGAGGCCAAGTAACGATCTCAAGAATTTACGGCGTTTCTCGGTAGCCCCGATGATGGACTGCACGGATCGCTTCGCACGCTACCTGCTGCGATTGATCAGTCGCAGGGCCGTGTTGTACACGGAAATGGTGCCCGCAGCGGCGATTGCCCATGGCAAGGCGGCACGTTTTCTGCCCTTCGACAGGGCGGAGCATCCCGTGGCAGTCCAGTTTGGCGGCAGCGATCCCGACGAACTCGCAGCCTGCGCCCGCTGGGCGGAGCGTTATGGCTATGACGAGGTGAACCTGAACGTGGGTTGCCCAAGTGATCGGGTGCAATCCGGCCGCTTCGGTGCATGCCTGATGGCGGAGCCTGCCCATGTGGCCCACTGTGTTGCGGCCATGCGGGAGGCAACCAGCCTGCCGGTTACGGTCAAGACCCGTATCGGAATCGATGACCAGGACACCGACGCCGATCTCACCGCGTTCATCGCCGAGGTTGCCGCCGCTGGCTGCGAGACATTCATCGTTCATGCGCGCAAGGCCTGGTTGCAGGGGTTGAGCCCCAGGGAAAATCGCGAGGTGCCTCCGCTGAACTACCCGCGAGTGCATCGGCTGAAGGGCGAGTTTCCGAGCCTGGAAATCATTATTAACGGCGGTCTGCGGACGCTGGATGAGTCGCTGGAACAACTCCAGCACGTGGATGGCGTGATGCTCGGCCGCGAGGCCTATCACAACCCCTGGGTGCTGGCGGAAGTTGACCAGCGCATCTACGGAGACGCCCCTGGCAGCAGAACCCGCCTGGACGTCCTGGAGGACTATCTGCCCTTTGTCAGCAAGGAGTTATCCCGCGGGACGGCGCTGCCGGCGCTCACCCGCCATCTGCTCGGGCTTTTCCAGGGCGTACCGGGCAGCCGCCGTTTTCGGCGCCACATCAGCGAGAACGCCCACCGGCGCGGCGCAGGAATTGAGGTCATCGAGGATGCAGCGGCTTGCTTGTCCCGTGATCAGGCGGCCTAGGATAGGTTGACCGCTTCAGCGCCTCCCTGGCGTGTCAGCTCTCTTGAACGGTCTGATCGGGTTCGTCCCGCAGGCGGAAAAACCTTCTGGCGTTCTCTGTGGTCGCCGCTCCCAGTGCTTCCGGGTCCTCGCCGCGATGCCGGGCCACGGCACGCAGCACGTGAGGTAGAAATGCTGGCTCGTTGCGTCGATTGGCCGGCGGGTTCGGCAAATCCCGCGGCAGCAGATAAGGCGCATCGGTCTCGATCATCAGCCGATTGCGGGGGATGGCGCCCACCAGTTCCTGCAAGCCCCGCCCACGGCGCTCGTCGCAGATCCAGCCGGTGATCCCGATGTACAGGTCCAGGTCGAGATAATCGTAGAGCGCTTCGCGTTCGTCGGTGAAGCAATGCACCACCGCATCCACCAGATCGTCCCGGTAGTGATGGAGTATGGCGTGGAGCCGGGAATGGGCGTCGCGCTGATGAATGAAAACCGGTTTGCCGATCTCCACGGCCAATTCCAGCTGTCTTTCGAACGCCCGCTCCTGATCCGGCCGTGGTGAAAAGTCGCGATTGAAATCCAGACCCGTCTCTCCGACGGCGACCACGATTGGCTCCTGAAGCAGGCTGCGCAGTTGGCGTACGCCTTGGTCATCCAGCTCTCGCGACAGATGGGGGTGTACGCCTGCCGTGCTGCTCAACATCTCCCTGGCAGTAGCTGCGAGTTGCAGGGCCTGCTCGCTTTCCTCGACACTAGTGCCTGTGATCACCATCCCCGAGACGCCCGCTGCACGCGCGCGCGCGATCACGGCCTCGCGATCCTGATCGAATCGCCGGCTGGTGAGGTTGACTCCGATATCGATCAGCGCCATGGGTTCTCCCGTTCGGATCGCCGGTGGTCGAGGCGATTCGCCTGACCCGCGGGTCGGAATTATGCACGGCGCAGGCGCAGAGGCTCAAACTGCAGGAGGCACGTATCATGACGACCATGCCCAATCCTGATGATCTGCCCATGGACTGGGTTGGCAACTGGATAGGCCCGTGGGCCCGTCGCTACCCCGGTCGGCAGGCGGTATACGATGCGGCGAGTGGGGCCCACCTCAGCTATGCGGAGCTGAATGACAAGGCCAACCGCATGGCGGAATGGCTTACCGACGAACTCGGCATGCAGCCCGGGGAAGTCGTTTGCCTGCTGTGCCGCAATCGCCTGGAAGCGCTTTACCTATACTTGGCCTGTGGGAAGCTCGGTCTGATCATGGCACCCCTGAGTTACCGCCTGCGCCCGCGGGAACTCAATGATCTGTTGAGCAGAATGGCGCCGGCTGCGCTCCTCTACGAGGCTGCATTCGACGATCTTGCCGGCGAGTTGGAGCTCCCTGATTCCCTGCGGCAGCGCTATCGCCTCAGTGAAGAAGGCCAGGAGTTGGCCGGGCGCCTGGCGGCGCAGTCCGGCGGTGAGCAAAACCGATCCCTGCCCATGAGCGCCACCTATCTTTACATCCATACCGGCGGCACCACGGCCACCCCTAAGGTGTGTGTGGTGCCGTATCGGCAGATGATCTGGAACTCGTTCGATCTCATGGTTGCCGGTGGCGGAACCCGGGACGCGCGGGAGTTGATTACGTTTCCGTTTTTTCATATCGGTGGATGGAATTCGCTGACACCAATTCTCCACGGTGGCGGCTATGCCGTGCTCATGCGGCAATTCGACCCCGGGGAGTTGCTGCGCCTGATCGATCAGGAGCGGATACGCCACTTCGGCGGTGTCGAAGCCATGTTTCGCTTTATCCAGCAACACCCCGACTACGAGAAAGCGACGCTGCAAAGCCTGGAGGGCATTACCAGTGCCGGCGCTCCTTGCGCACAGCCGGTAATGGACGCTTTCCTTGATCGGGGCATTGCCGTGACCCAGGCCTACGGGCTCACCGAGGCCGGACCATCCAATTTCATCAACGCGGCCTGGGACGAGGACTTGGAGCAGATGCGTGGGCAGACAGCCAGTATTGGTACGGCCATGCCCCATTGTGACTACCGTCTCGTGGATCAGGAGACCGGAGAGCCTGTTACAGCCGGTGAAACAGGCGTCCTGTGCATGCGCAGCCTGCATCATTTCGGCGGTTATCTGGGTGATACTGCCCGCACGGCCAAGGCCATCGACGATGCAGGTTGGGTCTGGAGCGGTGATCTGGCCGTGGAGGATGAAGACGGTATGATTCGCATCGTCGGCCGGGCCGACAACATGTTCGTCAGCGGTGGAGAAAACGTCTCGCCGGAGGAAATCGAGACCGTTCTCGCCGGCCATGCCAGTGTCACCCAGGCTGGTGTGGTGGCGGTGGCCGACGATCGTTGGGGGCAGGTGGCGGTGGCCGCGGTTGTCGCACCGGATGCGGAGTCGGATGTACTGCTGGATGACCTGCGGCGGCGTTGCAGCCAGGAGCTTGCGGCATTCAAGCGGCCTCGAGAGATCCGCGTCGTGGAAGGCTTGCCGCTGACCGGTGCCGGTAAACTCGATCGCAGTGCCCTGGCTGCCCTGTTCGCCAGTCCGGATTCGCATTGAAAGGAGTGAGCGCCATGCAGGTCAGCGGCCGTGTACTGATTATTGCCGGATCCGATTCCGGGGGTGGTGCCGGCATACAAGCCGACATCAAGGCTGTCTCGGGACTGGGTGGCTACGCCATGACGGCGCTAACCGCGCTCACGGCGCAGAATACCCAGGGTGTTACCGCGATTCATGCCGTACCGGCGGATTTCATCCGTGAGCAGATCCGCGTTGTCGTGGACGACCTGGGCGTCGACGCGATCAAGACAGGCATGCTGCACGACGCGGCGGTCATCGACGCGGTGGTGGATACGCTTGATGCATGCGCCCGCGATGTGCCGTTGGTGGTGGACCCGGTGATGATCGCCCAATCCGGTGCCAATCTGCTGGAACGCAGCGCTATCGTCGCTCTGCGTGAGCGGCTGCTTCCGCGCGCGACCTTGCTGACACCCAACCTGCCCGAGGCCGAAGCTCTGCTTGATCGTACTGTGTCTGGCGCCGCAGCCATGGAGGAGGCTGCGATGGCGCTGAGTGACATGACTGGCGGCTCAATATTGCTGAAGGGTGGGCATCTGCCGGGGGAAGATCTGCTCGACGTGCTCGTTCATGAGGGCATCGCCCATAGTTTCCATCACCAGCGTATCGCCACGCGGCATACCCATGGTACTGGATGCACGCTGGCCTCGGCGATCGCGACCGGCCTGGCCCAGGGGCTCACGCTGGATGCCGCGGTGGCCCGGGGGCGGCGCTACCTGCTGACAGCGATTCGCACTGCTCCGGGTCTCGGTGGCGGGGATGGTCCCGTCAACCACGCCCATACTCTCGCACGGGAGGCGGTAGAGCGGGGCGCGGCGGATTAGCGGCTCTGCGGCAGTGGTATACTGGCTCTGTCACAAAGGCTGTCCCAGCCGTCAAGAGGTCGCCGATGCGAATTTCCACCAAGGCACGCTACGCGGTCAGCGCCATGATCCATCTTGCCATGCACAATGATGCGGGCCCGGTGCCCCAGGCCGAGATTTCGGTGTGTCAGGGGATCTCCATGTCCTATGTGGATCAGATCTTCGCTCGACTGCGTGAACACGGCCTGATACAGGGCACGCCGGGGCCTGGGGGTGGTTATCGACTCGGGCGTGCGCCATCGGAACTGCGGCTGGGTGAGATCTTCGCGGCACTGCAGGAGACCTCACCGGATTCTGGTGACAGCGGAAGTCTCAACAGTCTGATCTGGAATGACCTCGAACAGCGCATCCGCGCCTTCCTCGATGGGATGACCCTTGCGGATCTGGTAGAACGCCCGGAAATTCGCGCCAGCCTGGACCGGCAGTACCGGCGCAGTCCATGGCGCTGTGATGTGTGCGGGGCGTTGTCCTACCGGAGCGGTGGTCAGCCAGGGCGGTCCAGCGCTGATTCCTGAGCGTTGGCGCCGGGGGTCTTGTAGGTGCGCTCCACGTAACGCTCGATGATGTCCTTGAACTCGTCGGCGATGCGCTCACCTTTCAACGTGACCGTCTTCTCGCCATCTTCATATACCGGCGCAACAGGTCGCTCCCCGGTGCCCGGCAGACTGATGCCGATATTGGCATGTTTGCTCTCACCTGGCCCGTTCACCACGCAGCCCATTACCGCGAGGGACATTTCCTCGACCCCCGGATGCTGGCGCCGCCACTCCGGCATGCGGGTTCGCACATAGCTCTGGATGTCGTTGGCCAGTTCCTGGAAGTAGGTGCTGGTGGTGCGGCCACAGCCGGGACAGGCGGCGACCAGCGGGGTGAAGGCCCGCAGGCCCATGGTCTGCAGGAGTTCCTGCGCAACCAGAACCTCGCCGGTGCGCGGGCCGCCGGGCTCAGGCGTGAGGCTGACGCGAATCGTATCGCCGATGCCCTCCTGCAGCAGTACGCCCATGGCCGCCGACGATGCCACGATGCCCTTGGAGCCCATGCCCGCTTCGGTCAGGCCAAGATGCAGCGGATAGTCGCATCGCGAGGCCAGTGACCGGTAAACGGCGATGAGGTCCTGCACGCCGCTCAGCTTGCAGGAAATGATGATGCGATCGTGGGGGAGCCCCAGTTCTTCCGCGCGGCGCGCGCTCTCCAGGGCCGAGACGATGAGCGTTTCCTTCATTACCAGGGTCGCGTCCCGGGGCTCCTTCAGAGCAGCATTCTCGTCCATCATCCGGGCCAGCAGGTCCTGGTCCAGGCTGCCCCAGTTGACCCCGATGCGCACCGGCTTGTCGTAGCGGCAGGCCAGTTCGATCATCTCCGCGAACTGGGTGTCCCGGCGGGCACCCCGGCCGACGTTGCCCGGGTTGATGCGATACTTCGCCAGCGCCTCGGCACAGGCGGGGAAGCGGGACAGCAGCTTGTGCCCATTGAAATGGAAATCACCCACCAGCGGTGCCTTCAGTCCCATGGCGTCGAGTCGTTCGCGGATGGCCGGCACCGCCGCAGCCGCCTCTTCGTTGTTCACCGTGATCCGGACAAGCTCCGACCCCGCTCTGGCCAGATCCGCCACCTGGATGGCGGTGGCGATTTCGTCCGCCGTATCGGTATTGGTCATGGACTGCACTACAATGGGAGCCCCGCCGCCGATGGTGACGCCATCGACATTCACGGGTACCGTCTTTCTGCGTGTTGGAATCGTGTCTTCGATCATGGGGCTTGATTGATCCACTGTCGGAGCAAAAAGGGCTGGCGGTTTGCCGGCTCAATCATACTGGATGCCGGGACGGCTGTCCCGATGACTGGGGAGTAAGGTCTTGGGTTTGATGGGCAACCTGCTCGTGCCACGCCTGCTGCGTGGTGGGGCACTCACGATGGCGGTACTGATTCTGGCAGGTTGTGCCGCTATCGGCGGGCCTGATCGCCTTGAGCCGCTACGCCTTAACCAGGCCGCCATGGATGCCTACCAGGCGGAGAACTGGCCTCTGGCCCTGAATCTGCATCGCGAATTGGCGGCCTCTGGTAGCGCCAGTGCCAGAGGCTGGTATCGCCTGGCTAATCTGGAGGCGCGGGACGGCGATCTCGACGCCGCGCTGTTGGCCTATCGCCGCTCGCTAGAAATCGACCCGGATCTGGCCGAGGCCCGGCACAACCTTGGTATGGTGCATCTGCGCATCGGTGCCGATGCGCTCCGCGAGGCGCGGCCACAGATGCGCCGCCGTGGTGCCGGGGCGGCTTCCGATGGCTACATGGTATGCCTGCTGGCGGAGATCGTTGAGGCTGTGGACCTCAGTGAGGCCTGTGGGCAACTTGCATCGCCCTGAACCGTTCAGACAACCAGTTAAGCAATAAAGCGGAGTGCCGTATGGCCGATCCCGAGTTGACCCACGACCCGATGCAAGACCTCCTGTCCATCATGGCGCGCCTGCGGGATCCGCAATCCGGCTGCCCCTGGGATCTGCAGCAGGATTTCCGCAGCATCGCGCCCTATACCATTGAAGAGGCTTACGAAGTCGCGGATGCCATCGAGCGGGGTAATCTGAACGAACTGCGGGACGAACTTGGCGACCTGCTGTTGCAGGTCGTTTTTCACGCGCGGATGGCGGAAGAGCAGGGCGCCTTTACCTTCAGCGACGTTGCAGCAGCCATCAACGACAAGATGATCCGCCGCCACCCCCATGTGTTCGCCACCGCATCCATGCCGGGAGTGGACGAGCAGACGCGCCATTGGGAGGACATCAAGGCCGAGGAGAGGGCGGCGAAGCGAGCTGATGGCGACGCCACCGCTGCATCCGCCATCGATGATGTCAGTGCTGCACTGCCCGGGTTGCCGCGGACGATCAAGCTGACCCGTCGCGCTGCCCGGGTCGGTTTTGACTGGCCAAGCCCCCATGGCGTGTTCGACAAGATCCGCGAAGAGCTTGCCGAGCTCGAGGAGGCATGGGACCAGGGCGAGGGCGACCAGGCCCGGGTGGAAGCTGAGCTGGGCGACATGCTGTTTGCAACTGCCAACCTGGCCCGTCACCTGCGGATTGATCCGGAGAGCGCATTGCGCGGCACGATCCGTCGCTTCGAGGAGCGGTTCCGGGAGGCGGAGAAGGTTCTCGCCGGACGGGGGCTCACCATGGAGGACGCCAGTTTCGAACAGCGGGAAGCGGCCTGGGAGAGCGCCAAGCGCAAAGAGCGCGCCCGGCAGCAGGAGGCAGATGCATGAATTGGCGAATCCTTGTTGTGCTTGGCGGGCTGCTGTTGTTCGGTATGCCCGCCGTGGGCGCTGAACCGCTACCGCGCCCAGGGTACTTTGTCGGGCTCACCGGCGGCATGATTGCCCCGGAGGGCGGGCGCGAAGGCTACACGCGCGGGCTGCAGCTTGGCTACCGCTCCGGCTATCAGTCCGCCGCCACGCCGCGCACACATGTCTCAGTGGAGTTGGACATCGGTGACACGGTGCGTCGTGTGCGGCCGGATCAGCGTCGAGACGGGCAGGCCCACAAGCTCCTGGTCGGCCTGCACCTTACCGGGAACAACTACTTCACCGACCGTCTTTTCCTGCGAACGCGCATCGGCGGGGTCTACAGTCAGCGCGATCCCGACGATGACAGCCGGGAGCACTGGGGCAGGATCAGTTTTGGTCTCGGCCTTGGCCACGCCCTCGGCAGACGGGCCGAGGCCATTGTCGATACCGGTGTGCAATACGGCTTCGGCACGCAA
This sequence comes from Natronocella acetinitrilica, assembly GCF_024170285.1. NCBI lineage: Bacteria > Pseudomonadati > Pseudomonadota > Gammaproteobacteria > Chromatiales > Ectothiorhodospiraceae > Natronocella > Natronocella acetinitrilica. Next base: position 254,382 of record NZ_JALJXV010000008.1, read on the forward strand.
CTCTATTACACGGCGACTGGCGGCATTCGCTTCCACTTCTGATTCCGAGCGTTTAATGCGGTCCCCGCCAGCCGGTCACGCCATATGCCTCAGTCCTCGCAAGCAGGTAGGCCGGCTCGCGGCGGGTTGGTCACGTCGCATCCGACGTCGTCTTGCTCCAGCGCTCCAGGGTCTGTCAGGTCAACACTTTGCGGTCGGTTGCCATCCTCTACCCAGGCGAGCAGCGCATCCAGGGCGGCCCCTGTTTCTGCATCACTGAAGGTACAGTGCCCCACATCTCGAACGAACCAGTTGGCCAGCAGCGCTGATTGACCAGCCGTGTCCACACGCTGTGCATACTGCTGATGCAGGCTTGGGGGCGCGTAAAGATCGCCGAGTGCCGATACCAACAGCAGGGGGGCGCCCAGGGTTCCCTGCAGTTCCGGCAGGGGCCTGATACCGGCGCGCTCCAGTACAGGGTCCGGCGGAACCCGCAGGATTGTTTCGTTCAGCCGCTGCTCGGCCGCGCCGCCGTCAACCTGATAGTGCCGCTCGGCGTTGCTGTAAAGATTGCCGGGAAGCAGGCCTCCGAGAGCACCATCAACTGCGCCCAGTTCGAGCACGCGCAAGCCCCAGGCGTCGAAGGCAGCGTCGAACAACGGGGTGTTGCCGCCGCTCAGGGCACGCAGCGCGGCGCGAAAATCGTCACCGGCTGGATGCAAGGTCGTGGGGAAGCCCGGGCCGAGGCGCTGGACTACCTCGTCCATACCCGCACTCTGCAGGGCCGGCTCGGGAAAACGGGTCTCCGTGTCTGTGAGGGCATGGGCGATGAGGTTGATATCCAGCAGATAATTGAGGTGATCCCTGCCATCCATGGGTGCGCAGAAAGCCAGGCCACCGGAGTAGTCCTCTGGGTACTGCTCCATGCTCGCGATGGTGACCTGGCCGCCCAGGTCATGGCCGATCACCAATGCAGTTTCCGGCGCGCGGATGCGTTGTGAGAACACGTCCAGCAGGGCCCGTGTGTCCTCGACGCCTGCGGTGACGTGGTAACCGTTGGCGTGGAAGCTGCTCGCCGCCCAGGCGATTCCCTGATCCAGCAGGGCTCCGCGCAAGGGCGGATTGATGACCGACAGGTCCGCGCGATCACTGGCCCGCAGTGGTCGGGCGTAGAGGACCAGGGTGCCATTCCAGTCGGGTGGAACCTCGATGCGGTATCCCGCACCTTCATGTTCTCCCCACAGGCGTCGCGTCGAGGGATGCGCCTCATCGGCGTCGAAAGCCAGCTCTTCTGCGTTGACTTGCCAGCCTTGGGCTTCATTGTCTGCCGCCAAACCAGGTATCGCAGAAAGGGCCAGGGCGATGACAGCGATTAGGGTTACGAAACGCCACATGGATTAACTTCTCTCTTGCCTGCGCCACGAACTGCAGCATGATACCCATGCAACCGGGAAGGAACCATCGACGGGTGTCACACTCTGACAGCGCTATGAATGGCACGCTGGGCGAAATGGCCCGACATCTGCACCGCGGTATCGCCCTCAGCAGTCTGTTGGCGGCGAGTCTTGTCGGCTGTACTCAGGCTTCCATGGAAACGATAGATAACGGCATGGCATTGAGTCCCCCCGCGTCGTTCTTCATGGCCGATGACGGCGTCGCACTGCCTGTGAGTGAGTGGGAGCCCGCGGATTCCGAATCCCGCGGCACCGTCATCGCGCTGCACAGTTTTGGCGATTTCAGGCTTGCCTTCGAGGAAGTCGGGCCTGAGCTGGCACGGGCCGGCTATCGCGTGGTGGCTTTCGATCAACGCGGCTTCGGCACTACCCCTGAGCAAGGACGATGGGCTGGCGAGGAGCGTATGATTCGCGATGCTCTGGAAGTCTACAATGCTGTGCGGGCGCAGACCGACGCTCCGGTCTATCTGCTTGGCGAGAGCATGGGTGGCTCGGTCGCCCTGTTGCTCGCGGCAGAGGCCGAGATACCGCCGGACGGTCTGGTTCTTGCGGCGCCCGGTGTTCGGGAAGGCATCCCATTCCGGCGGGGTTGGGATGTTCTGCTGTGGCTGGGAGAGCGCATCCTGCCCGGCGCTGGCGTGCGATTGTCGCGGAACTATGAAGGCACCCTGGTTGACAGTGCCGTCGAGCGCTTCGGGGAGGATCCACGCATCGTCCGCCGCGTGCGGCTGGACACCTACGCGGGATTGGTGCGCCTTGCTGACGACGCCACCGAGATCGCCGGGCAGGTGGCTGTGCCGACGCTGATATTCTACGGCGGAGAAGACGGCATGGTCAGACCGGAAGCGATCCGTGGATTGCAGAGAAGCCTGGCCGGGCCGGTGGAATTGATCATTGAGGAGCAGGCTCCGCACCTTATATTGCAAGCCCCGGATCAGCGTGCTCGCATGGACGTGTTGATCGATTGGCTGGAGGGGCAAAAAAGACTCTGATATCAGAGGCGCCCCACCCAGCGTTCACCTTCCTTCACGAAGATGATGCGACGCGGTTCTTCCATGCCGTCGCCATATCGGACACGCCCTTCCACGTGGACTTCTTCGCTGGAGATCTCCCGTTCCTCGTCGATCAGTACAGCATCCAGTCCACCATGTCGTTCGTACTGCTGCTCCATGACCTCGGCCATCATGTAGTAACTGCCGCCCCGAAAGGTATCGCCCAGTGCACCATCCGGCGCCAGCGACTCCAGCGCCTGCTGCCGGTCGCCGTTATCGAGGCGTTCGAAAAAGGCCGTGTAGGCGTCTGCTGGAGAACTGCTTTCCGGAGCCGAGCCGCCGCAGGCACCCAGCAACAGAGCAGCGAAAACCAGAAACAACCATGAGATCCGCATTGCAACCTCCGGACTGATTACACCAACTGCGTCGGCGCGATTGTAGACGCGTTTCAGAGTGTGCTGTGCGACCTGGCACAAGGCACGCCGCAGCGCAGCATCGCACGAATCAACTGGCACCCCTGGTGGCATCGGTTCGTGGGTCGTGGGGTCGGCCACGCCGAGCCAGCACTGTGACAAGCACCGCGACCACCAATGCCAGAGCCGAGAATGCTAGAAACGCGCCTGCCAGCCCGGTGAGCCCCACCAGTGGCTGACTGAGAAACGGGGACAGGAACTGCCCCAGGAACAAACCCGCCGTGCTGCCGCTGATGATGCGACCCCGCATGGACAGGGGGGCGATTCGTAACAGCCACTGATTCACGGTTGGAATCAGCAATCCGAGTGCAGCACCGACAAAGGACAGTCCGGTCAGGATCAGCGGCAGGCCCTCGGCTGCGCCGATCAGGCCCAGGCCACCGGCTATGGCGAAAAACGAGGCTGCCAGCAGTTGCCATTCCGGAAAGCGCAAATAGAGCTGCCGGTAGCTGAAGCTAAGGATTGCGGCGCACACCGTATTCACTGACAACGCGGCTCCGGCAAGTGCACCGCTCATGTAGCCGAGTTCATGCAAGCGGTAGGGGAGTTGCAGGGGGACCACGTAGAACAGACCCATGCCGAGCAGCATGCAGGCATAAAGCCCGATTAGCGATGCCATTGCCGGGCGCTGTTGGTCGCCCCTGGCAGCAGCCTCGGCGCGTTGCGCCGGCGTATAGACCGGAGCCTGGCGCAAGGCGATGAGGGTAATTGGAAGTAACACGAACGCCGCCAGGTACAGCGTGAATGGTCCTCGCCAGCTCAATTCTGTGAGGAGACCGCCGCCGAGCAGGAACACGACGCCGCCTATGGCGGCCGAACTTGCCTGCAGGCCCAGTACCTGGCTTCGGCGCACCCCCTGGTAGCAATCGCCGATCAGCGTGGTGCAGGCAGTCATCAAGCCACCCACGGCAACGCCGAGGAGGGCGCGGCTGGCCAGCAGGACTGTCAGAGAGTCCGTGTACAGGCCGACAGTCCCGCTTAGCCCGTACAGCGTCAGTGCGACAACAATGACGGGTTTGCGCCCCACCCGGTCGACCAGTAGCCCACCCAGCGGCGCGCACAAGGCAATGAACAGCGCCGGCATGGTGAGCACCAGGCGGGTCAGGAAATCCGCCATGGGCTCATCGGCGAAGGCCGCGGTGATGGCGGGCATCGCGGGGGACACTGCGGCCCCGGACATGACTGTCAGGCTGCTACCCGCCAGCAGGGCAAACAGCAGCAGGGGCGACTCCGGGTTGATACGCTGGTTCACGCCGGTAGACTGCCATCTGTGCCGGTCAGTGCGGGAATCGCCTGATCCCGCCCGGGCAACAGGGGGAATTCGAGAAAGTCCTGCTCCAGCGCCGGATAGAGCTGCTCCAGCTGGCTACCGATGTCATGCAGGCCAGGATCACGGGAGAGACGCAAGCCGATGCGGGAAATCGCTTGAATGACATTGGATAGCTCGGCATAGCGTCTGATCCAGTCCTCCTGGATGATGCGCTCGATCCGGTGTCGGGTGTGGTGGTCGGGGCAGGCGGGGAGGGCGTTCAGCACATCCCGGTAGCAGCCGGCGAGGAAGGCGTCGAGGGAGCCCTCCGAGCGCACCGGCCAATGCCGCAGCAGGAAGTGATCCCAGAGGACATCCAGGGCAATGCCGGCGACGCGGCGGTGACGTCCGCTGAAGCGGGCCCTGGCGCGGCGCATGATCGGATGCTGGTCGCTGTTGCTGTCCACCTGCCGGTGGCGCCTGACGCCCGCCATGATGCGCGGTGGCAGTGCATGCCGGTCCAGGGGCCCCTTGACCCAGTCGCCCATGAGGTTGCCCAGTCGATGCTCGGCATCCATGTCGGCGAGATACAGGTGGCCGAGGTAGTTCATCGCCGCGGCGCGGTCAGTCGGGGTCAGGCAGCAGGGCCCGCAAGGATTCCGGCAAAGGGCGGGAGCGGCTCTCGGCAAAATCCACCCACACGACTTTGGCCGACCCGGTGGCGTAGAGAATGTCGGTATCCCGGGCATCCCGGATTTCGTACTCGGTCATCACACTGCTTCGACCGGGTGCCAGACCATACATGCTGATCTGGAGCCGCGCAGGATGGACGATGGAGCGAAGAAAATCGCAGTTGGCGTTGATCAGCACGGGGCCCTCACCCTGGGCGCCGGCAATGCGCCCCGAAACCCCCTCAAGCCATTCCACGCGGATGCTTTCACAATAGGTGAAGTAGGTGGCGTTGTTGATGTGGCCAAGCGCATCCATGTCACCCCAGCGCGTGTCCAGCGTGGTCTCGTGCAGCAGGGTGCGTGGCTTGCTCATGGTGGCGGGCACAATGCTCAGTTCGGCGATGCAGATGGTCGGCGGGGACGACGGCCACCACCACCATTGCGTTTCGGGCCCGTGCTTGAGCGGCGCATGCGCACCGGTGGCTTGGGCTCGATCAGCAGTTCCGGCGCAACCACTTCGGCGGGGATTCGCTGCTCGATGTAGGCCTCGATATCGGGCAGTGAATAGACGTATTCGTCGCAGGCCAGGCTCAGCGCATCACCGGATTCGCCGGCTCGCGCCGTCCGTCCGATACGGTGCACGTAGTCTTCGGCATCCTGCGGCAGATCGAAATTGATCACGTGGCTGACGCCGGGAATGTGCAGCCCCCGCGCCGCCACGTCGGTGGCCACGAGTATCGGGAGATCCCCGTCCTGGAAGCGCTTGAGCAGGGATTCGCGCTTCTTCTGCGGAATATCCCCAGAGATCACCTCGGCATCGAAGTCGTTGCCCTTCAGATAGCCCGTGACCTGATCGGCGGCGCGCTTGGTGTTGACGAAGACGATGGTGCGACTTGGCGTGTGCTTGCTGAACAGGCCGAGCAGCAGTCGGATCTTGTCGTCCTTGGCAACGTGATAGAGCTTCTGGGTGACGTTCTGCGCGGTGATCTGTTCTGGCTCGATGCGCACCACTTCCGGGTCGTTCATGTGCTCATAGGCCAGCTCCAGCACGCGCTGCGACAGCGTGGCCGAGAACAGGTAGTTGATGCGCTTGTCCGGCGGCGGCATGCGCCGGAAGAGGTAGCGGATGTCACCGATGAAACCGAGATCGAACATCCGGTCGGCCTCATCCAGCACCACGACCTCGATGTTGTCGAGCTTGAAAACGCCCTGCTTGTAGAAGTCGATAATCCGGCCCGGCGTACCAATGATGATGTCCACGCCGTCCTCGAGCATTTTGCGCTGCTGCTCGTAACCGGTGCCGCCATAGATGGCAGCGAACTTCATGCCGGTGAACTGGCCCAGGCTCTCTGCGTCCTTGTGGATCTGCAGGGCGAGCTCCCGGGTCGGTGCCAGCATGATGCTCCAGGGGCCGCGCTTGTCATCTGCCACCGGCGTTTCCATGAGGTAGTGCATGGTCGCAAGCAGGAAGGCGGCAGACTTGCCCGTGCCCGTCTGGGCCTGACCGGCCAGATCCCGCCCTTGCAGCGCCATGGGCAGGGTCGCTTCCTGGATGGGGGTGCAGTGACTGAAGCCGACCTCGTTCAACGCATCGAGCAGGCATTGCGTGATACCGAGGGATTTGAAGGTAGTAACTGAAAGATGGTCGTTTTTCATGGCCGGAGAGGCTACAGGATTTCGTGCTGATTGTCGCCTGTCGGTAGCCCTGCTGCCTTTGCCACCGGAACGTGTTTGTGGTTCCATCCCGTGTTCGACAGCCCGGCATTGGATGGATCAACCCCCATGAATCGAGACGAGACGGTAGCTGCCCTGCAAGCGGCGGAGCGGCTGCATGATGATCATGCAGTCGAACAAGCTTTGGAGGAGATGGCCGTCGCCATCACCCGGGACCTTTCCGAGGCCGTCCCCGTGGTGTTGTGCGTCCTGATCGGCGGGCTGATTCCTACCGGTCGGCTGCTGCCCAAGCTCGATTTCCCGCTGGAAGTGGATTACGTACACGCGACGCGCTATCGCGGTGCGACCCGGGGCGGAGAGCTGGTCTGGATCGCCCGGCCGCGGTCTGATCTGCGGGGGCGCGAAGTATTGATCGTTGATGACATTCTCGACGAAGGTCACACCCTGCGAGGCATTATCGAGGACTGCCTCGAAAGGGGCGCTGCTCGGGTGCGCGTCGCAGCACTGGTGGAGAAGCGCCACGACCGCCGTCATCCGGAGGTCGTCGCTGATTATGTCGGTCTGGTGGTGGATGACCGCTACGTGTTCGGGGCGGGCATGGACTATCACGACATGCTGCGTAATGCGCCCGGCATCTACGCGGTGGTGGAGCAGGAGGCGGGCCAATGACTGTCGCAATTATCGGGGGTACCGGCCTGACACGCCTCAAGGGCCTGGAAATTACCCACCGGGAAGTGGTCCATACGCCCTATGGCGAGCCATCGGGGCCGATCACCCATGGGGTTCTGCACGGACGGGAAGTGCTGTTTCTGGCGCGGCACGGTTATGGGCACACCATTCCTCCTCACAAGGTGAATTACCGGGCCAACCTCTGGGCATTACGGCATCTCGAAGTCACCCGGGTGATTGCCGTGGCGGCGGTGGGTGGCATCAGCGACGCCATGGCCCCGGGACGGATTGCGTTTCCTGATCAGATCATCGACTACACCTGGTCCCGGCACCACACGTTCTTCGAACATGATCTGACCCATGTCACTCACATTGATTTCACCCATCCCTATGACCCGACCCTGCGTGAAGTCATGATTCAGGCAGCGCGTGTCGCCGGCCTCGATGCAGTTGAGCAGGGAACATACGCGGCCACCCAGGGCCCCAGGCTTGAGACCGCTGCGGAGATTCGCAAGCTGCTTCGGGACGGCTGCGACATGGTGGGCATGACCGGCATGCCGGAGGCAGCGCTCGCCCGGGAGCTGGAGCTTGCCTACGCCACCTGCGCGGTAGTGGCCAACTGGGGTGCGGGGTTGCGCTCCGAGGAGATCACCATGGCCGACATCGAAAAGAACCTCGACGAGGGCATGGAACGTGTCCGCACGCTACTGGGGGCGTTCATTCCCAGTCTGTAGCCGCTGCCTGCATGGCAGGGCAGTGGTGTCTTGCTAGTCGGCGCGTTCGATGCGCACGATCACCCCAAGTACAGGGTGATCCAGATAGTGTGTCTCTCCGCTGCGCATGCGCCGACGTTCCTGCATCACGACCACTGGCGATTGCACGCTGTCGAAGAGCGGCAGATGATCCACGCGCCCTGCCAGTCGCAGGCTCGGATCCACCAGGCGCAGATTGCTCTCGATATGGAGAAATCGCTCCACGTATACCCGCAGATAACCCGACAGCCCCGGCAGCGGCCTGGCTGCAGCGAGGCCATTGTCTTCGTCGTCGGTTCCGCCGAGGGCTGGTGTGGGCGATGATGGTGCCCCGCCAAGTGGAATATTCACAGCAGGCGCTGTGGTCTGGCTCAAGCCCGGTTGCCTCCAGCCGGCGTGGAGCAGCACGCGATAGCGATCCTGGTTGTCCAGACGGCGCGCAGTCTGGCCTAGACGCAACTGATCCGCTGACAGCTGGGTGAAGCGCGCGTTGTCCGGGTTGCCGCTATTGGCGAGCTCTGCGTAGCGAGGGAAGCTCGCCGGCTGCCAGGTCATCGGCCAGCGTTCTTCCGCCAGATCTGCATGGGTCTGCTGGAAGATGATGACTTCGACATCAAACAGCCGGGAATCTGCAGAGGCCACATTGGCGCCGATCAGCAGGCAGACAAAGACCAGCCATTGTTGATAGAACCGACGCATCCCCAGTCTCCATTCGTTGCCCCGCTCGCATGGTGCGACAGGGTCAGGCGGCTTCACGTTGTCTGAGATTGTCCAGCAGTTGCTCGGCCAAGGCAAAACGATCGGTGGGTTCCGGCAAATCCAGACGGACCTTCAAACGCTCTTGACCTTCGAGACGATAGGTGTCCGGAGAGCCCTGTATCAGCATCACCAGGGCTGCGGGATCGATGTGCGTCGTCGGAGCGAATGCGAGATTGCCACCGGAGGGTCCAAGCTCGATGCGCTTGATCCCCAGCGCTTCCGCGCGAATCTTCAATTCGGTGATGCGGAACAGATTCTTGGTGGCATCGGGCAATAGCCCGAAACGGTCGATCATCTCCACCTGCAGGTCGCGCAACTGTGCCTTGCTGCCGGCATTGGCGATCCGCTTGTAGAGCACCAGACGGGTGTGGACGTCCGGCAGGTAGTCCTCGGGCAGCAGGGCAGGGAGGCGCAGGTCGACTTCGGCGCCATGGTGCAGCGGCTGATCCAGGGCGGGCTCACGCCCCGAGCGCAAGTCCTTGATGGCACGTTCGAGCAAGTCGTTGTACATGGAGAAGCCGATCTCGTTGATCTGCCCGCTCTGCTCGGCACCAAGCAACTCGCCGGCACCGCGGATTTCCAGGTCATGGCTGGCGAGGTTAAAGCCGACACCCAGATCCTCATGGGCTGATATGGCCTCCAGCCGCTTCGCGGCATCGGCGGTCATGGCCTTGCGATGCGGTGCGATCAGGTAGGCGTAGGCGCGATGGTGGGAGCGGCCGACGCGTCCTCGCATCTGGTGCAATTGCGCCAGCCCGAAGCGATCCGCCCGATTGATGATGATGGTGTTGGCGCTGGGGACGTCGATGCCCGACTCGATGATGGTGCTGCACACCAGCAGATTGTGCCGCTGATGGTAGAAGTCGAGCATCACGCGCTCCAGCTCCCGTTCGGGTAGCTGCCCGTGGGCCACGCCGATGCGCGCCTGGGGTAGCAGCGCTTGCAGATCGTTCGCTTTCTTTTCAATGGTTTGCACATCATTGTGCAAAAAGTACACTTGGCCACCACGCTTGAATTCCCGCAGGCAGGCCTCTTCAACCAGCGCCTCGTTCCACTCGTTCACGAAAGTTTTCACCGCCAGCCGCCTGGCGGGTGGCGTTGCAATGATGGACAGATCGCGCATGCCCGCCATGGCCATATTCAGTGTCCGCGGGATGGGCGTCGCGGTCAGTGTCAGCAGGTCCACCTCGGCACGCAGTTCCTTCATGCGCTCTTTCTGACGCACTCCGAAGCGGTGCTCCTCGTCAATGATCACCAGACCGAGGTTTCTCGCCTTGAAATCCGACTGCAGCAGCTTGTGGGTGCCGATGGCAATGTCCAGGGTGCCGTCAGCCAGGCCCGACTGGGTTGCGCGTTGCGATTTGCTGTCCACAAAGCGAGACAGCAGACCGATCTTCACCGGCCAATCCGCGAAACGATCCTGAAAATTCTGATAGTGCTGTTGAGCCAGCAGGGTGGTCGGCACCAATACCACCACCTGAAACCCGCTCTCCACGGCGACGAAGGCGGCGCGCATGGCGACCTCGGTCTTGCCGAAACCGACATCGCCGCAGACCACGCGATCCATGGGCTGTGGCGAGGCGAGATCGGCCACCACCTGATCGATGGCGTCCTGCTGATCTGGCGTTTCCTCGAAGGGGAAGGCCTCGGCGAAGCGCTGATACTGGTCTGCATCCGCCACCATGCTGGTTCCCTGGCGGGCCGCGCGTCGGGCGTAAACGTCCAGTAACTCTGCCGCGACATCCCGGACCTTCTCCGCCGCTCGGCGGCGGGCCTTCTCCCATTGCCCACTACCCAGTCGATGCAGTGGGGCGCTGGATTCATCGCCCCCGGTATAGCGGCTGATCAGGTGCAACGAGGCCACCGGCACATAGAGTTTGTCGCCACCGGCGTACTCCAGTGTGAGGAACTCGGTGGGGAAGTCCCCCACATCCAGGCGTTGCAGCCCGAGATACCGACCAACGCCGTGATCCTCATGTACAACAGGAGAGTTGATTCTCAAGTCATTGAGATCACGAAAGAGGAGGGCGGGGTCCCTGTCCTGGCGCCGGCGTCGTCGGCGCTGCTGCGCGCGATTACCGAACAGGTTTGCCTCGGTGACGATGACGATCCCTTCGCCGTCGGTCAGCCAGGCGCCGCGCTCCAGCGTTGAAACGACGATGCCCAGGCGATTGCTGGAGGCGACGAAATCCGGCCAGTTGCCATGTTGCTGGGGTTTGATGTCGTGGCGGCGCAGGCTGTCCAGCATGGCCTCCCGATGACCGGCAGTTTCCGCCACGAATAGCACCCGTGCCGAAGGCGCCTGTTGGGCGAGAAAATCAGCAAGAGCTGGCCGCTCCGGTTCGTTTTCCTTGGCGTTCAGTGCCAGTGATGGCAGCGGGCGGGTCGCATGGCGAACGACGCCGGGCGCCGGTCCCTTGGCCTGTTCGGCAGCGGTTTCCTGGTGCAGCACGACCACTGCACTGTCCTCAAGGCGTCGGGACAGCTCTTCGGCAGGCATGTACAGGCGTTCGGGCGGCAGTAGTGGCCTGGTCTTGTCGTGGCGGCGCTGCTCGTAGCGGTCCTGCACTTCGGCCCATGCGCTTCCCGCCGCGGCGACGACTCCATCAGCCATGTAGATGGTCGCCCCGCTCGGCAGGTAGTCGAACAGGGTCGCCGTTTCCTCGAAGAACAACGGCAGGTACGACTCGACGCCGTTGGGCATGTTGCCCTCACTCACGTCGCGGTAGATCAGGCTGCGGGTGGGGTCACCTTCGAAGCTGGCGCGAAAACCCGCCCGGAACAGGCCGATGCCGGCCTCATCTACAGGAAATTCCCGCCCGGGCAGCAGTGAGATGGATTCAACGCGATCACGGCTGAGCTGTGTTTCCGGATCGAAGGTCCGGATGGTTTCGACTTCGTCATCGAACAGATCCACCCGGAACGGCAGATCACTGCCCATGGGGTAGAGATCCAGCAGTGCCCCCCGGACAGCGAATTCACCGTGTTCCATGACCTCGGGCACGCAGCGATAACCGGCCTGTTCCAGGCGCCGCCGCAATGCGTCGAGCTGGAGGCGATCGCCCACGGACAGCTCGAACACGTTCTGCTCGACAAAACTGGGGGGAGGCAAGCACTGCAGCAGGGTATTGACAGGTACGACCAGGATGCCGTGACGGGTATCGGGCAGCCGATGGAGTGTCCTGAGCCGTTGCGAAACGATGTCCTGGTGGGGTGAAAAGACATCGTAGGGCAGGGTTTCCCAGTCGGGAAACGCCAGTATTCCCGCGTCGTTGTCTCCGGCGTAGAAGCGCAGCTCTGTCTCCAGTTGCTGCGCGTCGTGGGGCGTTGCCGCCAGGGCAAGCACGATGCCATCACCCTTGCCGGCGACGGCCTGCAGCAGGGCGAGTGCCGGGGTGCTACCCCATAAGCCACTCCAACGAATTGTACGCCCTGTGTGCTTGGGCAGGACGGGATTCAGTGGGCTCTGGATCTCACTCATCAGTGTTCGGTCAGTCTCGGTATAGGCGACACAGGTCGCCGTAATGATCAATACGACGATCGCGCAGATAGGGCCAGGCGCGGCGCACGGCCTCGCTGCGGCTTCGGTCAAGCGTCACCACCACCGTCTGGTCGGCGTCAACGGCACCCTCGGCGAGGATCTCTCCCTGCGGACCGGCGATGAAGCTGCTTCCCCAGAAAAGTGCACCCTGGTCCGGAGCTTCCGGATCAGGCTCGAAGCCGTGGCGGTTGCAGACCAGCACCGGCAGGCCATTGGCCACGGCATGGGCGCGTTGAATGGTGATCCATGCATCGCGCTGCCGGGCCTGCTCCTGGGTGTCGTCCTCTTGCGCCCAACCGATTGCAGTGGGGTAGAGCAGGAGCTCTGCCCCGGCGAGCGCCATCAGGCGGGCGGCTTCGGGAAACCACTGGTCCCAGCACACCAGCACGCCCAGCCTGCCGACACTGGTGTCGATGGGCGTGAAGCCCAGATCGCCGGGCGTGAAGTAGTATTTCTCGTAGTAGCCCGGATCATCCGGGATGTGCATCTTGCGGTAGCGCCCGGCGATGCTTCCATCGCGCTCCAGCACCACCGCCGTGTTGTGATAGAGCCCCGCCGAGCGACGCTCGAAAACGGACGCCACCACCACGCAGTCATGGCGTTTTGCGGCATCGGCCAGTTGATCCGTGGTCGGACCCGGAATGGGTTCAGCCAGATCGAAGGCGGAAGCCTGTTCGCGTTGGCAGAAGTAGGGTGTGCGATGCAGTTCCTGCAACAGCACCAGCTCTGCACCGGCCCTGGCGGCTTCCTCGATGCCGGAGATGGAGCGTGCGAGGTTGGCCTCGGCATCAGCAGTGCAGCGGTGCTGTACCAGACCGACGGTCAGTGTCTTGCCGGGCATGGACGTGTCCGCGCTCGAGTTAAGGGCCGCGTATTCTAACAGGCGAATCCGCCTCGGTTGAATCAGCGAACGATCTGTTGGGTTGCGCAGTGTACGCTGCCGTGCTGGCGGATCAGCGGTAGTGCGGGTATGCGGTGCAGTTCACGGCCCGGGAATAAAGGCGCGAGCAGGTTTTCGGCTGCCTGATCCTGTGGTTGAGCGTAGCAGGGCAGCAGAACTGCGCCGTTGATCACGAGAAAGTTGGCATAACTCAATGGCAGGCGTTCACCAGTCTCGTCATGGTGGGCGCTGGGCCATGGCAGCGGAATCAGGTGGTACGGTTTGCCGGATCGGCTGCGAAATGCCCGCAGCTGATCGGCCATGCGGGCGAGACTGTCGTAGTGGGGGTCGTCCGGGTCGTCGCAGGCGGTGTAGACAATCGTCTCCGGATTGACGAACCGCGCCAGCATGTCCACGTGTCCGTCGGTATCATCGCCTTCCAGGTGGCCGTGATCCAGCCAGAGCACACGATCAATCCCAAACCACTCGGCGAAGCGATCTTCCCACCAGCCCTTGTCGGTTCCCGGGTTGCGTGTATCCGTGAGTAGGCAGCTGCTTGTGGTGAGAAGCGTTCCGCGGCCGTCGGTTTCCAGGCTGCCGCCCTCGAGAATCCACGGCACGGACTCAAGGGGCAGATCGCCGAAGGCACCGGTCGCATGGAGGTGGCGGGTGAGCCTGTCGTCTTTCTCGGCCGGATATTTGCCACCCCAGCCATTGAACTTGAAATCAAGCAGACGGGGGCGGCCATCGCGACCGACCACGGTAATCGGACCATGGTCACGAACCCAGATATCGTTGCTGGGAACAACGTGAATGTCCGGTGCGCCGTGAGGCGCGAGTTGGCTCTGGAGACGTTGGCGGGCGGGCTGGTCGCTACATGCAATTACAAGAGGCTGGTGCCCGAGTATGGCCTCGGCCATACGCAGGAATGTCTGTTCCACTTCTGCCAGGTTGTCTCCCCAGTCACCACCGGCATGGGGCCAGGTCAGCAGTGCGACGCGTTGCATCTCCCATTCGGCGGGCAGGCGCCGCCCGTGCACTGCTTGCATCAAGGTTGTCGCGGCCTCAGTCGTGGCGTTCTACCGAATGCAACACCCGGTCGTGCTCGAAATACACCGTGAAGCCGTCGTAGATCCAGCGGCTGATCGGCGGCTCACCCACAGCCTCGACGCGATCACCGGGGTCGCCGTAGCGGCGGGCAACCTGATCCATGGTCTCGCCGTTCTGGGGGCGTTCAGAGCGAATCTGGTCGGCCTGGCGCACATTGTCTATAAGCAGACGATCTGCCGAGGCAATGGGGGCGAACAGGGCGAGACCCAGGGCGAGTACTCCGATTTTTGCTGCGCGGACTGGCATCCGTGATCTCCACAATCATTTGTCTTGGAGGGTATTACACCGTCTTGGAGTGGGCAACGACCATGCACTGGTTGGCATTCCGGCAAATTCCCAATGCGTCCCGATGTGTTGGCGAGCCGCTACGTTTGCCGAAGCTGGGCTGGTATCCTCTTGCGCGACTGCTCACGCCGCATGCCGGAGTTCGCCATGCAGTTCGAACCGCCGCTGATTCCGGCGACCCTGATAAGACGCTATAAACGCTTCCTTGCCGATGTGCATCTGGACGATGGAACCGCTCTGACGGCCCACTGTCCCAACACCGGCTCCATGCTCGGCTGCCAGGAGCCCGGCGCCCGGGTCTGGTTGAGCCGATCCGATCGGCCGAGTCGCAAGTATCCGCACACCTGGGAATTGGTGGAAAGCAGCCCTGGCGTACTGGTCGGCATCCACACGGGCCGATCGAATCGGCTGGTTGAGGAAGCGCTGAAAACCGGCATGCTGGCTGACCGGCTTGGCGGTTTCGATCGAATCCGGCGGGAGGTCACCTTGCCCGGCGGCGGAAGCCGTATCGACTTCGTGCTGGAAGGACCTGCAGGGGAGCCGCCTTGCTACCTGGAGGTCAAGAACGTGACCGCGGCCGTCGAGGACGGCGTCGCCCTGTTCCCCGATGCGGTCAGCACCAGGGGAACACGGCATATGCGGCATCTGGCCGAGCTGGCAAGCCAGGGTGCCCGGGCGGCGTTGGTGTTCTGTGTGCAGCGTGACGATGTGGCGGAAGTGCGGCCGGCCGATGCCATCGACCCGGCCTATGGGTTGGCGCTTCGCGAGGCCATTGCCGCCGGCGTCGAAGTCTGCGCGCTGGGTGCCCGCGTTTCGCCCCGGCGCATCGCGTTGCAGCGGCGGCTTCCGGTGATATGCCCGCAACTCGACGCGGCCTGAATTGAAGAACTGACGGGAACATACATGTACAAGCCTCTGGAGCTCTTCATCGGGCTGCGTTACACGGGTGCCAAGCGGCGCAACCGATTTGTGTCCTTTATCTCATTGATCTCCATGGCCGGGATTGCACTGGGTGTCATGGCGCTGATCACCGTGCTGTCGGTCATGAACGGCTTCGAACGGGAGTTGCGCGAACGCATTCTCGGTATGGTTGCACATGCCAGCATCCAGGGTGCCTCCGAGCCGCTGTCGGACTGGCGTGATTTGCGCGAGCAGGTGCTCGATCACCCCCGGGTCGAAGGCGCCGCACCGTTTGTCTCTGGCGAGGTCATGGTGACCCGAGGCGGCGAGGTCAGCGGAGCCATGATCCGCGGCATCCTGCCGGAGCATGAAGCCACCGTGTCCCGCGTACTCGATAACGTGCAAGGCGATGCCGCGGAGCGCCTTGAGTCCGGCGAGTACCGGATCATTCTCGGCAGCGCCCTGGCAAGAATGCTCAACGCCCGGGTGGGTGACCGCATAACCGTCGTCACCCCGGAAGCCCGCGCTACCGTTGCCGGTATCGTACCGCGGGTGCGCCGCTTCGAGGTGGCGGGCACCTTCCATGTGGGCATGTACGAATATGATCGCGGGCTTGCCCTCATGCATCTCGACGATGCTGCCGCGATCATGCGCCTGGACGAGGGCATCACAGGTCTGAGGCTCGAATTCGACGACATGATGGCTGCACCCTGGTTGGCCCGTGAACTCGCCCTGACCCTCGACGGGCGCTACTCGGTGCGGGACTGGACCCGTGAGCATGCGAACTTCTTCCGGGCTGTGCAGACGGAAAAGACGGTGATGTTCGTGATTCTGACGCTGATCATCACCGTGGCGGCATTCAACATCGTGTCGACCCTGGTCATGGTGGTAAACGAGAAGCGTTCCGACATCGCCATACTGCGCACGCTGGGTGCAAGCCCCGGCAGCATCATGCGGATCTTCATGATTCAGGGGGCCATTATCGGGATCTTCGGCACACTGCTTGGCACGGTGGCAGGCATCGCCCTGGCCCTGAACGTGGAAACCCTGGTGCCGGCCATCGAAAGCATGCTTGGTCAGCAGTTCCTCCCGGCGGATGTCTATTACATCAGCGACTTGCCGTCGGATCTGCAGATGCGGGATGTTCTGCGTATCTCCGGTGTCGCCCTTGTGCTTTCCCTGGTTGCCACCCTCTATCCCGCCTGGAGAGCATCACGAACCGAACCGGCGGAGGCGCTGCGCTATGAATGAAGTCGACACGACATTGTCCTGCGTGGCAGTTGGCAAGACGTTCAAGGAAGGTCCGGCTCCGGTCACCGTGCTCGAGGATGTGAATCTTGAGGTGCACCGGGGGGAGCAACTCGCCATCGTCGGGCGTTCCGGTTCCGGGAAGAGCACGCTGCTTCATATTCTCGGTGGGCTTGAGCGGCCAAGCGAGGGCACGGTGAGTCTGGCCGGACGTTCGCTGTACGACATGGGCAACAAGGAGCGCGGCCTGGCGCGAAACCGTTATCTGGGCTTCATCTATCAATTCCACCACCTGCTGCCGGAATTCACCGCCGTGGAGAATGTGGCAATGCCGTTGCTGATCCGCGGGGAGTCCGCATCCCTGGCGCGACGTGAGGCTGCTGCGCTGCTTGAGCGCGTCGGCCTCAAGGCACGCAGTGACCACAAACCCTCCGAGCTTTCCGGTGGCGAGCGTCAACGCACGGCCATCGCAAGAGCGTTGGTGACGCGACCGGCCTGCGTGCTGGCGGATGAGCCCACCGGGAACCTGGATAGCCAAACCGCAGATTCCGTTTTCGAATTGCTGCTGGAGTTGAATCAACAGGTGGGCACAAGTCTGCTGGTCGTGACTCACGATCAGGCACTGGCGGCGAGACTGCAGCGCCACGCAATCATGGATGATGGGCGACTGTCCGAGACTGCTTAGGAAGACTCGGGTCTTTTCCTGCGAGCCCGCAATCGGCGGCGTCGCAATTGTGCGCGAATGTGCAGTCGCCAGATCAAATGCACCATGCCGTAGCTGGCCATTCCAAGTAGCACCGCACAGGTCAGGCTGCCCAGCATCAGCGGTTGCCAGATGTTCGCCATCTCCTGCCAGAACCAGTCTATGGTCGGTTCGAAGCCGCGCCGTTGCCGCATGTCCGACCCCATGAGCCAGAGCCCCAGCCTGTACTGGCCGTACATCATCGGCGCCATGGTGATGGGGTTGGAAATCCAGACCCCAGCCAGGGCAATGGGCACGTTGACCCGGAGCAGGATTGCCGTGGCGGCGGAGGGGATCATTTGGAACGGCATGGGAATAAAAGTCCAGAAGACTCCCACACCCAACCCGCCGGCAACACCATGTCGGTTCAGATGCCATAACCTGGGGTTGCCGAGCAGGGCACCAAACAACCGCAACTGGCGGTGCTGACGCACTTCGCTGGACTTTGGCAGATAGCGGCGGAGAAACTTTCTCGGCATCGCGCGACTTTCTGAAGCCTCGATCTGGTGACATGGATGTTCGGCGCCGGGCTGTGACGGTGCGCGCCCACAGGAGCATCACCCGATACGGTGATGGCTTATCTTGCCCTGATTCGCCTTCAGCGTCAGCATAGTCAGCAGAGCGCTGTCCACGGAACGGACGCTGCCATTATTGAACAGACCCGCGCAACCTTCGAATGGTCGCCAGACCTCCAGGGACGGACTATGGCTCACATACTGCCTGGCTTACTCGCCGGGCTTCTGCTGGCACACCTGAACCGGCCAGAACTCTTGGTGGCCGGGCTCATGGCCCTGCTCCCCGGTCTATTCCTGCTGTCGCGGTGCCGTCGGCGTCGTGCTGCCCTGGGTGTGTTGGCTTTCCTCCTCGGATACGCCTGGACTGCCTGGGTTATCGACGCCGAGTTGAATTCACGCCTTCCCCATGACAAGGCAGGCATGGAGGCACTGGTGGAGGGCAGAATTGCCGACCTGCCGGCTGCGGGTGGGCATCGCTTCCTGCTGCGGGTGGACAAGGCCGAAGCCTGGGTTCCACGGCGGATCGATGTGGCCTGGTTCGGCAATGCCGAACCGGTACACGCTGGCGAGCAGTGGCGCTTTCGTCTGCGCTTGCAGCCGGTGGTTGCACCCGCAAACCCCGGCGGCCTGGATCTTGAGCGCTGGCGCACGGCTCGTCGGGTGCACGCCGTGGGTCAGGTTGTTGCAACGCAAGACGCATCGCTGATACAGGATGCACAAGGGCTGCACGCCCTGCGTGAACGTCTATCCGACCGTCTTGTGCGGGTGATCCCGGATTCGGGGGGCGGGGCCATGGCGGCAGCCCTGCTGGTGGGGGATCGGCGCCATCTGGAGCCTGAGCAGTGGCAGCGACTGCTTGATACCGGCACCAATCACCTGGTCGCCATCTCGGGTCTACATATCAGTCTCGCCGCGGGTGGAGTCTGGCTGATTGCCGCTTTTGCCTGGCGTAGATTCTCGCCCTGGTGCGATCGCCTTCCGGCGAGACTGGCCGGCGCGGTACCGGCGCTGGCGGTGGGCGCCGCTTATGCAGCGCTGGCTGGCTTTGCGTTACCCACACAACGTGCGCTCATCATGCTCTTCATCGCGGCGGTGGCCCTCTGCAGTCGTCGCACGGTGGGCCCATTCCAGGTGCTGGCCCTCGCCGCGGTTGCCGTGCTGGTGAGGGACCCGCTTGCCCCGCTACAGGCGGGCTTCTGGCTATCCTTTCTCGCTGTGGCTGTGCTGGTCGCCGTGATCCGCCACCGTCACGCACCGCCATGGCCAGCGTGGCGGCAATGGGCGGCGGCACAGCTCGCGCTTTTTCTCGGCCTTGCGCCAATGACCGCCATGAACTTCGGCCATGTCGCACTGGTTGCACCCCTGGCAAATGCCTTCGCGGTGCCCGCGGTGGGGGCGCTTATCGTGCCCTTGTTGTTGGCGGCGACGCCGATGTTGCTGATCTCGTCTGCCGTTGCCGACTTCATTATTGGTTGGGCAGGCTGGTTGCTCACCCTGCTGGACGCGGCCCTGGGTGGGCTGGCTGCCTTCAGCCCGGTCTTGCGGCAGGGGGCGACAGTGGGTCCGGTGATCGGTGGGCTGAGCTTCGTGCTGGTGCTGGTCTGGTTGCGGGGCGTGTCCCGCTTGGTCTTGTTGCCGATGGCGGCGTTGCTGGCCCTGACCCTGTCATGGCTGCCTGCCCGCATCCCCGACGGCATGGCTGACGTGCTGGTGCTAGATGTGGGATACGGCCACGCCACTCTCGTGCGGACGCGGCATCATTCGCTGTTGGTGGACACCGGTCCTGCGGCTTTTCGGCGTGGCAGACTGGATGCCCTCGCCGAAGCCGGTATCAGCAAACTGGATCGCCTGCTCATCAGCCGCGACCGCGCCGGGCAGCACGCCAGGGGCCAGGATTGGCCAGCGCATCGAATGGCGTACGGGCGTTACGCAGACCATCCGTGCCGGCAAGCCGGCTCCTGGCATTGGGACGGCGTCGACTTCCGCGTGGACGCCGTGGGGGAGGACGATCGCTGTGTGGTGAGTGTGGCAGCCGGTGAAGCCAAGCTGCTGATCGCCACCGGCATCGAGCGGGCAGGGGACTGGGCCCGGTTGCCTTCGGCCGTTGGTAGTCCTGATTATCTCGTGGTGCCGGGGCATGGTCATCGCGACCTGATCCCCGACCTTGAGGCGACTCCCGGTTTCGCGATCGTGCCCGTCGATGCCCGGGGCCGTTATGGCCTCCCGCATGCCTCCCTCCTCGACCATATGGAGGCGGGCGGCACAACTGTTCTGCGCACTGGCTGCCACGGCGCCGTAGGCTGGCGGCTGGGTTCCGCTGAGCGACCGGTCACACAGCGCAGTCAACGCCCATGGTGGGACGGGGCGCGCCCCTTCGGTCAAGACGGCAAATCCGATATGATGCCGAGCGTATGCAGGGAGGGGTGAGCACTGCTGCCACACCCCCGGCGCTCAGGAAGGAGGGACAGGCAACGTGTGGGAACTGATCCAGGCCGGCGGATGGTTGATGGTGCCTATCATCGGCTGCTCGCTGCTGTCGCTCGCAATCATCGGCGAGCGCTTGTGGACGCTGCAGCGCAAGCGCATCATTCCATCGCATCTGGTCGCGCAGGTCTGGCACCTGTTCAAGAACAAGCAACTCGATGCCGCACAGATTCGCAAGCTGCGGGAGTCCTCCCCGCTGGGGCGAGTTCTGGCCGCGGGGCTGATCAATCTCCACCACAGCCGCCCGATCATGATGGAGAGCATCGAGGATGCCGGTCGTCACGAGGCCCACGCGCTGGAGCGGTTTCTCAATACCCTCGGAACCATCGCCTCGATCACGCCATTGCTCGGCCTGCTCGGGACGGTTATCGGCATGATCAAGGTGTTCAGCGCCATAACTGCACACGGTGTTGGTAACGCCCCGGTACTCGCTGGTGGTATATCCGAAGCCCTCATCACGACCGCGGCTGGCCTCACAGTCGCCATTCCCTCGCTGATTGCCTACCGGTACTTCCGCGGCCTGGTGGATCAGTTCGTGGTGGAGATGGAGCAGGAGGCATTGAAGCTCGTCGAGGTGGTGCAGGGGCAGCGTGAGCGCAGCGCACTCGATGAAGAGGGCAAGGCGTGAACCTGCGTCACCGCAGACGTGAAGATCCGGAGATCACGCTGACTCCGCTGATCGACGTCGTCTTCCTCATGCTGATCTTCTTCATGGTCAGCACCACGTTCATGCGCCAGGCGGACCTGGAATTGACACTGCCCGAGGCCAGTCGTGAGCCTGGCGAGCAGATCGTCGAGCCCATAGAGCTGGCTATCAATGCCGAGGGAGAGTTCTTCATCAATGGCCGCGCACTGGTGAACAACCAGGTAGATACGGTGCGTCGCGGCCTGCTGCAGGCCCGTGAAGACACGCCGGATGCACCACTGGTGATCCGTGCCGATGCCAGAACGCCGCACCAGAACCTGGTCATTGCAATGGATGCGGCGAGCCAGGCGAATATCTCGCGGTTGTCCATCGCCACGGTTCCCCAGGAGCAGCAATGAACACGGCACTCGTGAATGCGCTCCCGGTGGAAAGCCCTTCGTGAGCGGCTTTCCGGACTTCTGGCTGCATTCCGGCCCACGCACGCTTGCCTTGTTGCCATTATCGTGGCTGTACCGTGGCGTGATGCTCTGCCGTCGTCTGGCCTACCGTTTCGGCTTGCGCAAGCGCCATCAGCTAGCCGTCCCGGTCATGGTCATTGGCAACATCTTTGTTGGTGGTACTGGCAAGACACCGTTGGTCATCTGGATGACCCGTTACCTTCAGAGCATGAAGCGTCGGCCCGGCATCATCACGCGGGGTTACGGCGGGCAGGCTGAAAAGTGGCCACAGCTTGTCGAGCCCGACAGCGATCCTTACGAAGTCGGTGATGAACCGGTGCTGTTGGCCCAGCGAACGGGTTGCCCGGTGGTGGCAAGCCCCAACCGTGTGGAGGCTGCCGAAGCGCTGCTTCACCAATTCGGCTGCGATGTGATCGTCTCTGATGACGGGCTGCAGCACTATGCCCTCGCCCGGGATCTCGAAGTCGTGGTGATTGATGCCGCCCGCGGACTCGGAAACGGCCATTGCCTGCCCGCCGGACCCTTGCGGGAACCGCGCAGGCGGCTGAGAGGGGTGGATCTCGTGGTGGCCAACGGGGGGCCGTCCTGGATCACCCACTACTACTTCACGTTGAAGCTCGACAAGGCACATGCACTCAGTAGTGACACCGTGTGCGATCTTGGCAGCTTTTCCGGGTCGCAAGTGCATGCCGTAACGGGTATCGGCAACCCGGATCGCTTCTTTGCCGCGTTGAGGCGTTTCGGTATCGAGGTGATTCCCCATCCATTCGCCGATCACCACCCGTTCACCAAGCGCGATATCCTGTTCGATGATGAGCTGCCAGTGCTAATGACAGAAAAGGATGCGGTGAAGTGCACGCGTTTCGCGGATTCGCGCCACTGGGCCGTGCCTGCCGAGACCGTACTCACCGCCGAGACCGAACGCATGCTGATTTCTCGTGTTCGAGCTGGACTGGATCGGTTTCGGAAGCGCCACAACCATGGAAAGACCGGGGCTGACACATGAGCAAGTCCTTCATGGTGGCAATCCCGGCACGTTACGGTTCAACCCGATTCCCGGGTAAGCCGCTCGCGCCTATCGCCGGTCGGCCGATGATTCTGCACACCTGCGATCGGGCAAGGGAAGCAGGTGCAGCTCGTGTGGTCGTCGCGACAGACCATGAGGAAATCGCCGGTGTTTGTACGGATGCAGGCCATGAAGTCATCATGACCTCGGCCGACCACCAGTCCGGTACCGATCGGCTTGCCGAGGTGGTCACAACGCTGGCCTTGGCTGATGATGAGATCGTCATCAATCTCCAGGGTGACGAGCCACTGATGCCACCGGATTTCATCCGGCGTCTGCATGCCCGCCTATCAGAGGCAAGCGAAGCCCGTATGGCCACACTGGTTACGCCCCTTGCCACTGCCGGGGAGTTGCATGATCCCAATGTGGTGAAGGTGGTCATCAACCGCTTGGGCGAGGCCCTCTACTTCAGCAGAGCACCTATTCCCTGGGACCGGCAGAACGCAGGCCGTCCCGCCAGTGTCCAATGCTGGTACCGACACCTCGGTATTTATGCTTATCGGGTGGCATTCCTGCGGGACTATCCGACGATGCAGGCACCAGAGCTGGAACGGATCGAAAGCCTTGAACAGTTGCGCGCGCTCTGGCACGGCGAAACAATTGTCACCGCGAGGGTGGAAGGCGATACCGGCCCGGGAATCGACACCCCCGAGCAGCTGCATCTCGCTGAAGCGGCGCTGACACGTCTGCGCTGAGTTCCACCCGAGACACAGAGGAGGACCTGATGCATGGCGAATGGTGAACTGGTTCGCGTGATATTCGTCTGCATGGGCAACATTTGCCGTTCACCGACGGCGGAGGGTGTGTTCAGGCACAAACTCCGGCAGACGGGACTTGCAGACAATGTCGAGACTGATTCAGCGGGCACCCACGCCTACCATGTGGGCCGGCCGCCGGATCGACGGTCGCAACAGGAGGCCCTGCGCCACGGCATAGACATCAGCGATCTTCGAGGACGACAGATCAGTGCTGGCGACTTCGATTACTTCGACTGGATCATCGCCATGGACAGTCACAACCTCGAAATTCTTCTGTCGTCGGCTCCGACTGCCACCCATGGGCGGATCCACAGACTGCTGGATTTCGCCCCGGATGTTCCAGCGGGCGATGTGCCGGACCCCTACTACGGTGGCAAAGACGGATTCAGGCACGTGTTCAGCCTGGTCGATGCGGGTTGTGACGGATTGCTCGCGAGGGTCAGTCAGCAGATCAAGCGCTGACGGCGTCAGCTGGGACTGGGGCCGGCCTCGCCACCGAGTGCGTGGCCGACCCCCGTTACTAGTGTCCCGAAACCGCTAAATGATTACGGCCGAGTCGGCTTCTCCTTTTCGTCGCCGTCTCCATTGCCGTTGTCGTCACCAACTCCCACTTCGGCAGGTTCCTCGAAAGCAGTCTTCTGCACCTGCTGCTCCCGTGACGCCGCCTCCTCGGGGGGGTGTTCACTCTCGGGGCGCCTTGCCTGGCCGGTGTCCGGTTGAGCCTGCTCGGCAGTTTCCTGCTTGGGCTCGTCGGTGGATGCAACAGGAGCAGGTTTTTCCTCGGCCTGGGTCACAGGCTCCGCCGCTGCTTTCACTTCCACCGCCGGTTGGCTGGCCTCGACCTCTGACTCCCTGGTGGGCATGGATTCCTGCTTCGCTTCGGCGGCAGGCATCGGAGCGGGAGCAGGAGCCGAAGCTTCAGGCGCTGGGTCTTCCCGATTCGCCACCTCTTCCTGAGGTGTTGCCACTGCAGGAATTCTTGGCCGGCCATCGCGCATACGGGGATCCCGGGGTTTCGGCGTCTGCTTTTTCGTTTCCGTGTCTTTTGCCGAGTCCGGCTCTACCGCCTCAACATCCTTGGCAGGGGCGGGCACGGGAGCTGCAGCAGGAGCCGCAGCCGGAGTCGATGAGGCTGAGACCGGGGCGGATTCCGTCTGATGATCACCAGCCTTGGAAGCATTGGAAGGTTGCGCTTCCTGATCACTGGAAGCGCGGCTTTCGCTTCCCTCCTGGCCAGACTCAAGATTCTGCCCGGTTTCCTGAGTCTGATTCTCGTCCTGGCGGGCCCCGTTGCCACGACGACGTCGGCGACCACCACGACGGCCGCGTCGGCTACGACTGCGGCTACGCTCGCCGTCGTTATCCTGCTCATCGTTGGCTGATCCCGTGTTAGGGGCGGTGGCCTTCGGTTCCTCGGCTTCCGTCGAAGTTTCCTTCACTTCGGCAGGGCGCTGCTGGCGTACAGGCCGACGTGGGCGTCGTCCGTCGTCCGCCGTCGCTGACTGCGACTCTGATTTCTTCTGCGGCTTGTCGTCCTCAGCCTTGCTGGTGCTTCCATTCGCCTGACGATCGCCACCGGAGGCACGCTGTCCGCCGCGACGACCGCCCCGCCGACCGCGCTCTCCACCAGTACCGCGGTCCCCACCTTCGCTGCGTCGGCTGCCGCCGCGACGGCGCCTGTTCGAACCGCCGTCCTGGTTGTCTTCCTGGGGCTCCCGATCTGCCGTGTTGGCCGGTTCACTCTTGAACAGGGAGCCCAGCCAACCAAGCAATCCACGGGACGACTGGTGGCCCTCGTTGGCAGGTGCTGCAACCTGGCTGGTCTGTGGGATCGTTGACGGTGGGGCGGGAGCCGGAGCGACGGCTCGCACCGCCGGCTGTTCCGGACGCGGCGGCTCTGCAAGCGCCGGCGTTACGGTCTCCGGTTCTTCGGCAGTCGGCAGTTTGTAACTGACGTCGTCCGCGGAGTCGTCGTCGCCCCGCACACGCTGCACAGTGTAGTGAGGTGTTTCGAGCGTGCGATTGGGTATCAAAAGGACCTGCACACCGTTCCGACCCTCAATGGTGGAGACGGCGCTGCGCTTTTCGTTCAGCAGGAAGGTGGCAACATCTACCGGCACCTGTGCCACCACCTTCGCCGTCTTCTCCTTCATCGCTTCTTCCTCGACGATGCGGAGTATCGACAGCGCCAGCGACTCGACGCCACGCACGGTGCCCTGGCCGTTACAGCGCTTGCAGACTTCCTGACTGGCTTCCCCGAGAGAGGCTCGCAGCCGCTGGCGTGACATCTCCAGCAGGCCGAAACGCGATATTCTGCCGACCTGGACCCGCGCGCGGTCCATCTTCACCGCGTCCCGCAGTCGTTGCTCGACCTCTCGCTGATTGCGGTTGGGGCCCATGTCGATGAAATCGATCACGATCAGGCCACCGAGGTCACGGATTCGAAGCTGGCGGGCGATTTCGTCCGCGGCCTCGAGATTCGTGTTCAGCGCCGTCTCCTCGATATCGCTGCCCTTGGTGGCGCGCGCCGAGTTGATGTCAATGGAGATGAGTGCTTCGGTGTGGTCGATGACGATGGCGCCACCAGAGGGTAGCTGCACCTGCCGGTCGAAAGCGGACTCGATCTGGCTCTCGATCTGGTAGCGCGTAAACAGCGGAACCGTGTCTTCGTAGAGCTTCACCTTCGGCAGGAAGTGCGGCATCACCTGTTGCACGAACTCCTGTGCCTGCTGGAAGACGCCGGCGTCGTCGATGAGGATCTCGCCCGTATCGGCACGCAGGTAATCCCGCAGCGCACGGATGATGAGGTTGCTCTCCTGGTAGATCAGGAAGGGAGCAGGGCGCTCGTCGGCCGCTTTCTGAATCATGTCCCAGAGCTGGAGCAGGTAGTTGAGGTCCCACTGCAGTTCTTCGATGTTGCGACCGACGCCGGCAGTCCGGACGATCAAGCCCATGCCTTCTGGGACGTCGAGCTGCCGGAGGGCATCCCTGATCTCGTCTCGCTCCTCGCCTTCTATGCGACGCGATACGCCACCAGCGCGGGGGTTGTTGGGCATCAGGACAAGGTAACGGCCAGCAAGACTGATAAAGGTGGTCAGCGCGGCGCCCTTGTTGCCACGTTCTTCCTTGTCGACCTGGACGACGACTTCCTGACCTTCCTTGATGACATCCTTGATGGAGGACTTGCCGTCACCGCCATTACCATTATGGTAGCTCCGGGCAATTTCCTTGAAGGGGAGGAAACCGTGCCGTTGCCGATCCGATCCGTATTGGACGAAGGCGGCTTCGAGGCTGGGCTCTACGCGGGTGATTTTACCCTTGTAGATATTGGACTTTTTCTGCTCCCGTGATGGGGATTCGATGTCAAGGTCATAAAGCTTCTGACCGTCCACCATCGCAACCCGAAGTTCTTCGGGCTGCGTGGCATTGATTAGCATTCTTTTCATGCAGGATCCGTCTCCAACGCTCGACCATGCGGGAAGTCAGACGCGAGTCGGGTTCGGTCACTGCGGTTCGGGCGTCGGGCAATGGCCGTACGCCGAGAGCGGTCAGCTGCTCCAGAAGGAGCGCTGAAATCCGCCATACCAGCATGTTTGTCAGGACCGCTCGGGCTGCGTGCATGGGAGCGTTTTCTCTAGGGCCGGCGTTGGCCGGCGACATATCAAGTAAACCACCCGCACCTGCGAGTGATCCGAAACTGATGCGCTTTTGCCGTTTTTGCCCGCAAGCGCCTGATTGTTCTGCTGCGCTGCGATAAAACGTGGCGTCAATATAGCAATGTTGACGGAGACCGGCAATCACGGTCCTGTTATCATCCCCATCGTGAAAACGCCCGACGCCGGTACGACCATGTCATCCCCCACCGTACGCAAGCTTTCAGTGGGTGCTGCTGCCGAAGGGCAGCGCATCGACAATTTTCTGCTGCGTGAATTGCGTGGCCTCCCGAAAACGCGCTTGTACCGCCTGCTGCGTAAGGGCGAAATTCGTGTGAACGGGGGACGGGTCAAGCCGGTCTATCGGCTCAAGGCAGGCGATGAACTGCGATTGCCACCCTTGCATGGACTTGCCGGGAAAGCATCCGTGTCGGTCCCGCCAAAGGTGCTGGAACGCCTCCGCGCGTGCATTATTCATGAGGACGATGATCTGCTCGTCCTCGACAAGCCCTCGGGCCTGGCCGTGCATGGTGGGAGTGGCCTTGCATTCGGGGTCATCGAGGCGCTGCGAGTCCTGCGGCCTGAAGACAGGCAACTCGAATTGGTGCATCGCCTTGACCGTGAGACCAGCGGCTGTCTGCTCGTTGCACGGCGGCGCAGTCATCTTCGGGAGTTGCATGCCCTGATTCGCGACGGGGGTCTTGAGAAACGCTACCTGGCCCTGGTAGCAGGTCGGTTGCCACGCGGCGCTACACCAGTAGAAGCCGAGCTTGACGTCGACCATCGACAGGGTGGCGAGCGCACCGTGCGCGTGGTGCATGAGGGCAAGGCAGCGCGAAGTGTGTTTCGCCGCTTGCGTACGTTCGATGACTGGAGTCTGGCCGACGTGACCATCGACACCGGGCGTACGCACCAGATTCGCGTGCATGCCTCGCATATCGGGCATCCGCTGGCCGGCGATAGCCGCTACGGTGATGAATCGGCGAACGGGCGGCTTCGCAAGGCAGGTTTGAACCGGCTTTTCCTCCATGCCAGCGCGTTGACCTTTACTGACGCCAAGGGGCGGGAGAGACGATTTGAAGCACCGTTGCCAGTGGACCTGGCAGCGGTAGTCGACACCTTATCCGGAGACAAGCAATGAGCATTTGGAATCGGGAATCCAGCAAGGAGGCAACGTCCCAGGGCAACTCACCCATGCAGGAGCGATGGGAAAGACAGGTCCTGCAGGACATCGCCCTGGAAGGCATCAAGGAACGGCGTCGGGCCCGGCGCTGGGGCATCTTCTTCAAGCTCGCCTTCCTGGCTTATCTGCTGCTTCTCGTCGTGTTGGTACGGGATTGGGATTTCGGCCTCGGTGGCGATCCTGCTCCATCAGCGCACACCGCCGTGGTTCGTGTCGATGGTGCCATCGCACCGGGTGGCGATAACTCCGCGCAGAATATCATCCGTGGCCTGCAAAATGCCTTCGATCACGAGTCGACACGGGCGGTGGTGCTGCATATCAACAGTCCCGGTGGCAGCCCGGTGCAGTCCGCCCAGATCAATGATGAGGTCCAGAGGCTGAAGGCGATGCATCCGGATATCCCGGTTTACGCCGTCGCTGACGACATGTTTACGTCCGGTGCCTATTACCTGGCAGTGTCGGCGGATGAAATCTACGTGAGCCCGGCAACCCTGATCGGGTCCATCGGCGTCCTGTTCAATGGCTTTGGCGCGGAAGAGGCGATCCAGCGGCTGGGCATCGAGCGTCGGCTCTACACGGCGGGCGAAAACAAGGCATTTCTCGACCCGTTCTCTTCTGCTGATCCTGACGATGTGGCCTGGCTGCAGGATCTGCTCGATGACATCCACCAACAGTTCATCTCTGCCGTCCGGGACGGTCGTGGTGACCGACTCAACGGGGACGATAGCCTGTTTTCCGGACTCGTCTGGAACGGGGAGCAGGGCGTGGAACTCGGGCTTGCCGATGGTCTGGGCAACCTCAATTACGTTGCCCGCGAGGTCGTCGGTGTGGACGAGTTGCGGGACTTTACGCCCCGTCGCTCTTTCCTGGATCAGTTCGGCAGCCGTCTGGGGGCCAGCGTCTCGAACGCCGTTCTGGACGCCCTGGGTGGGAGACAAGGACTGCAGTAGGGCGGGCGAAGGTTGCGTCAGGGCAGCTGCAAGCCGGCCTGGCGCAACAATCGACACAGTGCAATCAGCGGCAAGCCGACGAGCGCTGTCGGGTCGGAGCCGTCCATGCTCTCGAACAGGGTGATGCCGTAGGCTTCCGAGTGAAAGCTTCCCGCCGCATCCACAGCCGGCTCGCGCTCCAGGTAACGCTGAACCGCTGCGTCATCCAGGGTCCGGAATCGGACCCGGAAAGTAACGACGTCGCCGCAAGCCTCATTGGCATCCGTATCCAGTAGGCAAACGGCAGTGGTGAACAGCACGGTTCGCCCGGAAGCCGCCAAAAGCTGCTGATGCGCGCGCTCCAGCGTGCCGGGTTTGCCGAGAATCTCGCCGTCTCGAACGCAGGCCTGATCGGAACCGATGATCAATGCGCCCGGATGGCGCTCGGCGACGGCTCGCGCCTTTTCCTCTGCCAGTCGAGCAACGTACGCTGCCGGCGACTCCGACCTGTGCGGGGTTTCGTCGATCTCCGGCGAGTCGGCCACGTAGTCGAGCCCGAGTCGATCCAGCAATTGTCGTCGGTAGGGGGAACTCGAGGCGAGGACCAGGGCTTTTCTCTGAGGCATCCATAGACTCCATTGGCGGAACAGGTGACACGTCTGCGGCGATAATGCCAGTGCGTCGCCCGGTTTCCCACCGCGTCAGGGCTTTTTGACAGGCTGGAACCTCACGGATAATATGCGCGGCACAAAAGAACAGGTTGCCATGACGTCGTTGTCTCCCCCCGCTACTGTCGATGTGGCCCGCTGGCTCGACCAGCGACGGGAAGTACTCGGCGTTCTGCCTGTTGCAGGCATGGCCCGGCTGTGTGAGTTGCTGACGGATGACCGTGGCAGCGTCGACGTTGCCCTCAAGCTTGGCAGAGACATCGGCCGTCGCCCCGTGATCAGTGGCGAGTTGCACCTGAATGTATGGCTGTTATGCCAGCGCTGCCTGCAGGCTTTCGAGTGGCGCGCGACACTGCCGGTCAGTATCGGTATTGTCGCATCGGAAGCTGAAGCGGAGGCCTTGCCGGAGAGTCTCGACCCGCTGATTGTCGATGACGGGGAGCTTCGCCTGCATGCGCTGATAGAAGATGAGGTCATTCTGGGCTTGCCCATTGTTGCCCGGCATCCGGATGAAGTGGGTTGCCTGAAGGCCCCGCGCAGTAAATCTCAGCCCCAGGCTGAGAGCAAACCGAACCCTTTCGCGGCGCTGGAATCACTCAAGCGTCGCGACGACTAGATTTTTTCAGGAGAAGAAGATGGCTGTTCAACAGAATCGGAAAACACGGTCCAAGCGTGGCATGCGGCGCGCCCATGATGCCCTGAAGGGTGCCGCTGTGTCGGTGGACAGCACCACGGGTGAAACCCACCGTCGCCATCACATCACGCCCGACGGTTACTACCGTGGTCGCAAGGTCATGGAGACCGGCGGCGAAGAATAATCGGCTCGCGCCGCGTGGCGGCACCGGCCCGCGCCAGTCGGACCGGAGGAAGACCCGCGCTCGCTGAACGTCGCGCGCGGGTTTTTGCGTTCACGGCTGGGCCAGACGATCTTCGACAGGCGGTCGATTCAGCATGACAACCTACAATGCGACAATCGCGCTCGATGCAATGGGGGGCGATCACGGCGTCAGCGTCGTGGTTCCCGCCGCTGTCGGCATCTGCCGCGAAAACCCCCGTGTCCGCCTGATCCTCGTAGGCGACGAGGCCGCGATCGACGCTGAGCTTGCCAGCGCCGGCGCCCAACGCAGCGAGCAGCTCGTCGTCCGTCATGCCTCGCAGACCGTGGCCATGGATGAGTCCCCGTCCCAGGCCTTACGCCTGAAGAAAGACTCCTCGATGCGCGTCAGCATCAATCTGGTCAAGGAAAACGAGGCCGATGCGTCTGTCAGCGCAGGCAACACCGGGGCTCTCATGGCCACCGCGCGCTATGTGCTGAAAACTCTTCCGGGTATCGATCGCCCCGCGATCATTACCACCATCCCCTCGATCGGCGGCTACACCCGCATGCTGGACCTTGGCGCAAACGTGGACTGTTCCGCCGAACACCTGTTCCAGTTCGCGGTCATGGGCTCTGTTCTTGCTGAAGCGCTGGACGGGATCGAGCAGCCCAGGGTCGGCCTGCTCAATATCGGCGAGGAAGACATCAAGGGTAATGATCAGGTCAAGCAGGCGGCCCGCATCCTGTCCACGCAAGATGGCTTGAACTACATCGGCTATGTCGAGGCGGACGGCATCTACAGTGACGATGTGGATGTGGTTGTCTGCGATGGGTTCGTTGGCAACGTGGCTCTGAAATCCGCCGAGGGAGTTGCGTCGATCATCAGCCATTATATGCGCGAGGAATTCCGCCGGAACCTGTTCACCAAGCTGGCCGGGTTGATTGCCATGCCGGTCATCCGCCGCTTCCGCTCTCGTATTGACCCGCGGCGCTACAATGGTGCAAGCCTGCTCGGATTGCGTGGTATCGTGCTGAAAAGTCACGGCAGTGCCGATGTATACGCCTTCCAGCGGGCGATCAAGACCGCCGTGCTCGAAGCCGAAAAGGCGGTGCCGGCGCTGATTGATCGTCGGCTTGATGAAATGCTCTCGGAAAGGCCCGACAAGTGACCTACTCGCGCATCAGTGGCACAGGCAGTTACCTGCCCGACAGAATCATGACCAATGCCGAACTCGAGGCGCTGGTTGATACCACGGACGCCTGGATTCAGGAGCGCACCGGCATACGCGAACGGCGTATCGTCGCGGAGGGACAGCTGTGCAGTGATCTGGCGATTCGCGCCGCCCGTGCAGCCATGGAGTCCGCCAACGTTCAGCCCCAGGATATTGACCTGCTGGTGCTGGGCACCTGCACTCCCGATCAGATCTTCCCGAGCACTGCTTGCCTGGTGCAGCATGCCCTTGGCATGCGTCCCGGCAGTGTTGCATTCGACGTCGCCGCCGCCTGCTCCGGATTCATGTACGCACTGGATATTGCCGATCGGTATATCCGTACCGGTGGAGCGCGGCGCGCGCTGGTGATTGGTGCCGAGACCATGAGCCGGGTCCTCAACTGGAAGGATCGCGGCACTTGCATACTCTTCGGCGATGGTGGCGGGGCCGTGGTGCTTGAGGCCGCAGAAGAGCCGGGCATCTACTCCAGTCACTTGCACGCAGACGGTCAGTACGAGGAACTGCTCACCGTTCCCTGGGGCGTCAGCCAGGGTCTGGAATGCGCGACTCCGGAGTCCGGCAAGATTACGATGCGGGGCAATGAGGTGTTCAAGTTTGCCGTGCGCACGCTCGGCCAGATGGTGGATGAGACCCTCGCTGCCAACAACATGACCCGCAACGACGTGGATTGGCTGGTCCCCCACCAGGCCAACATTCGCATCATCCAGGCGACCGCAAAGAAGCTGGGTATGTCGATGGATCAGGTGATCCAGACCGTGGCGTACCACGGCAACACGTCGTCAGCATCGATTCCCCTGGCGCTGGATGAGGGCATTCGCGACGGGCGCATCAAGCGCGGTCAGATGCTGCTGCTGGAGGCTTTCGGGGGTGGCTTTACCTGGGGTTCGGCGCTGATCCGTTACTAGGCGGCGCGCGCCACCAAAGGGAGACAGAACTGCGATGAATTCGAAACTTGCCATAGTTTTTCCCGGCCAGGGCTCGCAATCCGTGGGCATGCTTGCCGCCCTGGCGGCGGAGTATGCAGTCGTTCGCGACACGTTTGCCGAAGCGTCGGACGCCCTCGGGGAGGATCTCTGGACGTTGACCCAGGAAGGCCCCGAGGATCGACTGAATCAGACGGACATCACGCAACCCGCCATGTTGGCGGCAGGTGTTGCGGTGTGGCGCGTCTGGCGTGCCCAGGGTGGCTCTGAGCCCGCGATGCTGGCGGGTCACTCGCTTGGTGAATACACAGCCCTGACCTGTGCCGGCGCGCTGGACTTCAGTGAGGCGATTTGCGTGGTGGCGGATCGTGGTCGCTTCATGCAACAAGCGGTTCCGGCGGGCGAGGGTGCCATGGCCGCGGTTCTGGGCCTGGATGATGATGCGGTGCGAAAGGTCTGCGTCGAAGCCGCCCAGGGTGATGTGGTCGAGGCGGTGAATTTCAACGCGCCGGGCCAGGTGGTGATTGCCGGATCCCGCAGCGCAGTGGAGCGAGCAATCGAGGCGGCAACCGCTGCTGGCGCCAAACGTGCCACTGCATTGCCTGTCAGTGTGCCGTCCCACTGCAGCCTCATGCGGCCGGCGTCTGATGCCCTGGCTGAACGACTCAAGTCAGTGGCCATTGCCACACCGCAGCTGCCCGTGCTGCACAATGTGGACGTTTCAATCGCTAGCAGTCCGGACGCCATTCGTGAACGCCTGGTCGCTCAGTTGCACAAGCCGGTGATGTGGGTGGATACCGTGCGTCGCATCGGTTCGGACGGGGTCGAGACCCTGATAGAGTGCGGCCCGGGCAAGGTGCTCGCCGGTCTGACCCGACGCATTGAACGCGGCCTGCAGGGCGTATGCGTGCAGGATCCGGACAGCCTCAACAAGGCGCTGGCGGGTTAAGGTGCTCACCGCGACTGGCTGTGCCGTCGCCGTGTCTGAACTATAAACGGAGGATGAACATGTCTGACGCAAGCCCCCGGGTCGCGCTGGTAACCGGTGCCACCCGAGGCATCGGTAAGGCGATTGCTCTCGCGCTTGGCGCGCAGGGCGTGACGGTGGTCGGCACTGCGACCAGTGACAATGGCGCGAAAGCCATCTCCGATTATCTGGCAGAAGCCGGGGTGGCGGGTGAGGGCCTGCGCCTGGATGTCACGTCCGCCGATGATGTGGGCACCGTGGTGGCCGCTGTCACCGAGCGGCACGGTGTCCCTACGATCCTCGTCAACAACGCCGGCATCACGCGGGACAACCTGTTCATGCGGATGAAGGACGACGAGTGGGACAGCATTATCGACACCAATCTCAGCTCGGTCTATCGCGTGACCAAAGCCTGTGTGCGAGGCATGATGAAGGCCCGTTGGGGGCGCATCATCAATATTTCTTCAGTGGTGGGTTCAACCGGCAATCCTGGTCAGGTGAACTATGCTGCGGCAAAGGCAGGCATGCAGGGTATGACGCGTTCCCTGGCGCGGGAGCTTGGCAGCAGGGGAGTTACCGCCAATTGCGTGTCGCCGGGCTTTATCGATACCGACATGACTCGCGCACTGGCCGACGCTCAGCGTGAAGAACTTGCTAATCAGATCCCATTGGGCAAGCTGGGTCAGCCGAAACATATCGCGGCGACGGTGGCCTTTCTGGCATCGGATGCGGCGGAATACATCACTGGGGAAAACATCCACGTAAACGGTGGCATGTTCATGCACTAAATCGGGGCACGTGAGCGGGTAATTTCCCGCTATGGCAACCGCAAGCCTGTTTTCATAGAATACGCCGGCAGCGTCGTCTAGACCGGCTCAAATCAGGAGAAAGTATCTTATGAGCAGTATCGAAGAGCGCGTCAAGAAGATCGTTGTCGAGCAACTGGGGGTCAAGGAAGAAGAAGTCACGTCTGAAGCGTCCTTCGTTGACGATCTGGGCGCCGACTCTCTGGACACCGTCGAACTCGTCATGGCACTGGAAGAAGAATTCGAGTGTGAAATTCCCGACGAAGAAGCGGAGAAAATCACCACGGTACAGCAGGCAATCGATTACGTGCAGAATCATCTCGGCCAATAAGACCGATCGTCCGAATGATATGCAAACTCGAGAAGGGCGTCGGTTAAGGAGACACTGATTTATTCACGCGCTCGCGGGCGTGCGAAGAGATCAGTGTCTCCTTTAGAGCCGGCTCCCTTCTCGAGTTTTTTGCATGCACAAAGCGAGTGAGGACAAGCTCTTGAGCAAGCGGCGCGTTGTGGTCACTGGTCTCGGCATCATTTCGCCGGTGGGCAATTCCATCGACGAAGCCTGGGGTAATATCCTGGCCGGACAGAGCGGTATCCGGCCGATTACCCGCTTCGATGTCACCAAGTTTTCAACCCGGTTCGGTGGCACCATCGAGAATTTCGATGCGGCGGATTACATCAATGCCAAGGATGCCCGGAAGATGGATCCGTTCATCCATTACGGGATCGCGGCGGGTGCCCAGGCCCTAAGCGATAGCGGTCTGGAGGTCACCGAAGCCAATGCCGAGCGTATTGGTGTCGCGGTGGGCTCGGGCATCGGCGGCATCAACTGGATCGAAAACGGTCACAAGAGTTATCTCGATGGCGGCCCACGCAAGCTGTCGCCGTTTTTCATACCCGGGGCCATCATTAATATGGTGTCCGGCCATTTATCCATTATCTACGGCCTGAAAGGTCCGAATATTTCCATTGTCACCGCCTGCACCACCGGCACGCACAATATCGGCGAAGCGGCACGCATGATCGCCTACAACGATGCGGACGTCATGCTGGCGGGCGGCACCGAGTTTTCCACAACGCCTACTGGCCTTGGTGGCTTTGCAGCGGCACGGGCGCTGTCTTCACGCAATGAAGAACCCACGCTTGCAAGCCGCCCGTGGGACAAGGGCCGTGACGGCTTCGTGCTCAGTGATGGCGCGGGCGTGTTGATGCTCGAGGAATACGAGCATGCCAAGCGGCGTGGGGCGCGGATCTATGCCGAACTTGCCGGGTTTGGCATGAGTGGTGACGCCTATCACATGACGCAGCCATCGGAAGGTGGCGAAGGCGCGGCCCGTTGCATGGCCAGCGCCTTGCGGGATAGCGGCATCAATCCCGAGGAAGTCGACTACATCAACGCTCATGGCACTTCCACCCAGGTGGGGGATGTGGCTGAGACACTGGCGGTAAAACGGCAGTTCAAGGATCACGCCTCGAAACTCGCTGTCAGTTCCACGAAATCCATGACCGGGCATCTGCTGGGCGCCGCAGGCGGTGTCGAAGCGGTGTTTTCGGTGCTTGCGATTCGGGATCAGGTTGCGCCACCCACCATCAATCTTGACGACCCTGAGACCGATTGTGACCTGGACTATGTACCTCACACGGCGCGGGAAATGAAAATCGACGTCGCACTGTCGAACTCGTTTGGGTTCGGCGGCACCAACGGTACGTTGCTTTTCCGCAAGCCGGCGTGAGCAGGCGCGCATGACTATGCGCAGGCTGATCAACGGAACCCCCGATCAGGTGCTAGAGCCCGCCGATCGGGGGTTTATGTATGGGGACGGACTGTTCGAGACCATGCTCTGGTCGAACGGCGTCATTCCGCTCTGGACCCACCACATGGAGCGCCTGCAGGACGGTTGTTCCAGGCTTGGGTTGACCAGCCCCGACGAAACGCAGATCGCGCAGGATCGGGAGCAGCTTTGCCAAGGCGAACCCAGCGGTGTCTTCCGCCTGCAGATTACTGCCGGGGTTGGCGGTCGGGGCTATGCGCGCCCGCCAGTACCGAAGGTGACACGCGTCGCTGCTTTCACGCCGGTGCCACGTTATCCTCTGGCGTACTGGCGGGACGGCATCGCTGTACACCGTTGTCGGATGCGCTTGTCCCGGCAGCCGTTGCTTGCCGGCTTGAAGCATTGCAATCGCCTGGAATACATCCTCGCCCGGGGTGAATGGGAACACCCGGACTTTGTGGAAGGACTATTGCTGGATCAGCAGGGGCATGTGGCAGAGGGCGTGCAGAGCAATACGTTTGCCGTCGTCGGCGACCGCCTACTCACCCCGACGCTGGTGGATTACGGTGTTGCCGGCGTGATGCGGGGCTATGTTCTGCGTCTGGCAGAATCGGTTGGCCTCCGACCGCAAACAGGACGCTTCTCCCTGGGCACATGGTTGCAGGCAGATGAAGTGTTCATGACCAACAGCTTGATCGGCATCTGGCCGGTCAGACGCATCGGCGATAGCGAGATCCCACTGGGGCCTGTGAGCATGAAACTACGTGCAGCGCTTCTGGCTGCGGGGATCGGGCTAGAGAGTATTCTGGAACGGGGAGTCGTGTGAAAAGGGTTCTTTTGACGTTGACGCTGTTAGTCGTGGCCGTGACGGCTGCGGTTGGTGGATACGTGGTCTACGACTATAACCAGTGGCTTGAACGGCCGCTGGTCGAGTCAGAGTCGGCGCAGCCCCTGATTGTGGAACCGGGCACATCATTCCGGGGTCTGCTGCGGCAACTTGAAGACGAGGGCATCCTTGATCAGCCCCGTTACTTCGAATTCCTGGCGCGGCAAAGCGACAGGGCAGGGCGAATACAGGCAGGGGAGTATCTGATTCCCGCAGGCGCTACCGCTCCGCTGTTACTCGATCGCCTGGTGCGAGGCCAGGTTGTCCAGCATCGCTTCACCATGATCGAAGGCTGGACATTCCGGCAGTTGCGAGCAGCGCTTGAAGCAGATCCGCGCATCGTCAACACCATAACCGAGCTCGATGACGCTGCCGTGATGGAGCGACTTGGCAAGCCGGAGGAGCATCCCGAGGGGTGGTTTCTGCCGGAAACCTACAGCTTCACGCGTGGAACAGATGACCTCACCCTGCTCAGGCGAGCCCTGCGGGCCATGGAAGAGGAATTGCAACTGGCATGGGATAACCGGCAGGAGGGGATTCCTCTGGAGTCCCCATACGAAGCCCTGATACTGGCGTCCATCATCGAGCGGGAGACGGGCAAGCCTGAGGAACGTCGCAAGGTGGCTGGCGTGTTCACCAGACGGTTGCAGTTGGGCATGCGATTGCAAACGGACCCTACCGTGATCTACGGCATGGGCGACAGCTATGACGGCAGGATACGGCGCCAGGATCTGCGAACCGATACGCCCTACAACACCTATACCCGTCACGGGCTGACACCCACGCCGATTGCCATGCCCGGTGCAGCCTCGTTGCGTGCCGCGGTGGATCCGAAGGACGGCGAGGAGTTGTACTTCGTGTCCCGTGGCGATGGCAGCCATCATTTTTCGGTGACGCTGGATGAACATAACCGCGCCGTTCGACGCTATATCCTGGGGCAGGACAACTGATGACCGCCGCTCGTGGACGCTTCATTGTTCTGGAGGGGATCGAGGGGGCCGGCAAGAGCACGGCAATGGCCAGCGTGCAGAGCCTGCTTCAGGGACTTGGTTATCGCCTGGAAGTGACCCGGGAACCCGGCGGGACGGATCTGGGTGAATCGATACGGGAACTGCTGCTCACGCATCGTCGTGACGGCATGCATGACGACACGGAAGCGCTACTCATGTTTGCTGCCCGGGCGGAGAACCTGGCGAGGCGAATCCGTCCCGCGCTGGAGCGGGGCGACTGGATACTGTGCGATCGCTTTACCGACGCGACATACGCCTATCAGGGAGCCGGACGAGGGCTCTCCATGGAGCGTATTGCTGCGCTGGAGCAATGGGTACAGGGCGACCTGCGTCCCGATCTGGTGCTGGTCCTGGACGTGCCAGCGGACGTGGGACTGGCCCGGGCTGCCTCCCGCGGTGGGCCCGCCGATCGCTTTGAATCTGAGCAGTGGGAGTTCTTTGAGCGTGTTCGGGCCTGCTATCTGGAGAGGGCCGCCCAGTCGCCAGAGCGTTATCGTGTCGTCAATACCGATCAACCCATCGAACAGGTACGCGCTGACGTTGAGCTTGCCGTTTCCGGCTGGTTGGCGGAGGTGGGGGAGTGATCAGCAACCTCCCGGTCTATCCGTGGCAACAGCGCCAATGGGAGCGCCTGCGTGCGCCCATGGCAGCGAATCGGCTGCCCCATGCGTTGCTGCTGGCAGGGCCACCAGGCCTCGGGAAAGCCGCGTTTGCCCGGGGGCTGACTCAGGCGCTGCTTTGCAGCGCGCCAAACGAGCATGGGGCTTGCGGCGAGTGCAAGAGTTGCCTGCTGAATGCGGCTGGTAACCATCCTGACGTCTATCTGGTCGGGCTCGAAGAAGACAGTCGTGTACTCAAGGTTGATGCTGTTCGTGCGCTGGCCAACTTCGCCACGCTGAAAAGCCAGTTCGGCGGGCGCAAGGTTGGCCTGATTCATCCTGCCGACAGAATGAATACCAATGCCGCCAATAGCCTTTTGAAAACGCTGGAAGAGCCCCCGTCCGGGGCAGTGATCATCCTGGTGGCCGACCGCTCCGCCAGACTGCCGGCAACGGTGCGTAGTCGTTGTCAGCGAATAGATTTCCAGCCGCCGGACAGGGAAATGGCCGCGGTCTGGCTCGGCCAGCAAGCTGATCTTGGTCAGGAACGCGCGGACCAGCTGATGCTGCTCGCCAACGGCGCGCCTTGCCGTGCCATTGAACTCGCAGAGCAGGGGGCGGACGTTGCCTGCGAAAAGCTGGTTCAGCAGCTATTGCAACTGAAGGCGCGACGGGCATCACCGGTGGAAGTCGCCGCCGGCTGGGGCAAGGACACCCATGGGCTGTTGCTTGATCTGCTGATCGTGACCGTGCAAAGCCTGATCAGACAGGAAAGTGGTGCAGAAGCCCTACACCCCGCAGGCCAGGCCTTGGATAGGCTGCGGGGCAAGCTGGATGTTCTTGCGCTGCATGAGTATCTGGATTTTCTCTATTCGATGAATGCCCTGACGGATCGCGCCCTCAACCCTCAGCTTTACGCAGAGGACCTGTTCCTGCGCTGGTCCGACGCCTGCCGACCGAGTCTCGCACACGGGTGTCGGAGCTATCCGCAAACGGATTGATCTGCTCCAACCGTGCGCCGTTACCTAGATGAAAACGACCGACCGGATCGGCCACCGTGCCGCGTCGTTTGTTGCCGTGGTCGTTCGAGAACCCGATGGCCCCGTAATTGATGAGTCTCAGGTGATCTCGCAGTTGAAGGCGGAGTTGGCTGGTTTCAAGGTGCCCAAGGCCGTGCATTTCATGGATGAGTTGCCTCGCAATGCCATGGGCAAGGTCCAGAAGAATGTGCTGAGGGATCAATTCGGTGCGTGACCGCGTAGCCCCCGGCGATGCCGCAGTGGCCGTTGCGCGGCATCGCCGGTATGCATTGGCTGTGACGTAGTTTGAAGAACGAGAACCCCGGTTGGCTATCCTTGTGGCACATGGGTATGTTGAGGGCAATGACAGGCCATGGCCATGCCGGGCGAACGTCGTAGTCGCTGCAACCACTGGAGATCATGACCTTGGAACAGACCAAGCGCCCGGGAGCAGGCAGGCAGGGGATTCTCTCCCTGACCATCAAGGACAAGCACGCGCTTTACGCGGCCTACATTCCATACATCAAGAATGGCGGGCTGTTCGTGCCCACGAGCAACACCTATCGCCTCGGCGATGAGGTGTTCATGCTGCTCAGCCTGATGGAAGACGCGGAGAAACTCCCGGTGGTCGGGAAAGTGATCTGGGTGACACCGCGGGGCTCCCAGGGCAACCGCACCGCCGGCGTGGGGCTGCAGTTCGGCGAGAAGGATGGCGCACCGGCGCGCAGCAAGATCGAAACCTACCTTGCAGGCGCACTGGAATCCGACCGGCCAACCCATACAATGTAGGGCCCTTTCAGGCAGACATTTCCCGAAGGTGCCATGCAGCCGAGCCTAGTTGATTCCCATTGCCACCTGCACATGCTGAAGGGTGGCTCCGAGCTTTCCGGTGATTACCTCTCAGCGGCCCTGGAGCAGGGCGTCGGTCATTTCCTGACGGTGTGTGTCGACGTAGCGGACGTTCCCGAGCTTCTCGCACTGGCCGAATCCAGCGACCGCATTACCACCAGTGTTGGCGTACACCCGTGTGGTGAATCCCTCGCCTTGCCGACTATTGAGGAATTCGTCGCACTGGCGGACCACCCGAAAGTCATCGCCATTGGTGAGACTGGCCTGGATTACCTGTGTACTGATGGCCCCAAGGAATGGCAGCACGAGCGCTTCCGGCACCAGATTCAGGCCGCAAGATTGATCGGTA
Source organism: Natronocella acetinitrilica (assembly GCF_024170285.1). Classification (NCBI taxonomy): domain Bacteria; kingdom Pseudomonadati; phylum Pseudomonadota; class Gammaproteobacteria; order Chromatiales; family Ectothiorhodospiraceae; genus Natronocella; species Natronocella acetinitrilica. The sequence continues at coordinate 295,349 of NZ_JALJXV010000008.1, forward strand.
AGCCATTGATTATTCACTCGCGAGGAGCGCCCAGAGACACGGCAAGAATACTGAGGGAGGAGGGTGCCGACAGCGTCGGTGGCATCATTCATTGCTTCACCGAGGATCAGGTGGCGGCGAAGCAATTCCTCGACCTCGACTTTCACATTTCCTTGAGCGGCATACTGACGTTCCGTAATGCGGATGAACTGCGCCAGGTTGCCCGCTATTTGCCCAACGACCGGCTACTGGTGGAGACCGATTGCCCTTACCTGGCGCCCGTACCGCACCGTGGAAAGCAGAACGAACCGGCCTTTGTGCGCCGTGTGGCGGAATGTCTGGCGGAAGTGCGGCGCGAACCCTTCGAGGAAACGGCTGAGTACACCACGGAGAACTTCTACCGGCTGTTCCCCTCCGCGCCCCGACCGATTCAGCCAATGTAATCTCTTCCACTCCAGGGCGTCGGACCGAGATACTTCAGGTGACTGCCGCAGCGCGAGCGGCAGTCGGAGGCGCCGAAACCGCGCACGGGAAGCGTCCCGATAGTCAGCCGATTCAACTGGCACTCGGGAACCCCCCGGACCTCGACATCGACAATCTCCACGCCAGGGTTGGTGAGCACGTAGTCGATATGCCATCGGAGACGCTTTTCCCTGCGCAGGTGGCGCTGCAGTCGGCTGTGCGGATGCCGCCGTGCACTACCGGAGTAGACGTACAAACCGGCATCGAAACAATACTCACCCAAAGAACCAACTCTTATCTCCAAATTATTGTTAATCCAAATGAAGATTCTGTATGAGCAATGTGCCTTCTCACTTGCCATGGATATAGTCGCGATCATCGAAAGTGCGAACCCAGTGAGGTTTGTAGACCACAAGCATGGTCATGATCATGCCGGTAATGAAGCCCTCGGGAAACATCATCAGAGGTAACATCACCAGGTAATCGTGAACGATTATTGCTGGAGGATAAGCGCCGAGGGCAAGCAGCAGGATCGCTGAGGCAGTGATGGTGGCGCCGATTACGAGCATGGAACCAAAGAACGCCAAGACCAGAACATAGATGAAGAAATGGCGTGGCAGCAGGGTATATGCAATTCGCCCAAGCCCATGGGAGAGGGCGACGGGCAGCACCGTCAAAAGCATGCCATTCATGCCCACCGCGGCCCAGCTGTAGAGGCCCAGGGCGGATAAACCAATGAGTGCCAGCGATGCCCCGACCAGGGCGAGCTGCCAGCCGAACATCAGGGTTAGCGCTGTCACGCCCAGCAAGTGCAATTCGAGTCCCGGGTGGACACCAGCTCCCATGACCCACAACATGGCGACGATGCCTGCCGCACACACCCAAACCGGTTCAAGCTTATTGCTGCGCAACGCATGCCATGGCGCCCCCTTTAGCGCCAGCCACAGGCACCCCGCCCAAAGCACGATAGCCACCCAGCCGATCAGGTTCGGCGCCATGCCATCGTGCAGATTCATCCGGTCATGGCTCAGTCAGTCGACGTCGTTGGCTTCTGGGTGGATCTGGCAGAAATGCTCCATGACCCGTTTCAACTTCGCCGCATGAGCGAAATCGCCACGCTGGCGGGCTGCCGCAATGTCATCCAGAATCATCCGCCGGATTCGTGGTGAGCCATCTGGTGCATGCATCAGATAGTTTCCCATCTCCAGAGCGATGATGCTGTCACAGTGCTCATGCTCGGCGATCGCGTCGATTTCCTCTTCCGTGAGTTCACTCATCCCGAGACAGTCTTCGTAGGTCAGCATGGCAGGCCTCCGGCCGTGTGGCTGTATGGGCTACCAAGCACGCTAAACCAGAGTCGACTCGGGGCGGTTAATCTGGATCAACGCGGGACAAGTTAGCAGCGGAGTCGATTCCCAGCACTTCCCGCTGCCGGCGTCGTCGCCAATGCCAGTCGAACGCGACGCCGGCGGCAAGCAGAGCGAATCCGCTGATCTCGACAAGCATGTTGTAGTTGACCAGCAGGGCATAACTGACAACCGAGGCACCAAGAGAAGCCAGCCCCAAGGGCAGATAAGATTGATGCTGTCGCACACCTGCCGTCACGGCGGCAACTGCAAGCCAGGTGAAGACAAGGATGCCACCGGCCCATAGGCCGTCATCGAGTGCCATATTCAGCCCCAGCAGGGGCAGAAGCGCGAAAGCGGCAAGCAGGCCATAGCAAGTGAACAATGCGAGGCCGAGGCTCGCGAGGCCCGCCGCGCCTCTTCTCCAGAAGAGGCGCAACAGCCGCATTGGGTTGACTCGGCGCCACCAATGGGTCGCCGCAGGCAGGGGCGTTTGGTCACGGTCAACTCGCAAGGCCAGGGAGTGTGCGTCAAAGCTTGCGGCAATCTCCCGCGTCTGCGCACTGGGGCTCAGGGCAAAATAGTCATGTCGGTACAGCACTTCGGGGCTTGCGAAGCCCTCATCAACCAAAAGATCGAGGAGTTCTTCGTCAACGGTGGCGCCAACGACGCACTCCACCCAGAGGCGAGGGTCGCTGTCGCAATCCACGGTGACGGGGCGTCGGATGACAACGTCGGCCAGTTGCAAGGTTCCACCGGGTCGTAGAGCCCTGAACATTTCACGTACCGCCCGGCGTTTGTCGGGAACGAGATTCAGCGCTCCATTGCTGGTGATCACGTCGATGCTGCTGTCGCGCACGGGCAGCTGCTCGGCAGACCCCTCGATCGCGGAGACGTTGTCGTATCCGTTTGCAGAGGCCACATGAGACAGCTTCCGCGACATCTCGGGTGTCAGATCCACGGCGATGACGCGGCCGCGGGGGCCGACCAGACGGCTGGCGATGAGAGCGTCGACACCGGCGCCTGCGCCGATATCCAGAACGGTGTCCCCCTCCTGGATCCGATCTGCGACGAACGGATGGCCGACACCGGCGAACGCCGCCAAAGTGGCGTCGGGGAGGTTGTCCAATTGTTCCCGTTCGTAACCAAGGGCGACCGCCGCATCACGGCCTACGGGAAAGTGAAACCCGGCCGTGGGTTGGCGGGCAACACGTCCGTACATCTGCCTAACGGCCCCGGCGATCTGCTCGCGTGAGTATCCGAGAATAGCGACCATTTGCCTTCTCCCGTGGCAATGTCGTCCAGTCCCTGAGTTTTTCGATCAACGACTTCGAGTGGGGTCCGGGTCGAAGTCAGAAATTCTCGAGAATTCGTTTGATTCTCTCCTGCAGTTGTTCGGGCGCTCTCTCGCTGGCTGCGTCCGTGACCCTCGAGCGTAACTTTTTCTCGAACTCTGCACGCGTGAAACAGTCGCGGCAGCGCTTCAGGTGGTGTTCGATATCGGCGCTGCTCTGAGCATCCAGCTCCTGGTCCAGATACTCTAGCAATTGCCGCACGACTTCTTCGCAACTGAGTTCGCGCCGGCTCATTGACGACCTCCCGACGGAGATGAGCCACCATCGGGGCTCGCGACGGACAGGCCTGCCTCCTGAGCTAGCTGCCAGAGCGTTCGCTGCAGCATGCCTCGCGCACGGGAAAGTCTGGACCTGACGGTTCCCAGCGGAATCTCCAGCAACTCGGCAACCTCCTGATAGGTATAGCCCTGGATCTCCACCAGGACAATAACGATGCGGAACGCGTCCGGCAGGTCATCAATTGCCTGTTGCAGATCCTCACGCAGCAAATCGTTCAGCGCCACGTCTTCGGCGGAGCCCCACCACAGCAGAAAGGGTTGGTGGAGTTTCTCGAAGAGTGAGAAGTCTTTCTCATCCCCATCGTCCATGCCGGCTTCGGGCACGTCAATTGGGGTTTCTACACGGTTCCGGGTCTGTTTGCGCCGCCAGGCGCTGATGAATGTGGTGTTGAGGATGCGAAAAAGCCAAGCGTCCAGGCGATCCAGATCCTCAAGGCTATCCAACGCTGACCAGGCACGGGATACCGACTCGGCAACGATCTCCTCGGCTTCATCGGCATTACGCGTTAACCGCAGGGCAGTTCCGTAGAGCCTGTCCATCAGCTCGGTGACGACACGCTCAAAGCGTTCCCGCCGACGCATGCGCTCGCAATTTTTTTCCGAAGTAGGGCGCATAGATCCACCTGGTTGCAGCCCTTTCTTGATGCCACCTGGCGACACCGGCACCTGAAAGTCTGGGCCATATCGGCGGCCGCTTCCAATTATTCAGTCTTCGGCGAGGACTCCGCCGGGAACAATTGAAGGCCGTCATGCGTCCTGGCGATACCCCGCATCCATGTGTGGGTAATGCGTGAGCAAGGAGGAGTGACAGGCATGAATACCACAGCAAGCGCGGTACCAGCAGCCGTCAACACCATAGAGCTGGAATCGAAGGTCAAGCAGATGTACGAGGATGTTGCCAACAACCCGCACGGCGACTTCCACTTTGCCATGGGACGTAGCCTGACCGAGAGTCTCGGCTACGCGGCCAGCGAACTCGACCGCATACCGACAGAGGCGGTGGACTCGTTCGCCGGCGTAGGCTGCCCGCTGCTACTAGCGGATATCCGCGAAGGGGCGACGGTGCTTGATCTGGGCAGCGGCTCCGGCACGGATGCTTTCATGGCGGCCCTACGCGCTGGCCCGGACGGGCTAGTGCATGGCGTCGACATGACGGAGGCGCAACGCAAAAAGGCGAGCGACCTTGCAGTGAAAGCGGGATTCGCCAACGTCCATTTCCATGCCGGATACATCGAGTCTCCACCAATCGCCGATGCCACGGTGGATGTTGTCATCAGCAACGGTGTGATCAATCTGTCTCCAGATAAAGGCTGGGTTTTCAGGGAGGTGGCGCGGGTATTGCGGCCAGGAGGGAGGCTTTCGCTCTCCGATATCGTCACCGAGAAGCCGCTGCCATCTGACGTTACCTGTAACGCAACACTCTGGGCTGCCTGCATCGGCGGAGCCATGCAGGAGGACGACTACCAGGCGGCCATCGAGGCGGCCGGCTTGCGGGTCGTCCAGGTAAGGACGAATCCACAGTACGCGTTCCTGACGGACTCTGCGCGTGGTGCAGCCAAGACCTATGGCGTCAAGAGCGTCAACCTCTGCGCCGTCAAGGACGCCTGATCTAGAGAACACCAGGAGAAACGGTCATGAAACTGAAGACTTTCTGCACTCACGCAACCCTCCTCGGGATCGCCAGTTCAGCGCTCTTCACGGCTGCTGCCTCGGATAATCACCACTACACGCCGGGGCAGGGTGGCCACATCATGGTGACACCAGATCAACTCGACTGGGGCTCGGTGGCCTCAATGGAGGGCGATGCGAAGATCACGATCATCGAGGGAAATCTGGCTGAGGAGGCGCCTTTCACCATTCGCCTGCGTCTGCCCGAAAACTACATCGTGCACCCCCATGTTCACCCGGCGTACGAGCGAGTCACGGTGCTCAGCGGCACATTCCATTTCGCTCATGGCGACACCTTCGACCGTGACGCGACAATGGCGCTTACCCCCGGCAGCTTCGCGATCATGGCGCCAGGAGAGCCCATGTTCGCGTTTACCGAGGAGGAAACCATCATTCAGCTCCATGGCGAAGGTCCGTGGGGGATCGATTACATCCATGAAGAGCATGATCCGAGAAACTAGTCGGCGGCAGAGCGCGGTCGGGCCGGGGACGTTGATCCCCGGCCCGGGGGCGACGGATAAATCGCCTGCTGCTTCAGGGCACCTTATTCGCCGTGCGAGGCTCCCGCTTCTGGCGTTAGCCGTTCTGGGCGTCGGTGCGACAGGGGTCATGGTGCAGCCGGAACCCACTTTAGCGGGCCTCGCTCTGGCAGCCGCCGCCTACGCGTTCCTGTTGGCAATTCCATTTGTGCCGGCAATGGAAATAGGCCTGTTACTCATGGCGTTATTCGGTCCCGCTGGGGCAGTCACTGCCTACGTCGCAACCGTTGTCGGCCTCAACCTGGCCTACGGCGTCGGACGCGTCCTCTCGCAGTCGAAGCGACCGGTCTCGCGCATTCACCTGGCAAAGCGACCCCTGCCGGCGTGGCTCCAGTCCATAGCACGGCGACTACCCCGGAATACGGGGTGCGTTCTGATGCTGGGCGTGCTCCTCAATGTACCGGGCAACACCATTGTCGGCGGCGGTGGCGGAATCGCCTTGACCTATGGCGCAACCCGCGCGCTATCCTGGCCGCGATTCGCACTAACAGTCGCCATTGCCACCTCAGCGCTGCCAATCCTGTTCATCCTGGGATTCGTAAGCCTGGAGCAGTTGGTAAGCGGTAGCGGAGCACAGTAAGTGCCCATGCTGGATCTCGAATGACCACAGCCGCTAGTGCGTGTAATGTATATTATGTTAAATCTCATACGAATGGGCCAGAGCCTCTCCTCTTGTGTGTGTAATTGTCGACTTCCCGTGTTTAGGCCCATCCGAAACTAGAGGTTTCCGGTTCGTTTAGCTGCCGGTATTCGGCAGGCGTCAAATCCCCAAGCGAGTC